>DATNPT010000517.1:0-17276 GCA_036703075.1 Chroococcales cyanobacterium
CAACCTCCAACTCTTACAACGGGTAGCAAGTTGTTAATCTTGGAGTATCTGAGTCAATTCCATTCCATCTAGCTTCGATCGTCCAACAACGTATCTGGATCGATTCCCGAATCCCGAAGTCGTTGCATCAGAGACTCTAACTTAGATACCGCTTGTTCAGCTCGCTGTCGCTCCTGTTCCGCTTGCTGTAGAGCCTGTACTTTTTCTACTTGTTCCTGTTCAACTCGCTGTCGTTCCTGTTCGGCTTCAGTAGGAATCCAGTTGCCTTGAGCATCATACCAACGCAACCACGATCGCTCAATT
The DNA here is from genome assembly GCA_036703075.1 of Chroococcales cyanobacterium. Classification (GTDB taxonomy): domain Bacteria; phylum Cyanobacteriota; class Cyanobacteriia; order Cyanobacteriales; family Coleofasciculaceae; genus DATNPC01. Next base: position 304 of record DATNPT010000517.1, read on the forward strand.
CCTCGAAATTCCCCTTCCCACAATCCTAGACCCAACTCTAACTCACTCATCCACACTCGTGGCTCTTGCAGCTCTAGTTCTTCGTAATGCGCTCCTTGAAGTCTAAATGCTCGTAAGCGATCGCTATAACGACTAAACACTACATAGTAAGGAATATGTAAAATCTGCTCGTAAACCTCCCATTTTCGCGGCGGTTTATCCTCACTCTCAAGCTGGATAGCTTGCCCATTGCCTGCAAGTTCTGATGACTCAACGGGTAGTTTTTCTGAACCCCTTTCCCCTAAATCCTCTTTCTCCGTACCCGGAGAGAGTAATTCCACGACCACAAAAGGATTCACGCCCTCTTGCCAAACCACGTAAGACAGGCGCATATCGACATCATCATAAAGTCGAGGTACGCCGACAACACCAAACCAATCCGGTCGCTTGTACCATTGAGCATGACGCACGTCATAGTAAAGGTTCATGTCACTGGCACTGAAGACTCGCGACGCCGGATAATCAGGCGGGTGAAACGTAAGACTCAATAATTGTGCTTGCAAGTCATGGAATTCATCAGGCAAACCAGGCTCCTCAGGGTCTTCACTCTTGAGATCGTACATCGTAGGCAGCGTTTCTCTAGGTGACAAGGGCGGGTCAGTTTGAGGAACGGGGTATTTGAACGGCAACATAGACTCTGAGAGAATGCTAGCTTTATGCTAACAGTACGTCAAAGAGCAGAAGGTAAATAACATTTGCCCGTGGGTGGCTGTCCTATAAACCTCAGTTATTCCTCAACAATCGACTCTGTGACACGTTAGGTCGATTGGGATTCAATGTTGTTCGCTCTCCATAACGCAGCAACCGCTCAATCGTTGCCAAACGATTGTCCCACACTCGGACTTGATAAGGTTGCTCTACCGCTTGGTTACGCATCCAGCGTTGGAATTGGGAGCGAAACGAGGACAGGAACGCTTTTGTTGATAGCACATTTTGCGTCGATGGCTCTTTGACCAAGGAATCGAGCAATTTTGCCAGAATATCGGCTTGTTTACCCCACTCCGACAGCTCGGATTCCTGAATCGAGACGCGATGATTCGCCAAGAGGTAACTCCATTCCCGTTGCAATGCCGCATAACGCGCGGCTGCGGCTGGAAAAGGCTGGCGATAGGGGATGGGTTCGGAGGAGGTTTGTGTACTTCTCCCCTGAGTGCGAGCGAATACGCTACTTAACGTAGCATCGAGATTCTCCACCGCAAACAACGCGTACCCCCCAGCGGGTAAATCTCGTAGCAGTTGAATTTGGTCAACCGCTGTAATCGTCGGCATATTCAATAGTCGAATGGCTGGCAAAATCAGTGCCGAACCCAATGCCGAATCTGATAGTGATGGCTGTGCTAGCGTTTGCAATGCCCTGCTATCCACGGCATACGTCATGGGAACCATCAGGTCAATGTCACCCCGAATTGCCCAATCTTCCCAGTTTTGTTGCAGCCGTTGCACGCGTTCGGCACGGGGCAGGGGAAACACCGCCGCTGAGAGAATTAAGTTAGGGCGTTGCGATCGCAAGCGCTGCGCTACGGTGGCGACAAAGCTGTCGATTTGCTGCACGCGAAAATTAGTCCACTTCTGCCATAACTCGCGATTGCTTGGGTAAACTTTAATTGGGTCGTAGCCCGTCTGTTCCTTAAATATCTGACGCGCTGCCTGACCGTAGCCATAGCTTTGCTTCCCTTGGGAGTCTTGGAATGGGTAGCGAATGTAATCGAGCTGAATGCCATCTACATCGTAGCGAGTGGCAATCTCCTCGATGAGTGCCAGGAGATAACGCCGTGCTTCTGGATTAGCAGGGTCTAGGAATGCCTTTTTCGTATCTGAAGCGAACAGATGCCCTTGGCGATCGAACATTGCCCAGTCGGGATGAGCCTTCAGCACGGGGCCCGGATAGTTCGCGGGTTGGTTCAATATGGCATTGTGGCGTTGATTAGCGGCTGCGAACGCCCACACCCAGGCGTGTAACTCCATCCCCCGCTCGTGGGCTAACTTCACCGCTGCGGCCAAGGGGTCCCAACCTCGCGTGAGAGGATTTTGCTCTGGCGCGACGCGGCTGGGGTAAATTGGATAACTGGCATTGACGGTTTCAATGAAAACCGTATTGAAGCCTGCTGCTGCCAATTGGTCAAAAATCTTGGTTAAACCTTCCACGGACTTAGCACGGACAATCGTACCCCGATCCAACCAAATCGCTCGAATCTCCGGCTGAGCGAGTCTCCGATCCGTTGGGTAGTTGTCCCAGAGCAGGCGTCGGGCTTGAGTCCACTGCTGCCTCGCGGCGTCGTAGTCTCTTTGGGCAATAGCGTCGCGGAAGCCTTGTAATTTAGACCTCGCCTCAGCGGCCACTCGATTGGCTGAGTTGATTGCTGTTGTTTGAGCCAGAGCCTCCGGCTCATCCGAACCAGTAGTTCCCTTGGCACTCGCCACGAGAAATTGCTGAACCGCAGCACCAGTCTGTGATTCTACATTGCTGTTCATCGCGTTGGCTGCTAATAGCGCGCTTTCAAACCGACCGAGCAGATTTTCCAAGTCCTGACTCATCACAGCGACTTGCGTAGCTGTCAGAGTTCCTGTTTTATTCGGCGACACTTGAGCTGGAGCTACTCCCACATCTGGGTTAGCATCAGGGTCAGTTTGGGCGAGAGTGCCAGGAGGCAGCCGGACACCACGTACTGGTTGGCTGGGTAGCCCAACGTTGCGGAGTGGCGGGTTGCTGGGGAGAGTTGCAGGCTTTTTGGCAGTTAAGGCTTGAGCGGGTACGCAATAGCGCTGCGAACCCGCAGGCGCTGGCCCTGGTTTTGTCGGAGCTAGATTATAGCGAGCGACGGCGGCGCGTAACCAAGCAGTATCTACCTCAGGCGGTGCGGCGACATTAATTCCCCAGCGCCAACCGAAAAAGGTAGATTGGTTGGTTGTCACTACAGCGGGTGGATTGTCATTCTGACTCCACACAGCGGCAGTCGAGGAGTTCAAGCTAGACGGAATGACCACGCCGCCTTGCATGTTGCTCGCTCGTCCCGCTTGCTGTACCCACATCTGGGCGTTGGTTTTCAAGGGTTCTAAGGCGGAGGGTTTGGTTAAGGCGAACCCCCAATAGGCACCCAAAAGCGATCGCAATTGGTTGCGAATTTCGGGTTGGGAAAGCGCACCCGCAGGGCCACTTGCGATCGTGCGACCGCCTTGACGCATCCATTCTTGCAGTGCCGCCATCTGCACGGGTTCGATGCTCTGAATATTCGGCAAAAATAGCAATTGAATGCTGCCCAAGTCCGACACTTGCTGAACTTGAGAAAAGTCAATCACGCAATAGTCAATCCCCGTCGCTTGCAAACGCTGAGTAATCTCCGACCACTGCCCTGCATTATCTGGACTTTGCACGACTCCCAATTTCACCATTTGTGCCAAAGCAACGGGTAGCAGTGCAAAAGAATTGATGAACGTGCCAACTACGGTACCCACGAAAATGGCTCTCATCCGGACGCCACTACTCCAACGCAGCTTACTCCTCAACACACTCCGCTCCTTATTCGCTTTCCAACAATCGGCACCCCTTTGGCACGTTAGCAGGTTGCCACGAGAAAAGGTTAAGAAATTAGAAAATTTTATGGACTAATGTCGTTAGTTGTGAATTAGTCGTGATTGGTTAGTAGTTAGTAGACCTACGGAAGCGAAAACTACTCACCCTACGATGAGTATCAACATCAATTTCCCACTAACAACTAACAACCAACCACTAACACCTAATCAATTGCTTCATTAACAGGGAAACGGTCTAGTAACTGAATGGCGCGAATGGCATTGCGTTTTAAGGACTGTGCGACATTCGGCACATGAGGGATTTGCGACAAGATATCCACCGTTCGGCGCAAAAGCCGCACAACATCCCCTTCATCTAGGCTGGTATTGGTGCATAGCTGCGTCCATTCGACACCCAATGCCCAATGTTCGACCAAACCCATAATTTCACCGACCACCTTATCCAGGAATTTATACTCCGGCCAGATTGGCAGCAGGACGTTATATCGGTACTGCAACTTCAACAGACTCTGTCGCGTCCCTTTCAGACGCCACAACGCTTCGATCGCAGGTTCTGAGGGTGGATAGTTCGTCGTGCTATCGGGGCGGGGCGTTTCGGTTACAAGAGCGCACATTGCTGCGGCTAGATGCTGGGGGTCTAACTCATCGAGTTCCCCCGACATCAAGATTAGACCCAACCATAACTCGTTGTCGCCTCGAATCGCCGCAGCTGCTTGTCCTAGAGGAGTCGGTTTAACATCCTCCAATCCACCAAATGCCCTTAATATTTCAATTAAGTTGAGAAATTCCTGCCAGTGCTGAGCTTGGTGTTCTCTAAACTGATCTTGACGCTCGTTAATCTCCTCCTGCAAAGCCAATCGGCGTTTGTGGCGCTTGATCAGATTGGAGGGATTGCCCCACTGCCGCAAGGGGTGATTGTCCAACTGAGCTTTTACGGACTCTACAACTCGCTGCTGTTCGATGACTTCTGGAATGACCTCCAGTTCGACCGTCTTAGGAATTAAAGATGCGATCGCTTTTGTCTCTTCTGTCCCACGCCTCGATTGACCGGGTTTTATCTCTAGTTCTGCGGGAGGCTGCACCGATGAAATCGTCTTCGCTTGTATCACCTCACCATTTAAACCAAAAACATCAGCCATGGTCGCGACATACCACCGATTATCTGCACTTAAGCAGACGAGGTACGTCGATTGACCGCGACCTTTTTCCTTGGCGACTAGCACGGCTGGGACGGGAGAGGGGACGGGTACGTACTTCCCCTTCAAGTAGAGCAGAGTTCCATCTGCCACGCGGGGTAGGGCTTGAAACGTTTGATCTGCCCGCAGTTCATCGGCTTGACTTTGTAAGGTTTTGAGCAATCGCCGTTCTTCTCTCAGCCGTTCTGAGAGTTTTTCGTAACTGTTGATCGCTCCCATCCCAACCGGCGCGAGTTGAATATCGAGTTTCGTCAGTTCCGTGGTTAGTTCGGTAATCGCTTGTTGTTGAGGTTTGAGGTATAGGGTTGCTAAGTATTGGGCAAAGCTGCGTTCCACCAAATCCTTTGCTTCATTCAGGGTGTGGGTTTGCAGCAAATTCAGCACCATGCCATAAGTTGGCGTGAACTGACTCACCAATGGGTCAGCACCTACTGTTGCCAGATAAGCCGCTTCCTTCGCCCCTTCAAACGGCGTCTGCAAGGCTACTACATAGCCCACTTCATCCATGCCTCGCCGTCCGGCGCGGCCTGCCATCTGTAAGAATTCAGAGGCTGTCAGCAATCGGTGTCCGCGATCGGTACGCTTAGACAGGGTGGAAATCACGGTGGTTCGCGCAGGCATGTTAATCCCTGCGGCCAGCGTCTCCGTGGCAAATACCACCTTAATCAGACCCAATTGGAACAGTTCCTCCACCAACCCCTTCCACGCGGGTAAAATCCCGGCATGATGGGCGGCAATCCCCCGGTAAAGCGGTTCGATTTGTCCGGCACGCCCCGCTTCTGGATTGCGCCTCAAGAATTCATCAATTCGTGCTTTCAGTTGGGCGGCTTCTTCGCGATCGACTAAGGACAAGTCGCCCATCTCTTCCACGGCTTTATCGCACCCCCGGCGGCTGAAGATAAAGTAAATCGCCGGTAACATATCCCGCTGCCACAGTTCGCTAAGGATATAGGTGATAGTGGGACTTTCCGGACGCCCGCCCTTGACTTTGTTTTTCGGTCCTTTGGGTTTGAGGCGAGGGTTGATTTGGGTTTTGCTCTCATCTAAGAGCGGAAATATCCCTTTGGGGGTGCCAAAGTAAAACTGGAGGGGAACGGGTCGGAAGTTCGAGTAAATCAGCTCGGTGGCACCATGGACGTTATTCAGCCAGTCGGTGAGTTGACCCGCATTAGCAACGGTAGCGGAGAGGGCAACGAGCTGAACTTCTCGCGGGCAGTAGATAATGGACTCTTCCCATACCGTACCCCGCTGACGGTCATTCATGTAGTGGCACTCATCCAGCACGACGGCCTCAACCCCAGTTAAGGAGGTGCCGACTTCCCCAATTGGCGTGCCATACAGCATGTTCCGGAAGATTTCCGTGGTCATCACTAAGATCGGGGCATCTCGGTTGATGGAGATGTCACCCGTAAGCAGACCGACTTTTTCTGCGCCGAATTGCTCTCGAAAATCGCGTAACTTCTGGTTGGAGAGCGCTTTTAAGGGTGTGGTGTAGAAAATGCGGCCGCCACGCGAGAGGGCGCGGTAAATGGTATATTCTCCAATTAGGGTTTTGCCAGAACCAGTCGGAGCGCAGACGACGACGGAGCGACCGGCATCGAGAGCTGCGATCGCTTGTTGTTGAAATGGATCGAGTTCAAAGGGAAATAGATTCTCTAAATCAAGCTCTGAGGGAGTGGAAACGTTCACACAAACTTTTTCCAATTAGTAGACTTTGGTATTTTCAAGTTTTGGCTTTGATCGATGCCGAATAGGTTTTATTGTAAAGCCGGAAATAGAAACCGTTCAGCGAGGGGCGAAGCATTCGGGCGATAAATTATGAAACTCAACCGAGATTTACCTATCCGAATGCTTCGCTCTGTAACGCTCAGTTGAATTGTTGCCCGAATGCTTCACCCTACATCTATGAAAATTGCGATCGCTTAATTGAGCGGTTGATAGTTATCGATTAACTCGGTTAAACAGCCAAAGTGAAGCTGCAATCCCAACAAAATGGGCGGCAATAATGTTGGTGTTTGCCTGTACGACAAACAAATCTACTGGCTGAACGTACCGAGTAGGGTCAAACCCCGTTACAATGCCTTGGGGTTGAGATAAAGACTTAGCTAGGATGCTGCCAACGATCGCTTGCGCTCCCAAAATGGTCAATAGCATTCCCACCAAATTTACAATCAATCCTAGCCGGATGATTTTCAGGGTGTCTGCTTTACTAGGTCGTCCAGTGGTACTCGACGCTTGCAACTCTCTGGCAATGAGAATGTAACGAAATGCAAAATATGCCCCCCCACCCAAAGCGGCCAGTCCACAAATAGCGAAGAAAATGCCGAATCCAGTTCCCTGATTCCCGGCTTGGTTGGCTTGGCGACCCACACTACTGCTGAAAGCCGCAAAGACCAAAACTAGGGCTGAGATGACGCCTAGAACAGCCTGGAGCCAAAAGGAAACATTGCCTATCGTGCGAAGTGTCAGGACGATTCGCTGGAGGGCAGGAGGAAGTGAAGACGTCTCAGGCTTTTCTGGGTTTGGGAAGAGTGGCATATGTTCGATAACCTATCTCTACTCATTATTCTCGCTAAAAGCGCAAGAATTTGACGACTCTTTGAAAAGACAGACACCATGCGACGCACGCCTAACGAAAGGATGAAAATGTGGTACTTTTTCCATTTACTGGCATAGAGGTTGGCTCCACCTAAATGCTCGTATGCAGCTTGACGCGAAGCTCTCTCGTTTGGCGAAATTTGGCATAGCCGTTGAGAGTTGGTTGTGCTTGTCTCATCTTTCACCCTTGAGCCTCTGTACTCTTATGGTCACAATCTGCTTCTCCAACACCTTTCAGATTGGTTAGGAGCAGGAGCGAGCGCCACTTTTCTCCTAGCCTTTAAATTATTCACACTTATTTTAGTTATACTCATCAATTATTTAAGAATTGATAAGCTTTACTTGACTTTGTTGCTGAACTTATCTAATTGAAATAAGATTCACAAAAGGTAATACACGCCATACGCTGGTATTACAACTGGAGAGGTCTAACAGCATGGAAGCAATGAGCTGGCGCTTTCCTTCCTTTTGCTTAAGTTGCCCTCAAGGTTAAAGGTACTAGCTATGTATGCCTGAATCGCTTCCAGTTCATCCGTCTCTCAGACGGCTGGGGAGTTGGAGTAGAGGAATGCAGGTTGGCGTTCATTTGTAGCGCTGTTGTGACCTATCACGATGGCTAATGGGATGGTGCATTAGGCGAGTAGCTATTCTTCAAGAAACTCAAGCCTGAGGGGATAGTGTTGATTTTGTAGCGAGACACGATCCAACTGATTGTTAAAAGTCGAAATTATCAACTTGCTAGTGAGGGATTAGATTTTATCCCTGACTTGCGATTTGTCTCGTGCAATCGTTAAAAGCTGACAGCTTACAGGGAGTTGGCTCAAGCGGCTCTATAGAACCGCTACAAAACTACAGCCAGCTATTTTTCTCCAAAACACGGAAAATACCGAGAACTTTTGATTGAAGCGACTCGTCTTCTCTAATAGGGTGTAAACCCAGGCAGCAACGCCAGCTCCTCCTGCTGCTTCCTATTTTCTTCGTAGCCCGATGAAGGGGAAAAAGAACGATGGAGCTTTCAAGACTGACTTTAAGGCAACATTTATCCTATGGAATCTGTGCCATCGCTTTAGTCTGTAGTTTGTCCTTGTACAAAAGTACTGTTGTAGCTAATCCACTATCTGCGGCTCAAAAGCACTGGCAGGCGATCGCATCGGAAAACCCAGAACTTTTAGCGATGCGATATAGTGATGATGCTGTTCTAGAGCGCTCTTATGGCGCTTTGGATGTAGACGAAGTTTACAAGGGTCACTCTATCTACTCAGCTTGGCAGAGATTCTTCGAGCAGTACCAAATTAGGGACTTTAAGGTTGTAGAACAACAGCAGCGCGATCGCGCTGTAGAAGCTCAAATTCAAATTACTGCTCAGTCTAGCCGAGGACCAATTGTGGTTTTGTCGATGTCTTATCAGGTGCAATTTGATCGGACTGGCAAGATCGTGAAGGAAGTTTGGCAGGCGAACCCAGAACTAAGCGTATGATTCATTTCTGGCGCTACCTAGAGCTGATTGGTATGACACTGGTATGACAAGCGAGTTCGTTCTCCTGGTAGAAACGTTCGCTGCTGTTACAGCAGCAATGCTTTACCAAACCGACACCCGAATGCCAATTCGTGAAATATCTTTACAAGCTCTTTACCACATCTTTACAACGGCTCCTCGCTTGTATAAAACCTTACTCCGAAGCCTGTAGTGCTTACGAGTGAATGCAGGAAGCTACTTCATCATCTCGCACCTTGCCATCAAAACTGCTCTACCGCAACGGGCAACTTATCCGAGCTGAGATTAATATAAGAACGGCAAAACCAAAGAATGCGGAATATACCTCCACAAGTCAGTAGAAAAGATCAATGCTTTTACCTTAATGTGGCAAGTAGGTTTTCAAGGCAGGGGAACATCTACTTGGTTGAGCCACCTTGAGAGCGTCACTTATGCTGTTCTCAAGGAACATTCAGCGACTTCGCTAAAATTGATCGAGATAATTCAGCTGGGCTGCATCTAACGCCACACATCTAACGAGCGACTTAAACGTCCCTTGAGGCTTTGCTATGAAGCATGAGGACGATTAACCGGCTGAGGTTGCTTTTTTAACAGACATGCACTTGCGTGTGAGTTTTCAGGGGTGTCGAAGCCATCGTTAGTTTCAAGAAAACTCTCCCATTCAAATCCGGTTGCCTGGGATATTCAGCGAGCTATGCAGATGAATTTTGAGGATATTTATCAGTTTTTCCGAGACCCTCCACCAAACTATCTCAACAAGGAATTAGCCGTATGTTATGTTTTGTCCGTCTTGTTGCAAGGAGAATCCTATGGTACACAACTGATTCAACAACTGGAACAAGATTATCCAACCTATCGGCTCTCTGATACAGTCCTCTATAGCGCGCTCAAGTTTCTTGAAGATTCTGGGGCAATCTCAGGGTACTGGAAAAAAGTGGAGGGACGAGGACGACCCCGCCGAATGTATCAAATCCGCACTGAGTGGCGGGAGAAAGCTCTAGAATTTGCTAGTTTTTGGCGGGTCTATATGAATCAGGGCAAAAAGACATGTAGCAGCAGCGTCTAGGGGCCTAATCGAGGAAAAGCCAGATAATAGCGGGCAGCAAGCAGGATTTTTAAGGGAGCAAGAAAAAACGCCAACCTAGCCGCTGCCTCGGATAGCTTTTCTAGCAGGATGTTTCTGTGTAGTTGATTGAAGCACGATGATTAATCATTGAACCCGAGTATTAATGAAAGTGAGCTTCTCGCACAACTCACAAGTCATGACCAGGGACGATTAAGAAAAATCGCTCTACCCAACAGCTAGTACGTCACAAATTGTAAAGTAGGAGCATAGGTTACATGTCTTAATTGGGTTTCCTGTGGATACAACTATTCTTTCTTCTACTTTCCTGCTCACACTATTGTTAGCAGTAGGGCTGTTTTTCTTCATTCGAGCTTCTGTAAAAGACCGAACTCAACAGGTGCAGTTGATTACCTCCGAACCAGAAGAATCGCTTTTAGCTCGGTTGCAGAACTATTTTGAGCAAAGAGCTTACCGAGTAGCAGATGTTGATGCGGCAACCCATCAAGTGATCTTCCAAGGCTTTGTTCGACCGAGTTGGTTTCTGGCAATCTTTTTGACTGTATTAGCTGCCTGTGGCATCTTGTGTTTGTCGTTGGTACTCTCCTTTGTGTACCCGAAGTTTGCCAGCATTTTTTTAGGGCTGGTTCTGCTAGCACCGGCAGCAGGGCTGTTTTATTGGAAAAAAGCAGGTCGAAGCGAGAAGGTTGCCCTAAAAGTAGAAGCCGTAGCTACTCCAGACGTTGGTACGCAAAGCCTCATTACTATTACTGGTCATCGGGATGAACTAATTGAGTTGCAACAAGCTTTACAACTCAAAGCTTCAACCTGAGCATCCACATTGAACTATACTTCGGACGGTCAGCTTTGGATCAAAATCTTATAGCTCATAGATAACAGCTAAATAAAAAGCTCAGTTTATGACCGTGCAGAGTATAGTCACTAACTCCCTCCAGTCAACGGCTTAACCTGCATTATTGAAGCGACGGCTTGGAGAGTGAGGGTAAAGTCATACTTATCCTTACCCTCTTGCTCAAGGAGTATATATCGCAAGTTAAATGCAAAAACGCTGAGGAAGTCGCTACATCTATCGCCCAAAGTTAACCCTACTCAACAGCCAAGGGTTTGAGTAGGGCTATTAAAAACGCTTGTCACCAAGATTTCTGGTGATATGTTAGCGACTAGAAGCCGCAACGGCAGCTTTTTCTACATCGGAGTCGAGTATCCGTAAACTAGGAAATAGAAAATGATTTTCTTCAACATATTGAGCACCAAATAGTCCTTTTTCTGCCCAGAAGTAACGGTCTGTCGTATGTTCGTTTCGCTTCACCAGCAGCAATGCGGGTGGAACTATTCCTGCGGCTTGAATATATTTTCGTGCTGCTGTTACCGGCTTATCTTCACCGCTTTCGAGATTATACTGAGGCACATGCTCCAGAATCTTGCGCCCTTCCTGGCGGCGGCGACTTTTGCGCTTACGTCTTCTTGCCAACCTCTTTACCTCCTCTTTTTGCTGACAGTTGTAATGATAGTTACAAAAGCCGTCGAAAGTATATCCGCTTGAGTTCAAAATATCAATCTCTCTTCATGGATTGATACAATTGATATGATTAACTTAAAAGGCTGAATAGCAAGGTAAACAAGGTCGAAGAGGGGTGTAAAGCCAAAAAATGTAACAAAATGTTTATCATATTTTTAACAAAATGTAATGATTTTCTCAGTTTTTGCACAGAAAAGTCATATTTAAAGGGGTAGGCAAGAGCGAATCTGCTGTACATTAACTCAGCATTATTCTCATGTCTCAAGACATAACACAAAAATGAAAGTCTCTTGTGTAGACACTCCGCTCATCCAGAGTTTTTTCCTTTACCCCTAGAATAGTAAGCTTGTGGTTCAACGAGCAAGACTACCCTCTTGAGCGTATCTCTTGACCCATCATCCCCAGCCCTTAGCCCTTTATTTGTCAGTTATTTCACTGTTTCGACATTATAGAAAGGGAGCCAGTCGTCGATCGCTAACGAAACCCCCTGTCACACTTATTAGTTTCCTGACCTCATGTTCATTCCTGCTAGTTCAGAATTTGTTGCCCTGTGTCAATCGCAGGTCGCAGTATTAACCCAAGGGTTGGGTGCAGCTAGCGGTGCTGTGTATTTAACGAAAGAACTTAGAGAAGGAGCTGAGGCTAAACTCATTCCGATCGTGGTTTATCCCGAAACCACCCCACGGTGGGAAGATGATAACACTCAGATTGTGCTGCCTGAACTGCCGAGCGAGATTGACACGCTACCTCGATTATTACAAGCCGCACCGCAACTTCTCCCTCAAGCGTCTGAAAACGACCCAGAGGTGGGAGCGCACTCAGCAGATTGGGATGATAATTTTTTGCGACGACAGCGCCAAATCGTTCTGCCCTTAATCCACGAAGGCGTTGTGATGGGGTTGCTGGTAACGACGCGTGACGATCGCTCCTGGAATGAGAGAGAAAAAACGACCATTGAACGCATTGCTCGAACATTAGCGATCGCTTACATGATGGATCAGCGTCGAGCTTGGGTCGAGCAGCAGTTAACTCGCAATCGGTTATTCCAAGCCCAACAACGCGATCGATTAGATGACCTTTTGCATCAATTTCGCAATCCTCTAACCGCTTTGCGGACATTTGGCAAGCTGCTCGTCAGACGGTTTTTACCTGGAGACAAAAACCAGGAAGTAGCATCGAGTATTGTACGGGAAAGCGATCGCCTGCAAGAGTTGCTCGCTGAGTTCGATGCTTGCCTGGACACTGAAGAACAAGAGCCAACCGCTCTCACCCTGACAGCAACAAGCCTTGCAGAACCTGCGTTACCCGCGACTAATCCCCTACTGCCAAGCCCACCCCTGGCTCTAGAATTGATTCCGATCGCAGCTATATTAGAACCCCTTTTAGTTTCTGCTAGAGCGATCGCGCAAGAACGCCATCTGGAATTACGCGCTCGACTGCCTGTCGAGTTACCCCCCGTGCAAGGTAATGCCAAAGCCTTACGCGAGGTATTAAGCAACCTGATCGACAACGCCTTAAAGTACACGCCAGAAGGCGGACAGATCGATATCCGAGTAGGTGAAAAGCGACGGATAGACCACAGTGACGCGATCGCGATCGCGATTAGCGATACTGGCCCTGGCATCCCCCCCCAAGACTTAGAACATCTGTTTGAGCGCCATTATCGAGGAGTTCAAGCATCTACAGCAATTCCTGGTACGGGTTTAGGTTTAGCGATCGCCAAAGAGTTAATCCAACAAATGCAAGGCGATATAGAAGTTTTTAGCCCAGCACAACCAGTCTGGGCTAAACAAGAATCAGAATCTGTAGTCGGTAATACTCAAGACAATCCAACGAGAGGAACTACCTTTATCGTCTGGTTGCCATTGGCAGTTAGTCATTAGTTGTTAGTGGTTAGTTGTCAGTAAGGGACTTACCTTTAGAGTGAGGTGGAACGCTAAACATCCCACTAACGACTAACCCTCAACGACTAACTATTTGGTGTTGATCGTCAACGGAGCGGTTAGTCTCAGATCCAAGTCAGTGTCGGGTTGAATGGCAATTAGATCGACACTGTTGCGACCTAGGAAGGTTGAGATCAGATTTAGTACGACGCCAGCACCACCACCAATTAAGAGTTCCTCCGTAGCGATCGCTCGGTCGCCCGTAACGGCCGAGATTGCAGCGGCAGCGGCTGTACCCAAGGCGGTGTCCTTCACAAGATTTCCGACATTAATGCCCTTGCGAACGGTTTCAGTGGTGGTGATCACTCCAGAAGTCGCACTGATAGGCATTTGTTTCCCATTCATCACCAGCGTCTGTGCGACAAATTGAGCACCACCGTCAGTAGGACGCAACTCACCGACAATCTCGCTACCTGAGGGAATGAGTACCCTACCATCAGACGTTGTGATATTGGCATCCACGGTCAGCGTTACAGGTACTGTTTCATCCTTGGTGACCAGAATTTTTTCTCTAGCGTACTTCACAGGGATAGTGGTTCCCGAAGGAATCGTCACATTAGCGACTGGTGGCGTTGGAGTTTGTGCATTCACGATATAAGGCGAACCGATCGCTTGTGCTTCCCCTTCTTTAACCAGTGCTTGGTAAATAAACGCCGCCACCTCTCCTCTAGTGGCATTCCGAATCGGATTGAGAGTTTTCAGGTTGGGATAGTTGACTACTAATTGATTGTCCGTCGCGGCGGCAATAGGAGTGCGAGCGAAGTTAGAAATGTTTGAGGAATCGTTATAGTAACTCAGAACATCTGAGGTGGCCTGGCTTGTCGTGTAATTCAATCCATTAGCCAGCGACACTAAAACTTGCTCGCGGGGAATATTTTGTTCCGGTCTAAAGATATTGCCAGGATAGCCAGCCATAAATGCCGTAGTGTAGGCAGTTTGAATCGCGCTTCTTGCCCAATAGTTAGTCGGAACATCAACAAAGTTGATCGGGCTACGAGTCTCCGGCTTATTAAACTCGCGATTCGCTTTATTGAGCATTGCTGCAAACTGTGCTCTAGTCACTGGAGCATCCGGTCGGAACGTACCATCCGGGAATCCAGCAATAATATCCCGTTGAGACAGCTCAGCAATAAAATCTCTTGCCCAGTACGTTGAGGAAACATCAGAAAAACTGGTTGTTTGGGCGAAAGAGGGAGCTGGCATGACTAGCGGTGCTACGGCACCAGCTGTTAATCCAAACGCTAGAAAAGCGGCGGTTCCTGATTGCCAGCGCTGAAAGTTAGACATAAAAGGCGTTCTCCAAAAAAAATCGTGCAGTTAAGTAAATAGACCTGAGACGACGTTAAATGTTCCTAACACTTTCCAGCTAGTTGTTTTTAGGGAATCAAGCCGCAAAATACTCGTATTGCGTCGATTTTAAGCTGGATAGTTGTCGTTCAACCTGAGTTCCAAGACGCCAGCTCAGACCAATTGGTTGCCTTCTACAAAAAAATCTTTTAAATTGATAGGTTTAGCAAAGATTTAGCAAAGATCGGTCAAATGCTACGGGGTTGGAACTCTTGGAGTAGTAGTTAACTAATCTCCATGTCCAACCCCGTAGACTTTAATAGTCGTCCGATACAGAAAGTCGTTCTTTGTTACGCTGAACTCCTTAGGCTCTAGCTTTGTTTGTCAATCCAGCGTCGGTAAAGCTTTTGAATGGCTTTCAGGACGTTGTTACTACTTGATTTAGAGGAAGCTGTCTCCGGATCGAGAAGCTGCAAGCGAGTGAGGAGTTTTGCTTCCTCAATCGCCACCTCACCATCGCTATAAATTAAGGCACTCAAGGCTTCGATCAATCGCTGATAATCGTCGGAATTGGGGCGATCGCCTAGATACTGTTTGACCCAGTCATAGCACTCATCCGGTAGCACGGCTCTCAGTTCATACAGCAGGGGTTGAATTTCTGGGTCGTCTGCAACACCCGCTTCCTTCGCCACTCGCTTGAGATAGTCTCGTTCTTCGGGCTGAATTTTGCCATCAATCCAAGCTGCACCAATCAAAATCTTAATCAACTGTTTAGCATTCGAGTTGGCAACCACGATCTTTCCCTCTATCTAACTGCCCCTCTATCTTAGGTAGGGGTGTGAGGAAGCAATAGTGCCTACACGATATTTTTTGAATTGGTAGCTGTATCGGGGACTTGGACTCCTGGAATTAGTGCTGTTGCTTCAATCGCACCATGAAGAATCCATCCATCTGATAGCGGTGAGGCCAGACTTTAATCCAGCCTTGGGGCGTTGAGAAGGTACTCAAGAAAGAATTCGGTGAGGGGGGTTCAATGTGCCAGTGAGAATGGCGATCCAGAAAGGATTGAATCACCTGCTCGTTTTCTTGGGGATGTAGCGTACAGGTGGCATAAACGAGAACGCCTTCGGGTTTTACCCAAGTGGATGCCTCTGCTAAGAGTTCCTCTTGCAGAACTGAAAGTTCTTGGACTGTTTCTGGCGTGACACGCCAACGGATGTCGGGGCGTCGATGGAGCGTCCCTAAACCAGAACAGGGGGCATCGAGTAAGACGCGATCGCCTGTATTTTTGAATTGAGGAAAGTCTCGGCTATCACCCGTACAAATTTGAATAGAGTGTAAGTTCAGCCGTTGGGCGTTCTCTTGCAATCGTTTCAGGCGAGATGGAGCGCGATCGCAGGCGAAAATATTCCCTGTATCTCCCATCAGTTCTGCCATGTGCGTAGTTTTTCCTCCTGGTGCCGCACAGGCATCGATCGCCACATCACCGGCTTGAGGATCGAGCAGATAGCTCACGAGCTGAGCGCTGCTGTCTTGAACCGTCCACCAACCTTCGCTAAATCCCGGTAACTGTTGAATTGCACCTGCACCACCCACTAGGCGTAAGGCTTGGGGAAGCGGCGGCACGCGCCGGAGATCAACTCCAGTCGATTGGATGGCTGCCTCAACCTCGTCTATCGACACCCGTAAGGGATTGACTCGCAAATCGATCGTTGGGGATTGGTTTAACCATGCACAAAGCTGCTCGGTTTCCTCTAATCCCAACTGTTGAGACCACATCTCGATAATCCAGTCGGGAAAGCTGTGCAAAATGCCTAAGCGCTGAATCGGTTCTGCCGGTAACTGTAGGGCTGGGGAATGATGAATGGAAGAGTCTTCTGTTAATTCAGTCTGCTGAAGGCGTTCGTACTGGCGCAATAAGCCATTGACGACGCCAGCAAGTCCCTTGAATCCATTAGCTTTAGCGAGTTCAACGGTCGTATTGACCGCTGCTGAGGCGGGAATTCGCTCTTGATAGCGGAGTTGGTACAAGCCGATGTGGAGGATGAGACGGAAGTCTGGAGGTTGCTGGTGAGCTTTTTTCTTACCCAGTTGATCGATGATGGCATCAAGCGTTCGCGATCGCCTCACGCACCCATACACTAACTCAGTTACCAGACGCCGATCTGCACCAGTTAACTGCGCGGTTCGCAACACGCGATCGAGGGCTATATCGGTGAAGGCACCCTGCTTGTGAATGTCCCGAAGCGCTAGTAATGCCAACTGGCGAGGATTTTTCATA
>DATNPT010000519.1:0-7612 GCA_036703075.1 Chroococcales cyanobacterium
TGCGGCTGGCGGGTTGTTGGAATATCTCGAAGATACCCAAAAAGAAAAGCATGTCGCGCTCCAGACGTTACGCACCTATACCCTCGCCGACTATCTGATTCTCGACTACCAGAGCCGCCGCAATCTGGAAATTACCGCTACCGTGCGAGATAACACGTTTCATGGCTCTCTCCTCTGGGCGCTGGATAGAACCAGCACGGCAATGGGCGGCAGAGCCTTACGTCGCTGGTTGTTGCAACCGCTCCTGGATATAAAAGGCATCCGAGCGCGGCACGATACAATTCAGGAATTGCTGGAAAATACAGGACTGCGCGAGGATTTGCGCCAACTGTTGCGTGGCATGTATGACTTAGATCGCTTGACAGGTCGTGCGAGTTCTGGTAAGGCGAATGCGCGAGATTTGGTCGCGCTAGCTGATTCCCTATTGAAATTACCGGAACTGGCAGAGTTAGCAGTCTATGGTTCCTCTCCTTACCTGAGAGCCTTGCAGAAGGTAGCGCCAGAACTCGAACAACTCGGGCAAAAACTCCGCAGCCATCTAGTTGAGTCGCCTCCATTGCATCTGATGGAAGGGAACTTAATTCGCTCAGGTGTCAATCCTCAACTCGATGAAATGCGCGTTACCGCAGAGGAGGATCAGAAGTGGATTGCTAATTTGGAGGTGAGTGAGAGAGAACGCAGTGGCATTCCGACTCTGAAAGTTGGGTTCAACAAAACCTTTGGCTACTACATCAGCATCACCCGGAGTAAAGCCGACCAAGTTCCGGATAACTATATTCGCAAGCAGACGCTGACTAACGAGGAACGCTACATTACTCCAGAACTCAAGGAACGGGAAGCCCGAATTCTCACGGCACGGGAAGACTTAAACCGTTTAGAATATGAGGTTTTTGCGACGTTAAGAACCGAAGTGGGCGAACTCGCCGAAGCGATTCGGAACGTATCGCGTGCGGTAGCGGCGATTGATGTGCTGTGTGGGTTGGCAGAGGTGGCGGTATATCAGGGTTACTGTCGCCCTACTATGGTGGAGAGTCGAGAGATTACCATCCTGGATGGGCGTCATCCAGTCGTGGAGCAATCTCTACCCGCTGGATTCTTTGTCCCGAATTCGGCGGATTTGGGGAAGGAGTCAGGAGAACAACCAATAACCAACAACTGTCCCGATTTGATTATCCTGACTGGCCCGAATGCAAGCGGGAAGAGTTGCTATCTGCGGCAGGTGGGATTAATTCAACTGATGGCACAAACGGGGAGTTTTGTTCCAGCATCGTCGGCTACCTTAGGAATCTGCGATCGCATTTTCACTCGTGTGGGTGCGGTGGATGACTTGGCAACAGGTCAATCAACGTTCATGGTGGAGATGAATGAGACAGCCAATATCCTGAACCATGCCACTGCCAAATCTCTCGTGCTTCTGGATGAAATCGGGCGCGGTACGGCAACTTTTGATGGTCTTTCCATCGCTTGGGCGGTTGCTGAATATCTAGCAACAGAGATTCAATCGCGAACCATCTTTGCCACTCACTATCACGAACTCAACGAACTCGCATCCCTCCTGCCTAATGTCGCGAATTATCAGGTGACGGTAAAAGAGTTAGCTGACGAAATTATCTTTTTACACCAAGTTCAACCGGGTGGTGCCGATAAGTCCTACGGCATCGAAGCCGGACGCTTGGCTGGTTTGCCAGCAACTGTGATTCAACGAGCTAAGCAAGTGATGAGTCAGATCGAAAAGCATAGCAAAATTGCCGTTGGGCTGCGGCAAGGAGGCATCGCTCAGGAGAACAAGTCTAAAAGTAACTCCCACGTCACCCAGTCGCCCATTGAACAACTGCAAATGTTTAGTGAATGACCTTCTAGAATGGATATTTCACTATGAAGAACAATAAACGACAACCCATCATCGTCAAGCTTTGCTCAAACCATGACCCAACGGGTGTTCTTAGTACCTATGAAGTCGGAGACTTAACCGACTGGGCCCAACTCGATTTGGGGACAATTTACCTCGAACCGCTAGAGTTACGCTTAGCTAAAGTAAAGAGCGGCTTTCAACTCGGCACTCGCATGGATGTCCAAGTGAAGCTTTCAGCCGAAGACCTGGCAATTTTGAAGAATATGGAGATGAAAATCAGTGAATGGGAGAAGCCAGTCGTTTTCCCGTTGCGTCAGCTACCATCCTAGCTACATATTGATTTTTTTTCTCTAGTTCAATTAAAGTTAGCTAACAGTCCGTGAACGTATGATTCTGGTTGTTATCGGGTGCATTAATACTTAGTCTGCTACAAAGTAGGGTTTAGAAGACTAGAGTGTCTGGCTTCTAGTTGAAAGCTGTAAGACTCTCAGTGCAGCGTGTCAAAAATGACAGCTTGATTCATCAATTAACTTGGTTGAATGTATTTTTAGATACAGTTCGGTGCGATCGAGAGCATAAATTTATTTTTTGATAACCATAAGATTACTGTATTGAAAACTACAAACCTGGGTCTTCGCGAACCTCAAGCTTAATTGTTAGCATGCTTTATAATTGTGTTCTTTCAACAGACCCCAACTATTTCCGGCAGCTATCCTGAAAAGATATGTCATCCTTCAACGATACAGAGTCCATATTAAAGGTTTACCAGGAAGCTGACATCGGGAAAATCCCAGGGCTTACCTACATTTCTGACTATATCACCGAGCGCGAACAAACTCAGCTATTGGCAACTATCGAGCGACAAGAATGGTCAATCAAAGCTCAACGCCGGGTGCAACAGTACGGATATCAATATGATTATAAGAATGGCGAATTTTCCTCATCTCGCTACTTAGGAGAATTGCCGGATTGGTTAGATGAAATTAGCCGCAGATTCTGTAAGGATGGCTTAACGGTAAGGGGTTTCGACCAAGTCATTATCAATGAATATGAACCCGGACAAGGCATAGTCGGTCACATTGATTGTATTCCCTGCTTTGGTAGCACGGTGATTACGTTGAGTTTGGGAAGTGCTTGTCTTATGGAATTCTATTATCCTCAAACTCAAGAACAAGCAGAAATTTTAGTAGAACCAGGGAGTTTAGTGGTCTTTCAAAAAGCGGCGAGGTATGTGTGGGAACATGGCATTGCCGAACGCGATCGCGATATATATCACGGTCGAGAAATCGTCAGAACGAGAAGGATATCTCTCACCTTTCGAGAAGTTTTATTCCCTTACAAATAAGTGCAGATTCAGGATTGGTGTAGGGGGACTGGGAGAGGCACTTGTTCCCCCAAACCCCCTAACCTTTTTTCTCTAAACAACGATCGCTTTTTGCTTAAGTCAGTGCCATATGACCCAACTTTTCTATTTAGCTGCTCCTACCGGCTGATTGCCAAGATATTCATCAAGCGCTTCAGAACCACCGATTAGTTTTCCGTCAATAAATACTTGTGGAACTGTTGTTGCACCAGCAACAGCCCGCAGAGAGCGCGTCGTGGCATCTTGACCCAACACAATCTCTTCAAAATCGATGCCGCGTTCTTTGAGCGCTGCTTTAGCGCGGGCGCAATAAGGACAACCGGGTTTAGTAAACAATGAAACACACTTGGGCTTAGCAGCTTCTGGGTTAATAAACTTGAGCATTGTCTCGGCATCAGACACCTCAAAAGGGTCGCCCTCAACTTCTGGCTCAATAAACATCTTTTTAATGACACCATCAGTCACTAGCATTGAATAGCGCCACGACCGCTTCCCGAAACCCAGATTCTCTTTATCAACGAGCATTCCCATCTGCTCGGTAAATTCGCCGTTACCATCGGGAATGAATGTAATGTTGTCTGCCTCTTGTGTTTTCTTCCACTCATTCATCACAAAGGCGTCATTGACTGAAATACAGATAATGTCATCAACACCATTCTGTTTAAACGTTCTAGCCAACTCGTTGTAACCTGGTACATGGGTAGATGAGCAAGTGGGAGTAAAGGCTCCAGGTAGCGAAAAAACGATAACTGTCTTACCCGCAAACAGCTCGTCTGTTGTCAAATTTAGCCATCCGTCAGTGGTGCGGGTTCTGAACGTGACATTGGGTACTCTTTCCCCTTCGCGATTCTTTAACATGTGTTTCCTTCTTAAAAATCGTAGTCATTATGAGTTCTTTCTATAGTGTACTCATAATGAGTTTGATTTAGCAACACCATGAACCCCACACACGCCCATAAGATTCTGTAGTGGTTTTGGCTCTCTTCTTGCTTGGCTCCCAAACAACCAGCAACCTGTAATGGCTTCCACGAGCTATCTTGCTCTAGTGCGATCGCTTGCCATAGTCTAGATAGTTAGTCTTAGCCAATAGCGGCAATTATGGTAGCCCCAACTCGATAAAGAGCTAGCATAACGAGTAGATTGTGTCTCGCTAAAGATTCACTAAAGAATTGATGAAGTCTTTATCAATTCTCCCCTGACAAATGGCAGTTATAACCGTTACATTGTTATGGTGTTGCATGATAACTAAACATTAGCAACTGTTTCGGGAATTTTTCGGCTAACCCAGACGGAAGATCATTAAACATATTCCTTAAGGCTAGAGTACTTTTCTCTCAAGAAACCAAGAACAGTTTCGTTTCTTGGTTTCCAATATTTCACAACTTATTCTCTACTAATCAGAAGGAACTTTTCAGTAGTAAACTGCCCAATTGAGACGAGCGGTGCAGCAAGTAATAGGGCAATAAAGGCGAATTATCCAGCTAGACAGGAAGTAGTTCTACTTTCCTGACTCTTTGCAATACAGGGAAATCAGCATGCTTATTGTACAAGGACACATGCAGCTAGGTATTCTAAAAGGACATACGTTTCCAATTACTGCTATTGCATTTAGTCCTGACGGAGAGACTATTATCAGTGGTGGGGATGAAACGGTTAGGCTATGGAGCCTGACGGGAGGAAAAGCTATCCAAGTTATTCAGGAACATTCAGCTAATTGGTTAGAATCGGCCGTAACTTCAATTGCTGTCAGTCCTAATGGAAAATATATTGCTAGTGGCGGTACTGATAATACAATTAAAATTCGGTACTTGAAGCAGTTTCTCAATGCAAATCAAGGTAGAACTCAAACCTTAACTGGGCATTCGCAAGGTAATTGGTTAACACAAGGTGTTAGAGCAGTTGCATTCAGTGTAGATGGAAAAATCCTTGCTAGTGGCGCAGGTGACAAAACCATTAAACTGTGGGATACAACAACTTGGCAAGAAATTACTACGCTAATAGGTCATTCTGATGCCATTACTTCCCTAGCGTTTAGCCCTGTTGAAAGAACCCTACTTAGTGCGGCGGGGCACACTATCAAATTATGGAAACTAGATACAGATGATGAAATCAGCTTTTCGGCTCCTTTTGCACCCAGAGTAGTTTCTTTCGATGCAAGCGGTGAAAGATTTGCTTGTGGCGGGTTAAAAGGAGAATTCTCCTTATGGAAATTAGATATTCGGGAAAAGCTTGGCACAGCGACGCTACACTCAGAAGAAATTACTTCCGTTGCCTTTAGTTCTGATGGACAGTTCTTTGCTACTGGTAGCTATGACAAAACAATTAAGCTATGGGATGCAAAAACACTAGACTTGCTCGATAGATTTACTCAGCATTCCGAGGCAGTTTATTCTTTGGCTTTTTGTCCTGATAGTTCAATTCTCGCCAGTGGAAGCTCTGATAAAACAATTAGATTATGGAAAATATTATAGGATAAAACTGCATCCTATTTGTATGTTCAGTTAGCTAATCACTATCGCAATCCTAACTCGAATGGTACTGACTTAAGTCTTAATCAACCCTTGCGCGGGGGGTTTGGGGGAAACCTCCAAGTCCGGGTTTTCTTTAATACCTGGAACTTTCGCCTTAAGTCAGAGACATTCACCCTAACTCATCTATCTGTGACATAGCTTTTTTTACGTAGACGCGTAGCGGCTTGCCACAGGCTAATCACTCCAGGCACTGCGGAGCGCAGACGAGAGTAAGGGAGGCGATTATGAATCATTGAGGCCTGCGATTAACTCTAATTCGTGATTCAGAGTATTCAGTAGAGTTTGTAAAAAGTTTAACTGATAATGCTGCGTTGTAACTTTTACTGGCTCTTCGATTATTTTGCTATTAATAATCTTTTCTGCGATTTCTTCATATTGGCGCAGTGTGGAGAACGCTTGAGTACTGAAGTGAGTTAGATAGTTTTTTGCTGCTTTCGCATAAGCGCATGACACTTGCTCTGAATAAGAGACGGATGGCTGAGGTTGTTCTGGCTGTGTGGGACTTTGGCTTTTGTTAAAGAGGTAAGTTGCGCCTCCCACCACGGCGGCTCCCACAGGCCCACCTAGCACCCAGCCTAATCCAGTGGCTAAAGCAACTGGAGCTACATCAGGGGATTGTTTTGAATTCGGTGGCTGCTTGGGTGGCTCTGGGAGAATAACTTCTGGCTTGTCAGGAAATGGAATTGATAAATTGGCAGGTGGAGTTTGCTCGAAAAACTCGCAGGCTTGATGAACCCATTTGATAACACCCTGCTGATGTTGTACGATCGCATCCTTAAACGCTCCCTGCTCCCAAGTGCTAAATCTCCCGTGCTGTAGTGCTGTAGCCACTTCGGATTGATAGAGATCGAGAAGTTTGGGTAGGTACAGCCAACTTTGGAAGTCAGAAACGCTGGCAGAGAATCCTTTTTGAATCAGTTTCTGTGCCTTTTGTTTAATTTCCAGCTTGGTTTTGCACTTGTGTTCGGCAGCTTCGAGTTCGGTGGCAATACCTTGTGCTTTCGTTTGCAGAGCAGCCTTGAGTTGAAATGCGATCGCGTCTACGCGAGGAAACCGAACAGCAAGTTTTTCTTGCTGAACAGATGCGATCGTTTGCAGCGCAGATTCAAACATGCCCAATCCCGTACTCTGTGCCGCTGACGCATCTCCTTTTAGTCTGGCTCTTAACGCTGGTAGTGCATCAACCCGATACAGATTGCTAACATTATTCGGTAATTCGGCGCGAAAACTCTCTGCTACAAACAGGAGGCGATTGTAAACTTGTTTTTGCTCTTCTGGTTCTAATAAGTTCAGAAAGTTGGCAACAAAAACAACTGTTTTAATACCTCGATCGAGTAACCAATCTCTCAGGTTTTCCCGTTCTCCTAACGTCATTAACTTCCGAGCATCTAACACCTGAATGACTAAATCTGCGGTTAAAAGTTGGTCGCGTACTAAGGCATCTTGTGCTTCCCTGTCATCCGTTCCCGGTAAATCCAAGAGTTCTACACCCGTTTGTAGAAAGGGATGGGGGCAGTAGACGTGAACCGATACAACATCATCTCGCATTCGTCGTTGGTCGTCTAGGATAGCAAATTGCTTGAGAACATCAGTTCCGCGATCGCTAATTTCCTTACCTTCTTTCAAGGTAATTCGAGTGTATAGCTCATTCCCATATCGGACATGAATCGCTGCACCTGTTGTCGGAATCAAATCAATGGGGAGAGTACGGTTGCCAAGGATGGCATTGAGCAGGGTTGACTTGCCGTAATTAAAGGGAGCAAAGACAGCAATCCGAAAAATGGGGTCTTCGAGATAGTTGCAAATTGATACCGCATCTCGATAAAGCGAGGATTTTTTATCAAGTTCAAGCACCCCGATTGCTGA
>DATNPT010000520.1:0-8665 GCA_036703075.1 Chroococcales cyanobacterium
ATGAGGTACTCGTACTTGGCAGGAGGTAACAGCGAGAGTTGCTGAAGAAGTATCGGCGTCATCAGCGTCACTACTGTTAATGTCACCATAGGTAAAGCCATGGGCCACGGCACTTCCGGTGCCCGACGGGTTTTAGCCTGAGGCGTTCCTAAGAAGACTAGACGAAATACGCGGGTTAAGCCGAAGGCAGTGATGCCATCGACCAATAGAAAAACGACGACGAGTCCAGGATGGTAAACCCATAAGGCGTTAATTGACTTACTGAGTGCCCAGTAGCCTCCCAACGGCAATAGACCAATTAAACCCGCACAACCGACGACGAAGGCACTAGTTGTGGCAGGCATCCGGGACCATAAGCCTCCCATCTCGGTGAGGTTTTGGTTGTTGGTGGTGAGAATGATTGACCCCGTACTCATAAACAGCAGAGCTTTGGCAACGGCATGAGCAACGAGTAACGCGGCCGCAACATCCGCTCGCTGAAGACCAACAAAGATAAAGACTAGGCCCAACCAAGCGCTGGTGGTATGGGAGAGCGCTCGCTTAATATCAATTTGTGCGATCGCAACCAACGACTCTCCAATTGCAGTGAGCGAACCAATGACGACTAAAGCGACGGATGCTACGGGAGAGAGCGCTAAAATTGGCTCTAGCTTAATCAGTACATAAGCCCCGCAACTTACCACTAACGAATTCCGCAACACGGATGCAGGGTTTGGGCCCTCCATCGCCTCATCCAGCCATAAGTGCAACGGGAATTGCGCGCATTTCCCAATCGGACCGGCAATCAACGCCAATCCTAGTAAGGTTGCCGTTAACGACGACAAATTTGCACTCATTGCCCAGTCATACAAGTCGGGAAAGTCTAAGCTTCCTGCCATCGTCGCCAAGGCAACGATACCCATCAAAAGCAGGATGTCTCCTACCCGCTTGGTTAGAAAGGCATCTCGTGCTGCGGTTACTACCAATGGCTGAGCGTACCAGAAGCCCACTAACAAATAAGTACTCAACGTGAGCATCTCTAACAGAGCATACGTCAGGAACAGGGAATCGCTAATCGCGATACCCATCATCGCTCCCTCGAAAAATCCCATCAAGCCAAAGAAGCGAGCTAACGCCCAATCCTTTTCCATGTAGCCCAGGGCATAAAGCTGTGCCAACAGACTTAAGCTGGTAATAACTTCCATCGCCCCAGCACTAATTGGGGAGATGGAGATGGACAGCGATAAGTCTAAATCCGCGACCTTGAGCCAGTGAAACACTAACTCTTGCGCTGGCTGGTTCAAGGCTGACGCTAGAATAAACCAGCCATGAACGCAGGCTACAACTGTCATTAACATGTTTAAATAAGCAGCCGGTCGAGGTCCGGTGCGGCGAATTATGCCTGTTGCCCAAGGTAGGGTTAAAACCGCACCAACCAACCCATAAAAAGGTACCAACCAACTGGTTTGAGTGAAAAACTCTTGAATCATGTTGTCATACCTCATCATTTCTCCAACACTTGGCATTCGGGTGAAATGACCCAAAATTGTTATAAAAAATTGCCAGAGTCATTATCTGTTTTGAGGCAATATTTTTAGTTTTTATTTCATTGATTATTTTCAAGATTTTTGTCTCTACCTTGCTAATAGTTTTAGCGATGATTCTCCTGCATTGATGTTAAATTACTGTGCATTATCCGACCGTTTTGGCAGTTACTCAATACAAGTAAACCTGATAAATCTCATAAAACTAACTTATGAGTTTAAATCCGATAGTTCGATCGCTGCCACTGAGTACAGCTAGCTTGCGCCAACAATCCACGGAGTTCTTTTGGAGTCGGCACTACTCAAGGCTTTTGGGTACTAGTCCTCCATCTTAATAAAAATTCATGAGAAACTTATAAAACAAAAGCATCCATTCTCGAAAACGGTGAATTTTCGTTAACTCATATCGCTCATGAACAACGACTGTTAAGTTTTTTTAACCTCTTTCATTGAGAATTATTATAATAAATTATATTGATTAAGTACACCAAGCTTCTCTATGCTTGATTTAGTACCGAAATAAAAGAGCTAAATCAAGCCAAAAAGATGGGCACTGTCGTCCAATTTTTGCTTAGGACTCTTTGGACACTTGTATTTGACTAATCCACCAGGAGAAAATCGCAATGCCAATTGCTGTGGGAATGATTGAAACTAAGGGCTTTCCGGCTGTTGTGGAAGCGGCAGATGCGATGGTAAAAGCCGCTCGTGTCACCCTTGTGGGTTATGAAAAAATTGGTAGTGCTCGCGTCACTGTGATTGTACGAGGAGATGTTTCCGAGGTGCAAGCTTCTGTGGCGGCTGGAATTGAAGCCGCTAATCGCGTGAACGGGGGTGAGGTGGTATCGACACACATCATTGCTCGTCCCCATGAGAACCTAGAGTATGTTCTGCCAATCAGGTACAGTGAAGCAGTCGAACAATTCCGAACGTATTAGCGAACGGTCAATCGTTACCTTCGGTTGACCCAAGTCGCGACGATCGAGATAACTCTCATAATTTCAGTTTAAACAAAATCTTGGAGCCAAATTAATGTCAATTGCAGTAGGAATGGTAGAGACACTAGGTTTTCCGGCTGTTGTAGAAGCAGCAGACGCCATGGTAAAAGCCGCTCGTGTCACCCTTGTGGGTTATGAAAAAATTGGTAGCGGTCGCGTCACCGTGATTGTACGGGGAGATGTCTCGGAAGTTCAAGCTTCAGTAGCTGCTGGAGTGGATAACGTGAAGCGGGTGAATGGCGGCCAAGTCTTATCAACGCACATTATTGCTCGTCCTCATGAAAACCTAGAGTATGTTCTGCCTATTCGGTACACCGAAGACGTGCAGCAGTTCCGCGAAAGCACCAACGCGATTCGCCCGCTGAACCGTCCTTAAGGATCGTTAACCGATTCTAAATTGCCTTTGGTCGCAGCAGGACGTGTATGGCGCACTTTGGGATTGAAGGATTTTGGCACTCTAGACCGAGCAAGTCGAAGCCGAAAAAGCCAACGCGATCGCTCGTTATGTTCAACCGGATTGGCAGTTGAAAGCAATCATCCAAAATCCCCAATCCACAAATCCACTCATGGGTCAGGTTAATGCAGATTGCCAAAGTTCGTGGCACGGTTGTCAGTACTCACAAAGAGCCAAGTCTGAGGGGCGTTAAGTTCCTCTTGTTGCAATATCTAGATGAAGAGGGACAGCTCCTTCCCAACTATGAGGTAGCGGCAGACACCGTTGGTGCAGGTTTGGATGAGTGGGTTCTCGTCAGCCGTGGCAGTGCAGCTCGCCAAGTGGAGGGCAGCGAAACACGTCCAATCGATGCCATGGTAGTAGGGATTATTGACACGGTTAGTGTAAATAATCACATTCTCTACAGCAAGAAAGATCAGTACCGTTAGTAGGTTACGGGAGTGGTAACGTTGGAAGGTTAGAAGCGATCGAGCTTTGACGCTTGTACTGACCCAACGTCGATCGCTCGACCGTGAGCTTGTCTATTGGGTAAGCCTTTGACCTTTCTCGTCTGCTAGCTCTCAAGCTTATAGCTTACGCTCGTGTATCGCTTTTTCAAACTAGGAGGAAGACATCTATGGCAGTTCGCAGCTATGCGGCTCCCCCAACGCCTTGGTCGAACAGTTTGGCGGAACCCCAAATTCATGAAACTGCCTACGTACATTCTTTTTCTAACATTATTGGGAATGTACAAATAGGTCCAAATGTTTTAGTTGCGCCCGGAAGTTCCATTCGAGCCGATGAAGGAGGTCCCTTCTACATTGGTGAGGGCAGCAACATCCAAGATGGCGTTGTGATTCATGGCCTGGAAGAAGGTCGGGTCATGGGAGATGACCAGAATCAGTACTCGGTTTGGGTTGGTAAAAATACGTCCATTACCCACATGAGCCTGATTCATGGTCCGGCATATATCGGGGACGATTGTTTTATTGGCTTTCGCTCCACGGTATTTAATGCGCGAATTGGCAGTGGTTGTATCGTCATGATGCATGCCCTGGTTCAGGATGTGGAAATTCCTCCCGGTAAATACGTGCCTTCAGGGGCAGTGATTAACAATCAGCAGCAAGCGGACCGGCTACCCGATGTTCAGGATGACGATAGACACTTCGCCCTCCATGTGGTGGCTTGCAATGATGCATTGCGATCGGGCTACCAATGTGCTGAGGATGAGGCTTGTATCGCACCGATCCGCCATGAAACTGGCCAGACGTCTGACTCCAATGGCAACGGCCAGCTCAATCGTTCTCTTACTTCAAATAGTTCCATGTCTTTGACTACAGCATTAAACTCCGACGTTCAACGCCAAGTTCGTCAACTGTTAGCCCAGGGCTACCGTATTGGTGCCGAGTATGCCGATGAGCGCCGCTTCCGTACCAGTTCTTGGAAGAGTGCGACTTCGATTCACTCCGAGCGCGAGTCAGAAGTGCTCAGAGCCTTAGAAGAAACGCTGGCAGAACACGCTGGGGAGTACGTGCGATTGATTGGCATCGATCCAAAAGCCAAGCGCCGGGTTGTCGAGGAAATCATCCAAAAACCTGGCGATAAAGGGGCGAACTCGACCAGCACGGCTACCGCGTCCCGTTCTAGCTACAGCAGCACTCCAGAACCTCGCGATCGCAATTCCACAGCGGTAGCGAGCAAAGGATTAAATTCAGACCTTGAATCGCAAGTTCGGCAACTGTTGAACCAAGGCTACCGCATTGGTGTCGAGTATGCTGATGAGCGCCGCTTCCGTACCAGTTCTTGGAAGAGTGCGACTTCAATTCAGTCGGATCGCGTATCGGATGTGCTCAAAGCGTTAGAAGAAACGCTAGCCGAACATGCCGGAGAGTACGTGCGGTTGATTGGCATTGACCCCAAAGCCAAGCGTCGGGTTTCGGAAGAAATCATTCAAAAACCGGGCGATAAGCCGCAATCTAGCACTAGCTACTCTGCCTCAAACAATGGCGCGAGCAATGGGTATGCTAGCCACACAGCACCCAAAGCCGACTCTTCGTATCAAAGTTCCCAGTCCTCTAGTACCTCTTTAAGTCAGGAGGCGATCGCTCAGATACGTCAATTGCTAGCTCAAGGCTACAAAATCGGTACCGAACACGCAGACAAGCGTCGATTCCGCACCAGTTCTTGGCAAAGCTGTAGCCCCATCGAATCCTCCAGGATTTCAGACGTAATTGAGAATCTAGAAGGTTGCATGGCCGAACACAGCGGTGAGTACGTGCGGCTGATTGGAATTGACCCGAAAGCCAAGCGGCGTGTCCTAGAAACGCTCATTCAACAGCCTAATTAATAAATTTGTTAGTGCGCGAGTTGTTAGTTTTTAGACAGCTATTCTTCTAACAACTAACAACCGAAACTAACAACGTTTTGGATAGTCCCAAATGCTAAACGCCCTATTCAATAAGAATGCATTTGCCCACACTACCATCGAGTAGTAACTCTCATGTATACATAGAAGGTGATGTGAGCATCGATCCGAGTGCTGCGATCGCACCGGGGGTAATTTTACGAGCGGCTTCCGATGGAAAAATCGTAATTGCTGCCGGTGCCTGTATCGGAATGGGGTCAATCCTTCACGCTCACCAAGGTACTTTGGTCGTGGAAGCAGGTGCAATTTTGGGTGCTGGTGTTCTAGTCGTTGGCAAGGGCACAATTGGAGCAAATGCTTGTATTGGTTCTGCTAGCACGATTTGGAACAACTCCATTGAGCCGTGGAAAGTAGTACCCGCCACGTCTGTCGTCGGAGATAAAGGGCGTCAATCTGCTGACGTTTCCTCAACCTCTAGCAGCCCCCCTAGTTCCAATGCCTCAAGCATGCCTATCCCAGATACGGCAAGCTCGTTCAAGAGTACGGCGGGTCAAGAGTCTCTCAATGGACAATCTCCATCTCCCTCAACAGTAGAGTTGGTCAGCACAACGAACCAAAACTCAGCGACCGAGCCAAAGCAAGACTCTTCAACTGAGCAAAACACTGAATCACCGAATTTAGAAACGGGTCAATACGTTTACGGTCAAGGTAGCTTGGATCGAATCTTAAAGACCCTGTTTCCCTACAACACCAATCCACCTCTTAGCCGTCCTCCAATAGATGAAGACGATTAGGTCAATCGGTTGTTACGTTTTTAGTTGTTAGTCTTTAAACTTGAAGTTCTTAAACTTGAGAAAAGTCAACAACGAAAAGCCAACAACAAAATGGAGGTCATAGTTATGGAGTCTTACGAACCTGGGCTTGTCCCGCAAAAGTCGCTCATCCAACGCAACGGTTTCTCTTCTAGAGAAGCTTACCCGAATGGCGATCGCCCTCGCGAACATCGCCAAATGCAATCCTCCTTAGGCTTAGTCTCTACTCTCAGTTTCCCCGTAATCGTCAGCACGGCTGATGCCATGCTCAAATCCGCTAGCGTCACGCTGGTCGGGTATGAAAAGATCGGCAGTGGTCAATGTACTGCCATTGTTCGGGGTTCAACGGCAGAGGTACGAATTGCGGTTCAGACTGGGATCGAACACGCCAAACGAGAAGGGCAGCTGCTTTCTTCTCTGGTTATCCCGCGACCCTTCCCCAACTTGGAAGCGGTGTTTCCCATTGGCACTCACTTGCTAGAGCAAGCTCAACAGCAGTATCCCTCTCGTCCTAGCGAACAGGCGATCGGTTTATTGGAGACACGGGGATTTCCCGCCATTGTTGGTGCCGCCGATGCCATGCTCAAGTCCGCTGATATCCAACTCACTGGTTACGAAACTATTGGTGCTGGTCTGTGTACTGTCATCATCCGAGGTCGCGTGGCAGAGGTGGCGATGGCGTTGCGGGAGGGTATGGCAGTCGCCCAACGAATTGGCGAGCTTACTGCTGTTACCGTAATTACCCGACCTGTAGAAGACTTGGAGAGAAGCCTGCCCCTGGCGAGTTGCCTAATTGAAGAACAACCTCAACCTCTCCGCTTACCGATTAATGTTCAAGAAACCGAAAAGGAACTGGTACAGCTGCCAGATTTAGAAAAGCTGCGGATGCCGTTGAAAGACTTATGATGTCATGTCTCGCTCTTCAAGTGCTGGTCGCTCAAAAGAGCCCAGCGCGATCGCATTTTTTGGTTCTTGCCCAAAGTAAAGCGTTGCACGAACCGCAGTCGATGGGAGTTAACTCCACCAGTAACATACAGGATGATAACGGACTCATCCTGTACTCAACTGACAACCCGGTCATTGTGCAACGCCATCTGGAAGGAAGACTGTCACTTGTTCCAGTTACCTGAAATCATAACCGGAAGATTCTATAGATTAAAACATTAATATTTATGATTATAATAGAATACAGTCTATATATAATCTAAGGGCTAAAGGAGAGGTGGCGTTGAAGCAAGCTACGCTGCACCAGCTAAAAGTATTTGAAGCAGTCGCTCGGCATAATAGCTTTACACGAGCAGCAGAAGAACTATTTCTGACCCAACCCACGGTCTCGATGCAGGTCAAGCAACTGACGAAAGCTGTGGGAATGCCGTTGTTTGACCAAGTGGGTAAACGTCTTTATCTTACACAAGCGGGTGAGGAACTCGTCAAGACCTGTCGCAAAGTCTTCGACCACTTAGACCAGTTTGAGATGACGGTAGCGGACTTGAAAGGTCTTAAGCAAGGCCGCTTGCGGTTAGCAGTGATTACAACGGCAAAATATTTCGTTCCTCGTTTACTCGGACCCTTTTGCAAGCGTTACCCAGGAATTGATGTTTCTTTACAGGTCACGAATCACGAGCATATTATCGATCGCTTGAGTGAAAATTTGGACGATCTGTATGTGATGAGTCAACTTCCGGAAGCGATAGATATCACCTACCAATCCGTGATCGAAAATCCGTTGGTTGTCATTGCGCCGATTACTCATCCCTTAGCTCAAGAAAGAAATATCCCGCTCGAACGGATTGCGGCTGAACCGTTCATCATGAGAGAGCCAGGTTCGGGAACGCGCAAGGCCGTGCAAGCGTTGTTCGACGAGCATAACCTGATGCTGAAAGTACAACTGGATTTAGGGAGTAATGAGGCAATTAAGCAAGCGATCGCGGGGGGGTTGGGAATTTCGATATTATCCAGTCATACGTTAGCCCTGGAAGGACCGAGCAGTCAGCTAACCATTTTGGATGTTGAGAAGTTTCCAATTGAGCGGTACTGGTATGCTATTTATCCCAATGGTAAGCAACTGTCAATCGTCGCTCGGACTTTTCTAGAGTATTTGCTGACGGAAGGACGGCTGTTTGCCGAGCAAGCATTGACTCCAAAGCTGGTTGAATTGAGTGCTTCGGCTGCGCTCGTCGCATCTTCTAATGCCCAAACTCCCAGCGAAGCCTAACAATGGTTGTGCCGAGTAGGCTCGCTCGGCATTCAAGGAAGCTCGCTTCGCTTCACATCTAAATTTTTTGTCAGGGGCGAGTAGTCAATAGTAATGGACGACTGACCCCTGACCACGGACGAAAAACCAAAAACCTAGATTTACCGACGTGCTTTCTTAAATGCACTTCAGCTTAACTAATATTACCGGAGTAATCGCGCTGCAACGCACGGGGATCGAGAGCATCACGCAACGCATCTCCCAGTAAATTGAATGCCAATACCGTCAGGATAATCAGCAGGGCCGGAGGCCAAATCAACCAAGGTTGTAACACCAGAATCGA
>DATNPT010000522.1:0-2321 GCA_036703075.1 Chroococcales cyanobacterium
AATCAAAATCAGTGGTACGCTGCCATTACCTATACATTGGCAAATAGTTTTAATCTCTTAGATAAAGTCGATGTTATCGCTTGGTGGTGCGATCGCGAACCGCTGCCGCCATTGCAGCGTTTGTCAGAATTTATTCGTGAAGTGTTGCTCGCTCAGTTGTCGCAAAACCTGGTTATTTTTATCGACGAAATCGATAGTATTCTCAGTCTAAATTTTCAGGTAGATGATTTCTTTAGCTTAATCCGTTTCTGCTACAACGAGCGTGCTTACCGTCCGGAGTACAAGCGTCTCACCTTTAGCCTAATCGGGGTGGCAACACCATCTGACTTGATTCAAGACACAACCGATCGCAGTACTCCGTTTAATATCGGTCGAGCGATTGAATTGAGGGGGTTTCAATTAGCAGAAGCAAGAGCCTTAGCTCAAGGATTGGCGAAAGTGACGAGTAATCCAGACACTGTGCTTGCTGAAGTATTGGCTTGGACAGGGGGACAGCCTTTTCTCACCCAAAAGGTTTGCAAACTCATACTGACGAATCTTGCTTGCATTGAGGCGAAACGGGAAGCAGAATTGGTTGAAGGATTGGTGCGATCGCATCTGATTGAAAATTGGGAAGCGACGGATGAACCCGTGCATCTGAGGACAATTCGCGATCGCATCTTGAGCAATGAACGACGCGCTGGCAGGTTGTTAGGCCTGTATCAGCAAATCTTGCAACAACAGGACGTGATGGATGATGAGAGTCCCGAACATCGGACACTGAAGCTGACGGGATTAGTCGTCAAAGAACAGGGTTTTTTGAGAGTATCTAACCGCATTTATCAAGAAGTGTTTAACCTAGCTTGGGTTGAGCAGCAATTAGATAATCTTCGACCTTACCGTGAGGCGTTCAAAGCCTGGGTGGATTCAGGTAGTCAGGATGCCTCTGTACTATTACAAGGTCAGGCATTACAGGATGCTCTGACATGGGCAGAGGGCAGGAGTTTGAGCGAACTCGATCATCAATTTTTAGCCGCTAGTCAAAAGAAAACTAATCAAATACTTAATCAAATCATCTGGGAATTAATATCACCTCTCTCAGTTGATGAAGTTAGCCCGCAATTGGAAGCGCTACTCAAGCGTTTGCGGCAAGTTTCTGGAGATTACTCATTAGAACTGGTGAAAATCAAAGTCGGTAGTACAATCCTCGTTTTGCGAGGTTCACTACAGGGATTAGAGCGAATTAGAAGTTTACTTAGCATGGGGGAGCTTTCTGAAATGTTGGGAATTCCTGTTCGGGATGTGAGGAGTGAGTCTCAGGAATTTAAAAGTATAGAGCAGAGATTCGAGATTCCGGTTTGGGATGTTAGGCATGCACCAGAGCGAGCTTCTAAAAATGGGGCATCGCGATACTGGAGGCTGGTAAGAATTGATGCCTCTGGTAAACGCAAAGTTGAGGAAATTGCCTCAGCTAAAGCGTTTTTCCTAGAATCGTTTGGGCAATTCACCGCTCAAAGCGGGGTGCCAGGTAAATGGATTGAGCGCCAACTGATAGCCTGGATGAGGGAGCCTGGTGATGATAATGTCAGGAGCGAACGAGCAGTCAATCGTCGTTTTTTAGCAGAACGTTGTCTGCAATGCTTCATTTCCAGTGAAATTGAGCGAGTTTGCCGGAAATTAGAAGCGCGATTTGGTGCCGAGCATGGCTTCACTTATAGCGATTTATTGCCCTTTGTCTTAGATGATGACGGCACAGGGTTAGAGAGACATGCGATAACCCAAGGCGCGACTGGCTATCAATCGTTATCGAGGGACATTTTACAAAGCTTTGACCCCGTGCAAAGCAGTTTAGCCACCTGGACAACCAGACGGGTAAAACACCATAAAGAACTCAATGCTTTCTTGCTGGAACATGGAGTTTATCTGGTGAGTGATTGGGCGATTCTCAACGATACCCGTCCCAAGCAACTTCAGCGCATTTTTTCCCAGTTCTACCACCTGACTCCCCTAGAAATTCAGCAGGCAACGCAACTGTTAGAAAGTTACCACGCTGTGTATCGCACTCAGCGATTGATGGCACGTCGGGCAGGAAATCGCGGGCATTGTTCGCCACCGACAACAGAGCAATTTCAGCAAATTGCCCAACGCTTATCTACCCAAACTATCCAGACGTTTTCCCCTGAAACGTTGAGGACACAACTCCAAAAAATTGCAGCCCGCTTGCGGGAGTACCGAATCGCTGTCCGGACTAGCTCTTTGCCAACAGAATCACTAGATGCTAAGGTTCCTGGTGCTTTAACCGATCGCATTCCGTCCCTGGAGTTGGTCGATAACCGCGACAC
>DATNPT010000530.1:0-7028 GCA_036703075.1 Chroococcales cyanobacterium
TTGGGCTTCGCGAGCGCGATCGCCTACAGTCCGAAATAGAGATAGTGCCTGGTTGTAGGTGTCAACGCTAAATTGATAATCGCCTAACGAGCTGTAGAGTTGTGCGATACTTTTCAGAGTACTGGCTTCTCCTGCAACGTCACCGACTTGCTGTTGAAGTTCTCGCGCTTGGTTGTACGCATCGAGTGCCTTCTGCGGTTCGCCTAATGACAGATAAATCCCGCCCAGATTTCCCAGCGTAAAAGCCGCTCTTGGCAAGTCTTTCACCTGCTGCTGAATCGCTAGCGCGGCGTTGAGGGAATCGAGAGCTTTTTGTTTCTCGCCCAGTTCGTCATAGAGAAAGCTGACTTGGTTGAGGATTTCAGCCGTATTCCGAAGATCGCCTGCACTCCGCAGTAGCTCTAATGCTCGATCGTAAGATGCGATCGCCTTTTCCGGTTGACCTAACGAACGATAAATCCCACTCATCCCACTCAGCGTGAGCGCTTGCTGAGTGCGGTTGAACGCCAAGGCTATGCCGGAAAGCGTTCCCTCCGCTGCACGTCGAAGTTCCAACGCTTGGTTGAATGACTCCAAGCTTAACTGAGTTTCACCTAACGCCATGTAGAGCGTACCGACGATTGTTAGCGTATCAGCTTGTCCGGGCAGATCGTTCTCGGCACGCTGCAATGCCAGAGCTTGATTTAAGGATTCTACTGCCTTTTGATTTTCACCCAAATTGGCGTAGGCTCGACCCAGAGAGGTGAGTGTTTCGGCTTGTGCCTTGCGATCGCTTTCTGTGCGTTGAATCGCCAGCGCTTGACTATACGCATTAAGGCTTAATTGTGTTTGCCCTAAATTGGAGTAAACATTCCCCATCGTGTGGAGAACGCTAGCTTCTAAACTGTGTTTTCCTTGAGCCCGGAATAGTTGTAACGCTTGGTTGTAGAAGTCGATCGCTTTTTGCTTTTGTCCCAAGTTCGAGTAGGCGTTGGCAACTGAAGTGAGCGCTACTGCTTCGCCTAAACTGTCTTTGATTTCGCGCCGAATGATTAGCCCTTGGTTAAAGTAGTCCAGTGCCTTTTGGTTATTGCTTTGCAGATAGTAGACTGTACCCAGGCTCAGGAGCGTGGAGGCTTCTTGAGAGCGCTCTCCTATATCCTGCCAAATTTTTAGCGCCTGTTCGTAGTTTGCGATCGCTTGTGCCTGAGATTGGACGGTTCCTTGCTCCAGCAGTTGCCCTGCTTGCTCAAGCAATTGCGTTCCTCGTGTCTGGGCTTGTTGGCGATCGAGGGTATTGACATTTTGTGCAGTATCTGATTTACGTGTTACCTCCCAGTTGAGGCGTTCAGGAGGTGTCTGAGCGTTGACAAGACTTGCCCCTACGCTGGATATCAACAGAGTGCTAATGAGAATGACGCGAGTGGGGATAGGTATCACAGTTTATTCTTGGGTAAGGCATAAAAACCAATATGATTGGCAACAGGACACTCCCGCATGGGCAGCTTGGTATGAATTGGAGAATTTAACACCGTTGAGCCTTTCGGAGTAGCCGTTACGAGTGTGGTTGAACCGCAACCTTGAGGAGCAAATTTAACCAACGTTAAGTTTGATGGTGCTAGACTTCAGAATGCAGATTTTTTAGGTGCGATCGATTATGCAGTCAGCAGAGATTAGGAACTTTGGACACAGCCCTAAAGCTTTGAAATAAAAATATGATCGCCTACAGAGAATTTAACGAGAATCATCCGGAGCTAGGTACTCCTAATCTGAAAAAGGTTGTCAAAAGCTGCATACTACCAACACATTCACGAGTTGATTGTAGCGATAGACACTCAGTGATGGAGCCACTTGTATCCACAGATTAATCCGGTGCAACTGTACGAGCAAGAGCGAGCCTAGAACTCTGCTGCATCAGTTTATTTGAGTCCAAAGCCTCTCGGAACATGAAGCTGAAATACTTCATTCTTCAAGGGAAAGCCAACTTTCCCTTTCCTGAATTGAATAATATGTATTTCCTATTGCAAAGTGCCAAAAGTAGTAATAAAGACTTATACAACTTCGCAGCGATTCATAGTCTCAAAGTGAGTGGAGAAACTGGCTTTGCTGTAGAACTTGGTCTATCCTGCTGAAGTAGCGGCGGCAACAATTTTCTGCTACTAATTGCTCGAATGTAAAACTTAGGATTACTCCTTGTAAGTAAATTTGCTTTTAAGGGTTGAGTGAAAGCGCTTTTTTGGTTACGATTCCCATGAGTACCGTAGGTCAAACGGGAATTGTCGAAGCGCTATGCAGCGCATTTGTTGGTGTGAGGAATGTTCGACAAAGGAATGGAAAGTCTGTGGTTGACGCAAAATTAACTTCAGGGCGGTCGTTTAACCTGACCGGGACAGTACTCCTGAAATCATTAACAGTTGGGTTAAGCCTGGGAGCATTGATTCTTGACTGGATAGCAGGACGGTCGTTTGTATCAGGTGGCTCGATAACACTGCCGCTCCTGCTGTGTGCTGTAATTACAGCGATTCTGGGGTACTGGGCTGTTCCTCTTCTACAGGCACTCAAAATCGGTCAGGTTATCCGTGAAGATGGGCCTCAAACGCATCTACAAAAAGCTGGCACTCCAACGATGGGGGGCTTATTTTTTGTGCCGGTAGCGGTGGTAGTGGCTTTAGTATGGTCGGGATTGCTTATGAAAGGGCAAGACTTTTCGACTGTACTAGCTGTATCGATTGTGACCTTAGCCTATGCAGGAATAGGCTTGCTGGATGATTGGCAAATTGTCCGACAACGGTCGAATAAAGGAATTTCACCCCGCACGAAACTGGCATTACAAATTGCTGTTGGCTTGCTGTTTTGCGTGTGGTTAGCTTGGACTGGACCCGATAGTATTACAAGCATTCACCTACCTTTAAACCTTGTTATCCCCTTGGGGCTAGTGTTTTGGCCGTTAGCGGTGTTTGCACTGGTAGCGGAAAGTAATGCGACCAATCTCACCGATGGCGTTGATGGACTGGCAGCAGGAACCTGTGCGATCGCGCTTTTGGGACTTGCCGCCCTCATTGCCCCGACTTCACCCGGTTTAACCGTCTTCTGTGCCTGTCTCAGCGGCAGTTGCCTCGGCTTTACCGTTCATAACCGCCACCCAGCAACGGTGTTTATGGGCGATACGGGTTCTCTTGCCCTAGGAGGAGCATTGGCAGCCGTTGGCCTTTTGAGTCAGAGCCTGTGGGGATTATTTATCATTAGCGGCATTTTCTTTGTAGAGTCTCTTTCGGTCATTGCCCAAGTGAGTTACTACAAAGCAACGAAAGGACCGAATGGCATTGGTAAACGTTTGTTTAAAATGTCACCCTTTCATAACCATCTCGAACTCAGTGGCTGGACAGAAACGCAGATTGTTGGAATCTTCTATATTACCAACGCGATTCTGGCTCTACTGTGTTTGGCTATAAAAATCGGTAGTTAATGATTTTAAAACTGACGGGCTAACCGAAATTAGAATATCGATTCACTAATTCCAGAGTTTCCCTTCCCACATCGGGGAGGGAAATTCTTTTGTGGCCCTTGCTTGCCAGCGTGTCATACCATTTCGGTTTATAGCGGTTCTCAATTGTGTGTGATAGACAGGATTGTAGGGGCGACGTATGTGTCGTCTCTACAGATGTACCGCATCCAATTAACAAGGGCTATATACATCAAAGGCTAGTTTCCTAGTGCTTTCAGTAACTGTAATTGTGCCAATCTACAATGGCGAAGCTGACTTACCAGATTTGATAAACTGTTTGCGATCGCAAACCTATCCAACTGACCGGGTGAACTATTTGTTAGTGGATAATGGCAGTTGCGATCGCACCAGCAGTCTCATCCAACAAGCAGCTCAAGAATCAGCATCCCAAGGAATCGTACTTCAGTACCTCAAGGAAGATCGAATTCAAAGCTCCTATGCTGCCCGCAACACTGGCATTCGAGCGGCAACTGGTGAAATTATCGCCTTCACCGATGGCGACTGCCGTCCTCAACCGAATTGGTTAGAGGAACTCATTTCACCCATTGCAGACTCTAGTGTCGGGATGGTAGCGGGTGAGATTGTTGCTCTATCGGGTAAAACGCTTCTGGAAAAACATGCCGAGCGCCACAAGGTCTTATCCCAGCAGCATACCTTAAACCATCCGTTTCGCCCCTACGGTCAGACCGCTAATCTAGCCATTCGGCGGCAGGTACTCGAACAAGTAGGATTATTCCGTCCTTACTTGACGACTGGCGGCGATGCGGATTTATGCTGGCGCGTCCAACAACAAACCTCATGGAAGCTCCAGTTTGCCCCAACAGCCGTAGTCCA
Source organism: Chroococcales cyanobacterium (assembly GCA_036703075.1). Classification (GTDB taxonomy): domain Bacteria; phylum Cyanobacteriota; class Cyanobacteriia; order Cyanobacteriales; family Coleofasciculaceae; genus DATNPC01. The sequence goes on from DATNPT010000530.1 coordinate 4,319, forward strand.
ACACCGCAATCGTTCCACTGTCCAAGAGTACCAAAGTCAGTGGCGTCGGTACGGCTGCTCTAACCGCTACTTACACGAATTACACGGCGTCGAGTTGATGCGTGAAAACACGACCCAAGAGTATCTGTATCTACTCAGTCGCTGGTTGGTCAAGGAGTTGCCGATCGGTAGTATAAAAGCGATCGCACTCAAGACTCCTCCCATCGACATTCTGAGTACGCCCATTAGTCTTCTGGGGGCTTGGGCTCGCGCGGTAGGGCAACGAGAAGCTCAGCTACCTGACAAAGCGAGAGAAATTGAATGGCTGAAAAATGCGCCAGGAGATGGATATTCAGCCGGCTGAGCAACATAAATCAACAATTTTCGCTAAATTGATAAGGAGTAGCGGTGAAGGAAGGTAGATGTCAGGACAACTGTTACTGGTAGACGACGAACCAGGCGTCCGTGTATCGGTCAAAGAATATTTGCAAGAAGTGGGTGGTTTTGACGTGCAAGTTGCCAGTAATGCTGATGAAGCTTGGCAGATGCTACAGAAAAAAACGCCCGACTTAGTGATTTCTGACATCATGATGCCTCACGTTGATGGGTATCAGTTCCTGAAAAAGCTGCGAGATGACCCTCGGTTTAAGGCGTTGCCGGTGATATTTCTCACCGCTAGAGGCATGACTACAGACCGCATTCAAGGGTATCAGGCTGGTGTTGATGCTTACTTATCGAAGCCATTCGATCCCGATGAATTAGTGGCGATTGTTGAGAACTTGTTAGGACGCCGCACGGCAACAGCAGGGGAAACGGCTAGCAGCACCGATTTGGTAGAAATTGCCCAACAAATTGCTGCTATTCGGGCAATGTTAGATCAGCGCGGTGGGATCGCACAAACACCACCACCGATTCGCATTGACTTTACACCACGAGAGCAGAGCGTCTTAGATTTGGTAGCCGAAGGGCTGATGAATAAGGAAATTGCCCGACGCCTGGAAACTAGCGTTCGCAACGTTGAGAAATACGTGAGTCGCCTATTTAGTAAAACAGGAACCAACAGCCGAACTGAGTTAGTACGCTACGCTCTCGAACATGGCTTGACTAAATAGCGAGTCTTACTTCCTTGGAACCCCTCTCCTCTGTATAAAGGTCGATTGGTAAGGTACAGCAGATTGCAGTTTGATGGAGTAAAGTAGCCGTTTGTAAACCATGCTCCATAGGACTTACGCATTATGTCTACATCTTGCGTGAAAACGGGGCAACCACGGGGGGATTGCCCCTACAGGTGGCGTTCGCGCGTAAGTCCTGCTCCACTAACCTTCTGTGTAATTGATGAGCTGTTCGTCATTTAAACCTTATTGTCAAGAATTGTAGAATTGTTGTAGTGCGACCATCTTGGTCGCTTACGAGGAGCTATTGTTGAGGGGGCAGGCAGGATAGTCACCCCACAAGAGGTAGTTGACCATTTTGTTATTTGGAAGTCCCTTAGTGTTCTAGCAGCCTTTAAAAATCCGAGCTGTGAAAAGCCAAAATGTACACAATGATTTTTAAGTGGTGCGGTTTTATTCTTCTTGATTTTTTTATCGCAGCAGCAATTTTTATTATATATTTCCAGCAACTCCTATTTTTGGATAAGGGCACTGAACATCCAACTTGGTTGAACACTAACCCCGGTTATCCTGACACGATACCTAAACTATTCATGATGAAGTATGCCTATTTTGCGCTACCTAAAGACCAAAGTTTTGCTGCGATGACTTGGGTTCCAATTAAACCCGAACGCCCCATCATACTCAAGGGAAAACCTAACAATGCGCGCTACTGGAGCTTTGCCTTCTATCCATCTCTTTCTAAAAAGTACACTGCTGCCTTACCATCCATTGACTCATTTAAAATCCAACCCGAACCAGACGGCTCGTACATTGTGACCTTCTCTCCCAAAAAAGCTGAGAAGAATTGGGTCAACACCGGCAGTGCCTCTAGTGGCTACATACTAATGGGAAATTATGTCCCTGCCCCCAAAACAAAGATTACCCTCCCATCTGTGTATTGGGGTAATCAACTGATGGTGCCTACGAAAGAGTACGAGCATGGCGAATAATATAATTCGGATTATTCTAATAAACCTAGCTATCATTGGACTCTTTTTCCCCGTAATATACTACGGCAGCATGGAAGTAACCGCCTTTCAATTAGCGAGGCGAAGGACAAATAAAAACAAGCCTAATACAGAAGCAAGAATCGCTAAGCAGGGCGTTGGCTTTAATCCTTCTAATATCTATTTTACTGTGAATTACGACTGCCAAAATACAGATGTTGAGATTAGAGGAATAGTACCAAAAGGAATTTACTGGAGCCTGGTAGCCTACGACAAATATACAATGCCGCTTAATTCATATCTTTTTGATAAAACTATCAAAAAAGATGAAGAGGACAGGTATATCGCGTACTTGACCACTAAACCCAAAGGACGGTCAAATGAAATAGATGTATCAGCGTCACCTAAAGGATTAGTGCTGATTCGCAGTAGTTTACCAGAGAACCCAGATCGGGTAGTTAAAGCCGTTCCCCAAGTAAGATCTATCCCACAAAACTAAATAGGAAAAAGCGATCGCCCTCTTACCTCGGTGTCAGCATTCCTCTACACTCGAACAATAAAGCTTAAATTTCCGATGAGCGCAAAACCCAAGATTATTGTTCTGGATGATGACCCCACTGGTTCCCAGAC
>DATNPT010000507.1:0-17964 GCA_036703075.1 Chroococcales cyanobacterium
GGATGAATCTTTACACCTTGAGCGATACCGATGGCGCTTTTGGTTCCGGATCTCGCTACACAGCAGCAAGCGGTTTTGTTTATCTAGACCTGATTAGTTTTTATGGCATCAACCGTTTCCAGATTACAGGCACGAGCAAAGGCGACAAGATCGCTGGCTGGAAAGGCAATGACACCATCAATGGTGGGGCAGGTAATGACACTATCGTAGGTGGCGACGGCAATGACAACCTAAATGGGGCAGCCGGGAATGACACCTTAACGGGTGGTGGCGGGAATGACACCTTAATTGGGGGTGCTGGTGCAGATCGATTTGTCTACGATACTGGTTTAACGTTCGCGACTGCGGCTGTAGGGGTAGACACTATCAGGGGCTTCCGCAGACGTACAGACAAAATCGTCTTGGACAAAGACACATTCACGGCACTCACGAGTGCGGCTGGAGGTGCTTTAAGTAGCAGCGATTTTGCCACCATTAATGCTGCTACAAATGGCACATTAATAGCCGGAAGTAGTTCTGCCAGAATTGTTTTCAACTCTTTTAACGGCGACTTGTTCTATAACCCAGATGGTGCTGCGGCTGGACTGGGAACAGGGGGATTATTTGCCCATCTCTCTGGATTAACCTCTCTGTCTGGCAGTGACTTCTTAGTTCAAGCCTGAGAGATGACTTGAGGCGTGTTAAGCTAACGCGCATTTAGATTGCATACCTTAGGTTTTTCAGAAAAACCTGAACACCTCTTACTGTCCCCAGTCTTCCCCTTTTTCCCGTCAGCATAAGCTCTATTTCTTACTAGCCATGACAGAATCATCATTTAGTTCAAATCACAGAAAACCTAATCTTCGCCATTTCTATGCTTATAAAAAAGATGGCATTTTCCAATCGGGATTGAAACTTGATTATGTCCGCCTCAAAAATACGGTTATGGCTCCTAGGGAAGAGGCAGAACTAGATGAAGATATCAGGTTGATTCGTACAGGTGTGGCAAAGCGCAAAGAGGTATTTTACCTTGACACAAGAAACTTTCCTTCATTAACTCCCCGGATTGCTTTAAGGCTAGCATTGCTTCTGTCTACGTTCGCGAGTATTGCTGCTGTTTTTTCGGGAGGAGCTTTTGATAAAAATGGCTTGAGCAACAACGCTTTTCTTAATTTATTAATTTTCTCTATATCTAACTTTTTAACGGCTTATCTGAGTTGCGTTTTTTTGGTGTTTGTCTTAACTGGGATTCTCAAAGTAGTCTATAGGTTCGTAGGGATAACTAGGTTTAATGTTTTGACGACGATTTTTAACGTCACTTTTTTATTAATGTTGCTGCTGAGTTCATCTATGTTAGTTTTCTTCCTATGGAATCCAGCCTTTAAGGGCAATATTCATGGACTAATAATAGGAATTATCGCTTGGTCAATTATACTTCCTGCTTTGACCACACTTTTAAGCCGTATCAATATCAAGCAACACCGCCGCATTAAAGTTGAAACGGAGTGGCGAGTTAAGGGAAGAGTTTATCAAGAGCATCTAAATCAAGACAATATACCAGTCCTTTATCCTACAAGAGCGCGGGATTTTTATCCTCTCAACCCATTAGAGTATAGAACTCTAATTGCTTATAGAGAAGCTCAAGGCGATCGCAAGCAAGTCAGGCAGCTATTGAAAGTCTGGCGAACAAAACCACTGGTAATTGAGGATGATGCAAGACTGTTCTCACTCCAAAACTCCAATCTGTTAAGAAGGCTAGGTATTTTCTTATTTAGAATAACGGCATCCCTACTTGGTAGGATTCTGGAATTTCTTGGAAAGCAAACTAAGAATCAAGTTTTAAATGGTTTAGCACAGGGGTTGAAAATCCAGGGAATCAATCGAACCTTTTGGATTTATCAAGAATGCGAGACAGCTCTAGAACGTCTGATGGTCGCGCAAGGCTCATAGCGCAAAATTACTTGACCACGAATGAAAGTAGTTTATGCCAATAATGAATTTGCGTCATTCAATCCTTTATGTTCCTAATAAACCTATTACTCTGATTATTTTTCCTGCCAAATTGTGACATGGTCTGAATGCTCTACCAATAAACACAATTTCCCTGTATCCAGCTCTGCTTGACACAGATCGATCGCTTTTTGGCGGAAGCGTTTGGAGAACGACAACCCTTCTACGAGTAGCTTGCCTCGAAAAACTAATTCAGAGGTAATTTGGTTCAGTATGCCCTGAGCTTTTAGTTCCTCTGCCTGGAAAATCACTTGTGCAATCTCAATTGATGCTACATTCAACTCTTGAGAGGGTTGAGGCTGCTGGATTGGACTACTACCATTCACCTTCACCTCTTTGACTAGGAGGATGAATTCGCTAATTCGGATAACATCATTGGGCTTCAGAAGGAAGTTCTCATTAGTCAGAGCTTCTTGTTTGTTGACTTGAGAACCTCCCGTGCTACCAAGATCGGTAAAGTAATACTGCCCATCTTTGTACACAATCCTGCCGTGTACGCGACTCACCTCAGGACTAGTCAGAACAATATCGCAACTGGGATGTCGGCCAATGAGTCCCCCACCTTCAATTAGAGTTTCTGGTGCCAGTTTTTTTTCCTGAGACTCACCTGTTTGCTCATCAATGACTACGAGTTCGATCATAGTTTCTACAAGTTCAGGATTTTGACTGAATTGTTAGAATATTGTGCGCTCATCTTCTGGGTTTACGCGATCGCTTTGCTTACCTCTCATCAGGGTTGGCTCATCGTCTGAATTTTGTTTCTGAGCAGGCCCAGCTTGGGTTGGCTCATCGGCTGAATTTTGCTTCTTGGAAGGTCTACTCTGGGTTCGCTCGTCTATCGAGTTTCGCTTTTGAGAACGTCTAGTCTGGGTTGGCTCGTCTGCCCAGTTCTGCTTTTGGGAACGTCCAGCCTGGGTACGGGCATCAGATGAATTTCCCTTTGGAGTAGGTTTGGGTACCGTCCGATCGCTTCCCGAACTGGCTTTTGAGGAGTGCCAAACTGCGGCTTGCTCCTTTGCTAAATTTCTCCTCTGGGAACGTTTAGATGATGCTGAAGCGTCGATTCGCCGTTGTACTAACAACCATAAACCTAAAAGAATTAGGATGGAAGCGAACGCTACAATAGCCCAAACTATCGTTAATTCCATACTGAGCAACACGTCAGCTCGATAACGATTACCTCTACCAGCAATCTAACAACCAATCCGGACGGCGATTGACTTAAGCATTAATCAACCCTTGCGCGGGGGAGAGGGGGAGACGCTTGTCGCCCCATGGCGGTTTGGGGGAAACCCCAAGTCCGGGTTTTCTTGAATACCTGCAACTTTCGCCTTAAGTCAGTGCCATTCTTCCTAAGTCAAGAGTACCCATGAGGGTACTGTCAAACCCTTAGCCTATTGCTCAAAATCTATACAACTAACTTTAACTAAACAGTTGAAGGATTAGCATTCTGTCTAAAACTCAAATTACAAGAATCGGGATTAGGCATCAATCGTATCTTTTTTCAGCTTTTTTTCAACTGCAATAACATACTTAATACTCAATAGGAAAATAATGGCAACCAATCCAACTGCTCAAACGACAGATTTTTCCCGCGATGTAATGGGTCGCTATGTCTGCAATGGGTTAGATGAAGCGCTACGCAGCACAGATAAAACTATACGCCCTGATGCTCGTCCGTTTGACATCATTGTCATTGGAGGTGGTAGCTTTGGTGCAGTTTTAGCTCAGCACCTGTTTTATGCTGACAAGGCACACAGCCATCGGATTTTGGTACTTGAAGGTGGTCCGTTAGTGGTACCTGAGCACGTACAAAATTTGCCGATGCTGGGACTCGATCCTCCAGGCGCAACCAGCATCGCCGATCTGAGGAATATTGGTCAAGATCGCACGCCGCGTAATGAAGTATGGGGGCTACCTTGGCATTCCACTGCTAAATTTCCAGGCTTAGCCTATTGCCTCGGTGGGCGATCGCTATTTTTTGGAGGTTGGTCGCCACAACTGTTGGATGCTGAGACCCCGACAAGTTTATGGCCTAGCACTGTCCTCGCTGAGTTGAACAGTCAGTACTTCGGTCAAGCAAGCGAACAGATTGGCACCAATGCAACTAACGATTTCATTTATGGTTCGTTACACGAGGCACTTCGCCAAATTCTGTTCCAAGGCATCAACACTAATAAGGTAACAGACGCCATTCCACTCGCACAGTTACCACTGCATCTCGATGATGTACCACCTGGTCAAGAAAACTTATTCAAATTAGAGGCTCCGTTAGCGGTTCAAAGCAACACGCCTCGTTCCGGCTTTTTCCCCTTCAATAAGTTCAGTACTGCGCCATTGCTGATTAAGGCCGCACGAACAGCACAATCGGAGGCCAATAACGACGATGTGAAGAAACGGTTGATGGTGGTACCCAATTGTCATGTCAACCGATTAACTAAAGTAGGCGATCGCGTTACTGAAGTCCAGACGAATCAAGGTAATATACCCGTTCCAGCCAATGGGGCCGTAATTATTGCCTTGGGGACGATTGAAAGCACTCGCTTAGCACTACTTTCCTTTGGTGGCATTTCCAACTACAACTTAATTGGCAAAAACCTGATCGCCCACCTGCGTTCTAATCTAACCATTCGCATCCCTCGCACAGCCTTACCGGCTAACCTAACCCAAGAACTGCAAGCCTCCGCCTTATTTGTCAAGGGACGCCATCAGCATACCGACGGCACGGTAGGACACTTCCACCTACAAATTACCGCCGCAGGTTTAGGGGCAATGGGTACCAACTCTGAGGCTGAACTATTCAAGAAAATCCCAGATATTGATACGTTTGATGCATTTCGCTCCATAACCGATACTCACGTTGTCATTACCATTCGCGCTATTGGTGAAATGGTGCCCCACAACCCCAATAGCTTTGTCCGACTCGATCCGGAATCTGATGAGTTTGGTGTACCTCGCTCGTTTGTCGCGATCGCAAATCCACTCCAACCCGGAGGAAGCGCCCAGAGTATCAACGACCAAGTTCTCTGGGATGCAATGGATACAGCCTCTGATGATGTGGCGAAAGTCTTCGCCGGTGGTCAATTGTTTGAAGTATTAACCCCGCAGGGAATCGTGAAAGCCTCTGCCAGCGATGACCTAAAAGCTATTTTGCCCTACGATTATTCAGGACGCCGCGACGGTTTGGGGACAACCCACCATGAGGCAGGTACTCTTTGGATGGGCAACGATCCTAATACCTCGGTGACTAACTCAGACGGGCGCTTTCATCAAGTTGCAAATGCTTATGTCGCTGGCCCTGCTGTGTTTCCCACTCTTGGCTCTCCCAATCCAATGCTTACGGGTGTTGCTTTGGTGAGACGGCTAGGCGATCGTTTAGGCAAACCGACACCTTTTATGCCCACAGACGGCTTTACCCCCCTGTTTGATGGCTTCACGACCAACAACTGGCGGATGTCAACGATTAAGAATCAGCCAGGAAAAGACAATCCTGGAACGTTTATCGTTGTTGATGGCACTCTGGAAGCCTTGCCCGGTTCTGATATCGGACTCTACTGGTGTACTACACCAACGCCACCTGACTTTATTCTCAAATTGGAATGGCTGAGTTGGCAGCAAGACGATAACTCCGGTGTCTTCATCCGCTTTCCGAATCCTGAAAGCAAAGGTTATGACAACGCCGCTTACGTAGGAGTTGACTTTGGCTTCGAGGTACAAATTGATGCGCTAGGCAGAGGTTCTAGTCCTCCTGGCAAGAACGTTGATGCGAGATTTCGCACAACAGGTGCCATCTACAACGAGGATAGTCAAAACCTAACACTTCAGCCAGTACGTCCTTTAGGGCAATGGAACGAGTACGAAATTCGGGTACAAGGACAAACTTACACCGTCTTCCTCAATGGAAACCAAGTGACTACATTCCAAAACCCTTACCCTAACCGAGGTCTACCCAGTGGGGCAAATGCACCTAGTTTTATTGGCTTGCAAACCCATACAGGACGCGTAGCGTTCCGCAATATTCGCATCAAATCGTTGTAATTGTTGCGAATAAATCAAAATCCTGTAGAGACGCGACATGTCGCGTCTCTACATTGCATGCATTCAAAGGGATTTAATATGAATGGGACTGACTTAAGGCGAAAGTTGCAGGTACTAAAGAAAACCCGGACTTGGGGGTTTCCGCCAAACCCCCATTGGGGGACAAGCGTCTCCCCCTCTCCCCCCCGCGCAAGGGTTGATTAATGCTTAAGTCAGTGCATTCGATTTAATATAGCTGTCACCCTAAAGGTTAGGACTTTCTGTAACTGCCCAAACGACTACGTACCAGTAATAAACCTTGTGCTCTCTGCCCTGGAGCCTTCTTCCTTCTGCCTTTTGCTATATCAACCTCTTATTGAGAGGCTTGGAAGGAGCGAGAGATTGCTGCAACAATGGGGTCAAATTTAGGCTGGAACGCTTTGTCATAGTCAATTGAGAGAGTCAATACATCACCTTGATGGAGCAGGGTTTTGTTGTAGAAAACCCGATTATTCTCGTACCCGGAAATCACAAACCAGTTATCTGCAAGCCGCTTGTAAGTGACGGTCTGATTGGGCTGATTTAACTCTTCGCGATAGAGGTTTTGAATGTTTTTGTCGAACACATTGTGACTTCCAAAAACCTTCATAATGATTTTGCGATCGGGAGACGTAAAGGTTCTACCATCATCGTTTTCGGGTGCCTGCTGTTTGACCAGAATGTTAGTGGGATAAAGCAGTGAGTAGTTGAAGCGACTATTATAATATCTTTCGTAGTTAACGTTCTCGGCTCTGGGAATTTCGATAACTTGTGCAATGGGTCTGGCGGCTAATACTACTCTTGGATTTAAAATAGTTGAATTTCCGATAATGGCGATTTGACTGCTACTTAAAAGACCAACAGTTAAATAAAGCCAACGAAAGTGAGTAGAAAACTTGTTCATCGATAATTGTCACCAACCCCCATCATGCCACTTATCCAATTTATATCCGATGGATGGGTAGATGCCCAGTGGTTTAAGGGTGAACAGTTACGCTCCTGAGCAGTGAATCGTTGGTCAGGAGTTTACTTTCGGTGTCAAGGAGTTTTCAAAAATGACTGCGTACCGGACGGGAGTTACGACCAATGTCAATCCGCCTTTCTTTTTTCAACTACGGTTTTAACACGTTATCCGGAAACTGCCCTTGCACATTACCCGCGGGCGCATACTGACAAACCACATAGAAGGCGTTATACAGCGTACCGTTAATTGTTTTGGTACCCTTGGCAGCACCACAGCCTACTTGGGTACCACTCTTCCACACCACCTGGGTAAAATGCCCAGTACTGGAGGAAAATCCTGGTTTGGCATAGTCATATTTTGAAGCTTCGTTGTACCAGGACTGAACCGTGTTATTGGCAAGGGTATCTGCGGAAATAGAGGTCGCCGTCGTGTAGGAAGCGTATAGGTTTTCTCCATTACTAGTGGAACTGTGTGCTAAATTTCCACTTGCAGCTATCCGATCTGCCCAAGTTTGAGCAGTATTGTTGAGGGAGTCACTGAGCGTCAGAGCAGGGCTATGATGAGTGGTTCGATAGCTATTGTGCTTAGACAGGGCGCTACTCCGTAAAGTTGCTAAGTCAATAGCTGTCTGCCCATTAGCAGGACTACTGCTGAGTATTCCCACAGGAATAATAGTTGCCAACCCTGCCAGAGTTAACCCGATAAATTGTTGCTGATTCACTTTAGACATTCAACTTTTTAGTTTTTTATGGCAGTATATCCATTTAGTGATGATAAGGTGATGAGACTTTAACAAAAATTAAGTATGAATGAAAAACCCCTGACACGACGATAGTGTCAGGGGACATCGCGTTCAAAGAATTCCCAATCTAGAGTACTTTTCTAATGTGTCGCTGCCGTGGCACTTCTGTGACAACTGTTCAACTATTTTTCTAAATGATATTACCTGGTCACTGTTTGAATGGTGCAGCAAGGAAAGAGCGATCGCATCTGTTCATCCAACAAAAGCGATCGCATTCCAACACTCAAGTACTTGGCGGATAGCGCTTAAATAAATCATCTCCTGGAATCACGATCGACGAGAAGACGTAGGCTCTGCTTTTCAAATATCTGGGGTCGCTTTTGATGATTTTCATAAACTCTCGATGACCCTCCTTCGTTCGACCCACTAAGCATCCCGCACTCCAACGACCGATATCGTCTGTAGGAGAATCTCCTCCCCAGTGCTGGTTCACACCAAACTGACCTGTTTCTGTGCGATCGCCAGTTCTCATGCCATCCTTGTTTAAATCTCGGTACACCGTAACAGGCCCACCCAATTGGACTAAGGCTTCGTGGCTGTTCAGGTGTGTTCCTACTATCCACGCCTTATACTGCCCAAACTTGATTCTTGCTGCTCCGTTGACATTCATCGGGCGCATGGTGTAGTACCGTCCTGGTTCTGTTGTCGCTTCCCATTTCCCGATAATTTTGGGAACGCCATCAAAAAACCCAATTACCATCCGGGTATCGTTCCAGGCATTGAATGTATCTTCATTCAATCGTCCATCTGGATACATTCCTTCCACATAAATAATGTTCTTTTCCCCAACTCCTCGGTCAATTTTGTATCCCTCTTCTTCACAATAAGCAATAATGCCCTCGACTAGGGGAAGGGGTTTAGCAACAGGTTGGGCTGGTGGTTGTACGGGCGTATTGACTGATATGGGAAGTTGCACGGGTGCAGGAGGTGCTGCTACCGTTTGCACCCTCATCCCCATCGCGACTGGCTGAGAACTCATTCCTGCTACTCCGTTAGCGCTGCCGTCTCGCCAAAGCCGAGCAAATTCAGCCAACACTACAGGTGAGAGTTGCTGTTGCAGCCATGCGATCGCTGCATCTTGATGAGGGAGCCTTTGATAATACCGAAAGACATCCAGGATTTGAAGCGTAATTTGCTGCTGTGCGGTACTGGTTGCGACAGCAACACCTCCGATTGGATAACTCATAGACGCATCCACCCCGTTAGATGTTGTCGGAGCATACATGTTAGTTCCATTGAATGCGCCGATCTGTGGTTGGATATCTGACTCTAACAACCCTTTGTAATAGAAGTACCAAAGAATCGCGGCTGCTCCGGCTTGCTCCGATCTGACATTGGGGTCAAATCTGCCATCTGCCATATACATACCTTGGTGGAGTCCAGACCCAAAATGATTGGTTCCATTCCACAAGTACTCGGAATTGATTCCGCGCATTGCATAGCCGAACCCATTCCAGTATTCAAATCTCCAAATCCATGCCGCAATGGATCGATCTTGAGCGGTATCGAAGGTTTTTAACTGCAAGGCGTCCACTGCACTTTCAACAAAGGTGTAAACTCTGCCATTGTTGGGTAGAGCCAAGGGACGACCAGCCGGTTCGTGGACAGTACGAGCGGTGAGAGGATCGCCGTTGTGGAGATGGGCTTCCCTAAAACCTGATTCCCGATAGTGGAGGATACCGACAAACCACCAAGGCACCCTAGTTTGAGCTTCTATCGCATTGTAATATTGCGATCGCAAACTCATTATCGTTTGGGCAATTTCTTGCACTTTAGGGAACCAGCTACTGCGGATTTTGCAACTGGTAAACAGTTCTTCGTATCGCGGTTTAAGCACCCGAAGCTGAAAATCGTACATAAGGTCTATAACAAGATAAATACTTTGGTAGTCTTAGAGCCGATTATCCTATCAACTCTATTTTTGATGCATCTACCTGATATGAGCAACCTATAGCCAGTCTAATTCATTCCTGAAAAAACCACCTCGATAGTAATGAGTAATCGGTAATGGGAACATCTTCACATCACCGTTTGCGTAGCTTTGTTCTCGTCACGTCTTAAGCCATTAGCCATTACCCAAATCGAGCAATAAGGTTGAAAACTGATCTAGACTCGCTATAGAGCTTTTGATAAATCAACTCTTGTTAATTAGAGTCTACGATCAAAAGCTGAAGCTGCAAAATTTTGTAACAACTAGAGCGCTAACTATTAGCATTTCATATCTTCTCAAGTCTATAGTTGAAATCGATACAAAGAGTCAATTAGGGACTTCAGCAAGGCAAACGTAATGGACGTATCTACCATAATGCAAAATAATATTGAGAGTCTCGAAAACACTCAATGTCCAGCTTTAGAAACAGCTTGGCAGCGCTATGCTCAGTTGGCGACTAACGCCAAAGCAACGTCTCAACAATACTTGAGGCTGCGCGGAGGCGCGATCGCACTGAGTGTCGTTGCCACCCTGTTAGCAATTGTCACGGCTGGTTTGGACAGTGACATCATGACCTCAACGATCGGTCAGGTGTTAAGAGCTAGTCTGATTTTAGTCCCTATTATCAGCTCGATCGTTTTAGTCTTTGCCAGCAAACTGCAACAGGGACAAGACTGGCGAGTGCTGGAGGCAGGTGCAGAGGAAATTAGAAAAGAGATTTACCTGTACCGAACTCTACTGCAACGGCAGCCCAAGCGCGATCGCTGGCTGAGCGATCGGGTAATCGCCATTCAGCGTCAGGTGATGGAGAAGGTGGGTAGCAATCTAGCAGTGCAACCTAATACCGGCAAGATTCCGCCTGCTCGTTTTGACGACAATTGCGATCGCGATCCAGGGTTTAGCGATCTCATGGCTGACGATTACTTACGCTATCGCTTAGAAGCCGAACTCCAATGGTATACCCAAGAACTAGCGAGATTGCAGACAACTAGAACTCGCTTGCAAATCGGGATTTTTGCCTTCGCGGGAGTCAGTGCATTTCTCCCAGCTTTCGCCGCAAGTTTGAATGTCTGGGTAGCCTTGACTACGGCATTATCGGTTGCTTTGATACTTTGGCTGGAAGTATCCCGTCTTGACTCGGCTACGAACGATTACAACCAACTAATTCTCGAACTGACTATTATTCGCGATCGCTGGCAAAGTTTAAGTGAAGACGAACAGACAGGTGAGGAATTTGTCAAATTAGTCCTAGCTACAGAAAAAGTACTCTGGAGTCAGCATCATCAAAGTGTGACTCAAATGCGGCAGGCCGTTCATGACTTGCAGGGGAGAACCAGCGATTTGCTCGCTCAAGCGATCGAGTTCGCCAATCCCACTAGTATTGAGCCAGGTTTATTGCCCAAAAAGCCATCTGTAACCCAAAAACAGCCCAAGCAGGAAACCATACCTGTCGAAGCCAAAATTCTCATCGAAGAAGCAGAAGCGATTAAAGCCGCTAAACAGAAAGAAGAGGAGAAAAAAAGTCAAGGGAAAAAGGGATTACCTCATGCGTTTGTCGTCATGCCGTTTGGTCGAAAAAAAGGCCCAGATGGGCGTTGGATCGATTTTAATAGCATTTATCAAAACTTAATTAAACCCGCACTGGACGAAGCAGGTTTTGAGCCATTTCGAGCTGATGAAGAGGCGGTTAGCGGCGATATCTTAAGCGATATGTTTCAGGAGCTTTTGCTCGCCGATCTGGTACTTGCTGACTTGAGTATTGATAATGCCAATGTGTTTTATGAGTTAGGCATTCGTCACGCATTACGCAAGCGAGGAGTCATTCATATTCAGTCCGGTCGGGCGTATATGCCTTACGATATTTTTAACGTTCGTACTCTTCCTTATCAATGTGATGATGAAGGGCGTCCAGACCCTCAACATCTGGAGAAAGATAAGCAAGCAATTATTAAATCGATTCGTGCCACTTGGGAGTCAGACCATAACCGGATTCATAGCCCGATTTTTAATTTACTGACGGGTCTAGAAGAACCCAATCCCAAAGCGCTGCGAACTCCTTTGGCAACGGGTTACTGGGAGGAATACAGAGAGTGGCAGGAGCGAGTGACGATCGCTCAGCGCCAAAAGCGAATTGGCGATGTGTTGTTACTCACCGAAGAAGTCAGGAATCCTCTGATTCAAGAAGAGGCGATTGCAAAGGCAGGTAAAGCACTAATGGAGTTGGGAAATCACGCCCTCGCCCTCAAAGAGTACCGCCAAGGACTCAAACTTACTCCTCAAAATTCAGAGTTTCGACGCTTAGAGGCGTTTAACTTGAGCCGACTGAAGCAATCGAATGAAGCGATTGTGAAACTGGAGTGGTTACTACAAGATGAACCCACTAATATCCAGGCAATCTGTAACTTAGCTCATATTTGCAAAGACAAATGGAAGCGTGAATGGGCTGACATTGCCGACCTGAATGAACGGCTAAAAGTTGCTTACGATTCTGTTGAGTTGCTGACAAGGTCTATTCAGAGTTACCTCAAAGCCTATGGTTTAAATCAAAACGATTCGTATGCAGGTATCAATGCCCTAATCCTAACCGCAGTTTTGGAGCATCTAGCACAGCAGGTTGACACGGACTGCGATCCAGACGAGGAAGCTCTTAAGCAACAGTTACCCACCTTGAAAGGAGCCGTTCAATTTTGCCTAGAGGCATCTGCAAACAAGGATGACAACAATTATTGGGTATTCCTTTCGCTAGGTGATTTAGCAGTCTGCACGGCCCAAGCTCCAAAACAAGTGACCAGAGCGTACAAAAAGGCGCTGACTTTGGCCGGGAAAAGCAAATTTGCGCTAGAGTCTACGCTCAGTCAGCTAGAGTTATTGGATCTACTCGCGTTTCGTCCCGATTACGTCAAAGCTGGCATTGCGGTTTTGCGAGCTGAACTGGACAAATTTGAACACCAAGAACAAGCGATCGCATTCGATGCCGATAACCAACCCTCACAAGTTCTTCTGTTTTCCGGTCACATGATCGACCGCCGCGATCGATCGCAGCCACGTTTTCCCGCCGCCATGGAAAGCGAAGCGCGTCAAAGAATTGAGGCGGTATTGGATAAGTTAAAACCCTCTACGAATTGCTTAGCGATCGCACCTGGGGTGGCTTGTGGGGGAGATATCCTATTTCTCGAAGCCTGTTTGCACTGCAATATGAAAGTTGAAGTGTTCCTCCCGTTTTATCAGGCCCAGTTCATTCAAGAGTCCGTGGGCTTTGCTGGTGATGACTGGGTAAGCCGCTTCTATGCGATTATCAACCATCCGAATGTAACGCTTCACCTGCAACCCGATCGCCTTGGAGAGGTGCCTGACGGGGAAAATGCCTTTTCCCGCAACAATCGCTGGGCGCTCTACTCCACCTTAATGTACGGAATTGAACGGGTTCGGCTCGTTGTCCTGTGGGATGGCAAAGGGGGAGATGCTCCCGGTGGAACTGGCGATATGGTGCAACAGGTACGCCAACTTGGAGGAATTGTCGAGCATATCGATACAACCAAGTTTGATTACTGGAAAGCGAATGAAAAAGTAGTAGATTTTCCCAAGCCGCCTGAACTATCAGCTTCCGTCAAAGAAAAAGAAGTCCAGCGATAGTGCATTAGTTGTGAATGTTGAGTGTTGAGTTTTGAGTTATTAAGATTCTTTAATTCAAAATTCATCCCTCATAATTTATAACTGGAGAAAAGCGGTAATGTTTTATGCTGATTAGCTTAATGCCCTACCGTTAGTTCGACAAACTCTATCTACTGTATCGATTCATCCAGAAACAATAATTTATGGTTAGTAATGAATACGAGCAACGGTCTGCTGATGTTATCGTCAGACCTAAATATCTCCAAGGAATTCAACTTCAAGAAGCCAAATATTTATTAGAGCGCTATGACTATTTAGGCTTAAATCATCTATTTAAACTTTTAATTTCTGATTGGGAGAAATCATCAGATCCTCTAGAGAATAAGATTCGCAATTTATTAGAAATAGCGAACCAGTGGAATGGTGCTAAGTTTGCTGAATTTGCTACTGCAAGAGGAGATGCGGCAAAAGCGCGTTCTGATGAGTGGTGGTGGACGGCTTATGAAGCAGCTTATCTAGGAGTAGTGAGACTAAACCAGGGTAATCCTATTGAAGCCATGTTCCACAGTTTTCGTGCGGTAGAAGGGTTACTTGCTAAGTGGGTAGATGAGTACCATTTCTCTCGCAGGATAGGTGAGAGAAATGATAAAATCCAGTTACCTAAAGAGATTGTTTTACCGAATGGGAGAAGAACAACCATAGTTAATGCTTATGGTAAAGGACTTTATTGGTGCTTGAAAACTTGCCAAAATATTAATAGCGATCGCAGTCTAGAAGCTTGCCGGAAAGTTCAACCCGATCGCGATAAAGATGAGGATATTTGGGTATTTGGAGAATATACGTTAAAAAAGAAAAATCAATTATTTCATCAGTTATTTGGGTTAGAAGAAATAGAAGTTTTCGGCTATTGGTACACTGATGACCAATCTGACTGGGAAGCTAGGGTTTTAGGATGTCTCAACTTCTTATCCGAGCAATATGACTTTACCTCCTTGAAGGACGCGAGTCTGATGTCCCAGGTACATGAAGAGTTGAAAGACGCGATCGCTCAGTACGAACTCACACTTTAATCTCAATCTGTTGACACTCTCCGCTCTTCTAGAGCGGAGATTCTTCGTTCGCAGACCCAACTTGCTTAAGCAGGATTGCTCCAACTTGAGTAGAGGTCGAATCTCCCGAAGCGTTCGGGTCTACAACCCAAGTTCCCACATGTCCTGTGGTACTCAAGGCTAACTCCAGAATATTAATAGCGGCGTTCCAGTCTCTGTCCAACACGAACCCACACTCACAAGCATTAGTTCTCGTGGATAGGGACTTTTCGATCAGAGAGCCGCAACTAGAGCAGGCTTGAGAAGTGTAGGCAGGGTTAACTGCAACTGTTATCCGACCAAACTTAATCCCAAAATACTCTAGCCATCTTCTGAATTGATACCAACCTGCATCATTAATCGATTTGGCGAGACAGTGATTCTTCACTAAGTTCTTAATCCTCAAATCTGTGCGCTAACGCGCCCCGCTTCGCTAACGTACGCGACCAAATCGTTAGATTGGATGACGCAACGTGCCACTCGCTTGGCATGTTCTTCACGCTGCCGACTTATTTTGAGGTGTACTCGCCCTAATTGATTAATGGCTTTTCTGCGATTGGCAGAGCCTTTGTTTTTCCGAGAAACACGCCGTTGTCTAAACTTGACTGCTTTCTCGCCAGTTCGATAAAACTTAGGGTTAGGTTCAGTATGACCATTGCTATCAGTGTAGAATTCTTTGAGTCCTACATCTAATCCAATAGTTTTGCCTGTTGGCTTTAAAACTTCTTTGCTCTGAGCGTCAACCAAGAACTGAACGTAGTAGCCATCAGCCCGACGCACTAACCTAACTCGTTTTATCTGCTCTAGTTGGTAGAAGTTTAAATCCCACGTTCCTTTGAGCTTAAGCTTGCCAATTCCTTTCTTGTCCGTGAAAGTGATTTGTTTCCTAGTTTCAGAAAGTTTCCATCCTGAAGTTTTGTACTCCACCGAGCGGCAATTCTTCCTAAAGGTTGGATAGCCTTTCTTCCCTGGAATAGACTTCTTGCAGTTATCGTAGAACCGAGCTATTGAGCTATAGGCTCTCTCGATCGCTGCTTGGCAAGCACTGGAGTTTAAGGCTTTAGCGAAAGGGAACTCTTCTCTTAGTGCTTTGCTAAGGCGATACAGCTCCTTCTGTCCTACACCTCGGTTATCCATCCAATAGCGGATAGCCTTGTTGCGGACAAATTGAGCCGTCCTAATCGACTCATCAATGGCAGAGTATTGAGTTGTTTTTCCTTTAGCCTTGAACTCTAGGACTAGCATTTACGTGGAGAAACTCTACGCAAAACATCATAGCAGAGAAAGCCGTCCTGGAAGGACGGGGCTTTAGACCCAATTTTTCGGTAAAACTAGAGTTTTAGAGTCTGTCGTCACTAATCAGTGGTCAGCAACAACTAACAACCGATCGCTGTTGAGGATATAAGCCAGAACCGTCAAGGAGCGAGCGCTTTTCTTCTAAAAACCGGGGCAAATTCAACCTTTCGCGACCCTTCTTAACAAAATTATTACCAAAAGAGTCTTCCCTCTACGGTTAGACTTGTGTCAACTTAGGGTCAACACTTCGCTGCTACTACTTGCCGTTAAATGGAAAAGCCTTTCAGATGTACTTTTGCTAACGAACTGACTGCCGATGTAATTCAAGTGCATCATTTCGCTGAGTTGCCTAGAGCTATGCAAATTCTCGGGTTTCACAAAACACGACCTACCTTAGTGCTAGTGGGCGGCGCAAGTGGAGTCAGCGAAGCCGATATCACCCGCTTAGAAACGCTTTTTAGAGAAGAAATTGCTCCGATCGCTCAGGAATTAGGAGTTGTCGTCGTGGATGGTGGCACGGATGCTGGTGTCATGCGCTTTATGGGTCAAGCGCGTACCGCGATAGGCGCAACCTTTCCTCTCATTGGGGTAGCCGCGATCGGTACCGTTCTACTTCCCGATCTGTTTGCTCCCTGCCCGGATGCTGCACCGCTAGAGCCAAACCATACTCACTTCGTGCTGGTTCCTGGCTCGAATTGGGGAGATGAATCCCCGTGGTTAGCTCGCCTCGCTAGCGCGATCTCTAACGGCTTTCCATCCGTCACGATAGTGGTCAATGGCGGCGAAATTACGTTGCGAGATGTTGCCAATAGCGTAGAAGCAGACCGCCCCGTCGTCACGCTAGATGGTAGCGGACGAACGGCAGACAAATTAGCGGCGGCACTGCGTGGCGAAGTCACCGATTGGAGAGCGAGGCAACTAGCCGCATCAGGACGGGTGCAAGCTATCAATATCATCAAACATCCTGCCCGATTGACCAAGGTGATTAAGGGAATACTCTCCAAGCTATTGCCGATTAACTAATACAGTTTCAACCGTAGAACTCTATCGTGTAGCACGAGTCTAAAACGTTAATTTTTCTCAGGAAAACCAGGGAGCGAAAAATGCCTAAAACCAATCAATATCGGGACTATCTCAAACAAGAGATGAGCGAACTGATCGAGAAAATCGATCTGTCGGATTTGCAGAGACGGTTTATGAAAAGCCGTTGGCTCGACCAAGTTCTATGGCTAGAAAGTCGAGCCACGAAGTCTCGTAACCGACACTATGGTCTGCGACTCATTACGATTATCGGGGGCGTTATCGTTCCCGCTTTGGTGAGCGTAAACAGCTCAAATTCCAGAAATCTCAAGTTAGGAGAAATCTTTGGTTGGACTGCCTTTGGTTTGAGTCAGGCGGTGGCAATTAGCGCGGCTGTAGAGGAACTGTTTAGTTATGGCGAAAACTATCGCCGCTATCGCAACACCGCAGAAGGGATGAAAATTGCAGGCTGGCAATTCTTCCAATTGAGCGGACCGTATCAAAGTTTTAAAAGCCACTCAGAAGCTTACTCGGTGTTTGCCACGAATGTAGAGAACATCATCGAACAAGATGTCGAAGGGTATGTGAAGCAGGCAACGCAAGCAGATGCAGAATCAAGAGCCGCTACACAAGCTGCGATCGCACAAAATGTTGCCTTGGCGAATATGCAGTTGAGAGAGCAATTGCAAAGGGCTGTACCAGAACCACCTCCTATCTCTATGGTTACTGAGTATGACGAATACGGGACTTCCCCGATCCAAAATGGTTGTCCATCGGCTCTAGAGGAAGATAGCTCAGCTTTTTCACCGGCTTGGCAACACCAGGAGAGCGAGGATGAGTTTCTCACTGTAGACGAACTTCAAAACCATAATTTTGCAGAAACCGCTCGTAACGGGGGCAGTAGCCCAACCAGCACGTTCCCAAATCCAGCTACCTTTCCTGGCAACTCTACCCCAGGCGATGAGGATGACGAGTTTTTAACTCCCGATCGCATCCATAATGTTGGCTCTCCTAGCCTTAACCCACCTGCGTCGTTTAACGCAATGCCTCCTCAGATAGGAAGCACACCAGCGTTTCACTTTGCAGAAACGAGCGATCGACCAACAGCCGCTTCGACCAGTAGCTTCCCGGCTTCAGCAACGTTTGCTGCCAACTCACCCCCTGTAGTAGCTATCGAAGACGATGAGTTTGTCACTCCCGATCAAAT
>DATNPT010000508.1:0-21207 GCA_036703075.1 Chroococcales cyanobacterium
ACTAACTCAGTTACCAGACGCCGATCTGCACCAGTTAACTGCGCGGTTCGCAACACGCGATCGAGGGCTATATCGGTGAAGGCACCCTGCTTGTGAATGTCCCGAAGCGCTAGTAATGCCAACTGGCGAGGATTTTTCATAAAAGTTGATTGAACAATCTCTTTTTCAGGCTAATCACCAGTTTTTTGCTTTTGCCTGCCATTGGGCAGATGTTTATTTCGTTCACTTGCATAAGGTGTCATCTCTCCAGAGATACATCCCAGTGAACATTTAACAGCAGCTAATATGACAACCTTCAATAGTACTTCCTACAACGATTACTTCTTCGGTGGCTCAGCAAATGACACATTCAACGGTGGCAGTGGCAATGACACGATGAGTGGTGGAGGTGGGTATGACACCGCTAACTACAGCAGGCTCACTCAAGCAATTACGCTACTACCCCAAGGAGTCATGCGTAAAGGGAGTTTGGGCACTGACTCGCTGTTAAATGTGGACAGGATTGTCGCACCACTCGGAAAAACTAATGTGATTGATGCCTCCAGCTCGACAGGCGGGGCATCTTTAGCGGTTAATCTCGGAACCAACTCTCTGAAGGTTAACGGGATTCCTGGGATTGGTTCGCTCTCGTTCACCGTCGAGAACTTCGTCAAGGTTATCGGTACGTCCAATAACGATTCACTAACTGGTAACACCAAGAACAATACCCTGGATGGTCGAGCTGGAAATGATACCCTGAGCGGTGGAGCGGGAAATGACACGCTTTTGGGCGGAGATGGTAATGATTATCTGGATGGTGGCACGGGCTTTGACTCGATGGCGGGCGGTACAGGCAACGACACCTATGTTGTTGACAGTATCAGTGACAGAATTACCGAAAACCCTGGGGCCGGAGTCGATACCGTTCGTGCTTCTATCAGCTATACGCTAGGGTCTACCCTAGAAAATCTCATCCTGACTGGAACGGGTAATCTCAACGGAACAGGTAACAGCTACGACAACGCAATTACGGGTAATGCTGGCAAGAATAATCTATCTGGCGGTGCAGGTAACGATACTTTAACGGGTGGAGACGGGAACGATACGCTAGTCGGTGGTACCGGGAACGATAGCCTGTCTGGTGGCAATGGTATCGATCGCCTAAATGGTTACTCGACGAGCTTAACTGGCGGCACAGAATACGATACGTTATCCGGTGGAACTGGCGCGGATTATTTCATCCTGGGCGGCACTTGGGGAGTTTCTTACCAAGGTTCTGCCTACGCTATTATTGCCGATTGGAATCCAGCCGATGATTATATTGAAGTTCGTGGCAGTACCAATCAATACTCCCTTGTCACGGGTAACTTCAGCGCTGGTAGTTCTGCCACCGATACAGCGATTTACTACAATGGCACGGATTTGATTGGTGTCGTGCAAGACTCGACGAATGTCAGCATTTCACGAGACTTTATCTCCGTCTAGGCTTAGCTGTATCCAACGCGATGAGCAATGCTTCCCTGGTATTGCGTAGCGAACAAGTACTTCCCTCAAATCAAGAGGCTTTAATCAAAACAGCACCAGTTACCTTGGGTGCAATCTACATCGAATTACGGTAGTTTTCCAACAGTTGCGGGATGTAGTCATAACCATCCACACCA
Source organism: Chroococcales cyanobacterium (assembly GCA_036703075.1). Classification (GTDB taxonomy): domain Bacteria; phylum Cyanobacteriota; class Cyanobacteriia; order Cyanobacteriales; family Coleofasciculaceae; genus DATNPC01. Next base: position 1,641 of record DATNPT010000508.1, read on the forward strand.
ATGAATGGAATAATCTTCGATCGCTGTTGCTGTAATAGAGATTGGAAGGCTTCAACTCCCATTTGACCCTGCAAAATGGTTAGCAAGCCTGCGGGTTTACGCCAATCCTGAGAACCAATTTGTTCTAGGAGATACGCACCTAAGGTGCCGGTGTAAATCACTTGAGCCAGATTTTGCAAACTATAAAACGCTTGAGCTAAGTACGCGAGGTTGAGGCCTTGGAGATACAAGTCACCCGAAAATTGGGCAGCTTGCCAACCTTGTTCGAGGTAAGTAATAGCGTCTTGAGGCTTTCCTACCACAACGTAAGCAATTCCCAAACTGCTGCAACAGAGTGCCTGACTTTGACCATCACCCAATCGTTCCGATAACTGGAAACCCTGTTCCAGGTAGTGAATAGCACTCTCATACACGTCTGGATCGAGCTGTTCGGTGTCTTGAGCTTGGAATACTTCGCTGTAACCGTAATTCGCTAAGGCATTCGCTTCTCCTAGCCTGTCTCCAGTTTGACGAGCGAGAATTAATGCTCGTTGACTGTAGCTAATCGCTGACTCATAATTTTTTTGCGCGACACAGTTGCGGCTTAGGTGATTGAGGTTAGCGATTTCACAAACGCGATCGTTTGCGTCGCGAGCAATCTCTAATGCTTGCTGATGGAAAGAGTTGGCTCGGTCGTATTGACCCTGCGCTCGCAGGGAATAACCTAATAAGGTCAAAATTCGCGCTTTCTCTTGAGTTCCTTGAACTCGCCGCAAGGGTTCATCTAGGTAGTTCATCACATCTCTCAGAGAGCTTCCGCTAAACGATGCAAACACACCACCGTAGAGGGGGAAATACTCCCGTTGAGCAAAGGCACGCAGGATTTGCAGACAAACCTGAAAACAACCATTAACCATTTCGTCACGATTGGCAATGGTAACGAAATGGTTTACTGCATTGGCTAATTGCGACCAAATCACGGCAAAAACGATAAAGGTAGAAATCGACAGCTTTGCTCCCACCTTAGAGTCGTACACCATTTTGTCGAACCACGTCACCAACCCTCGCTGCAAGCACTGGAGAATCACGGTTAATTCAACCCAAGCCCCCAACTCCAGACTCGACTGATGCTCTGCCCATTCGTTAAGCGGTTGATTTCGCGCGATCGATTGAAACAGCGACTGCGGTAGGGGACTATTCACCTGTTTTGCCCACAATGCCCAAGGCCCTCGCTGTTCAGGCATCCCTTCAAATCCGATCGCGCCTTGGCTTTGGTCGTAAATCCAACTCACCAGATGATCTTCCAGCCGCTGCCAAGAGGCTAAACCCGCCGTGATGCCTTGCGATAGTTGTTGAATCTCGCCTGCGCTATCTGGATCGGAACTTTGCTGGGCTTGCTGTTCGAGCGTTTTTGCTAACTGAGCCAGCTGCGGAAAGTTGAGTACCTGTTGCCGGTTAGGGTCAATGACTCGGACTAATGCCGTGAAGCGTTCGGTGGGTTGGGCTGTCAGAATCGCTTGTACTGCACTTGCGATCGCATCTTGGGTTCGGTTTTGTTCCTGCGCTCGTTTCCATTCACTACTGATGGTATTTAATGCTCTGAGCGTTCGGGTGGCTTTGGCTTGTTTGATTTCGCTGACGGGATGATCTACCTGCTGCTGGGTCGTGGTAAGGCGTTCCTCTAGGCAGCGCTCGAACATCTCCCCAGTGCCAGCGCTAACCCCCTGCACCAGCTTTTGGTAGACCTGCTCTTTGGAGCGAATCTTACCTTGCAGTGTAGCTTGTACGATTTCGTCAACGAGTCCGAAGTAGCGATCGCGCAATGGAGTACTATCTGACATAACGTCTTGCCCAAGGAGAGCTAGTTTTCTTTCACCTTATCGAAAAGTGGAGGTTTGGAGGAGTCCGGTGTATCCCCTGCTCAACAGGAAAACCCTGGAGCCAATCCAGGGTAGGGTGTTGACTGAAAAAACTTAACGACTGAGTAGATGTACCGCCATACTTCTCCCGCCTAACTCTCAGGGTGGCGAGAACTTCTCTAGCCCCCAATGTATCGAGGAAAGATGAAAGACTACTGAAGAAAGCAGGAAGTTTCCGAGCATTTTATCTCCTCCAACTTCGCTCGCCTGATGCTGAGGTTGACAGAGGCTCTCAGCCTGGTGTTTGGCTAGAGTATGCGTTACCTATGTTGAAAAACAAAGAAGAGAGTCACTTGCGTGGCTCTCTCGATCATCAGGGTGCATCTAATAGCCTTATTATTACGTTCAGGGATGGAGGGCGTAACCCCTTTTTTATGAAGAGTTGATGAATTTCTATAAAGCGATCGCTAAGAAGTTTCCAGAAAATAAACTATTACTCGGGAGGCGAGTCAAGCAGACGCTCTGTTATCTGATTCACATTCATCGATCGACTCGCCCCTATAGGGAACTTTTTTATTCGCAACTTTCCAATCCCTGCTTAGCTCCGAGGCTTCCGAGTGGGTAAAGACACGATAAACAAACTACCTTTACCGGGTTCGGACTTGACCTCAACCGTTCCTTGGTGAGTTTCTACAATCCTTTTAGACAAATGCAGTCCTAAACCACTGCCAGAGCGCTTGTGGCTACCTTGGCGAAAGCGATCGAACAGTATCTTTTGGTCTTCTAAAGTAATGCCAGGTCCGGTATCCTGAACTTCGACAATCAACAGACCATCAGACTTACCACCTTGCAACCCATTACTCAGACGCACCTCAATCGAGCCAGTGTCTGTAAATTTGATGGCATTTCCGATTAGGTTCGTGAAAACTCGATGCAGTTCTAAGCGATCGCCCACTACCATACTGTTGACATTCTCTCCGCGCTGATACCTCAAATCCAGTTTTTTCTCAGCCGCTAGCGGGGATAGTTCTTGAATGACCTCCTCAAGTACCTCTTGAATCTTCACCGGCAAAAACGCCAACGTCTTGCGGCCCGCTTCATAGCGGTAAACTTCCAGTAAGGTATTGACCATCGCTAATAAGTTGCGGTTACTGCGAGCCATCGTTGTGATAGCTTCCTCCATCCCGGAAGACAGTGCTCCTAGCGCTCCCTGCTGAAAGAGCATGAGCATCCGTTCTGCCGCCACAATCGGCGTGCGTAAATCATGGGTCATCCAAGAGACAAACTCTTCTCGTTGTCGAGCAATTTGTTCGCGTTCATCTATGGCATGCTTCAGACGCAAAAGCGATCGCACTCGCGCCAACAACTCATCGAATTCCACCGGCTTGCGAATAAAATCATCAGCACCTGAGTCTAATCCCTTCACCACACTAGGTTGATTGGACGCCGTAATCAGCAAAATTGGCATAAACGGCAACTTCGGATTTTCACGAATGTGCTTGGTGACCTCAAAGCCATCCATCTCTGGCATCATCACATCCAGTAGCACCAAGTCAGGGGGGGAGTGCTCGATCTGAGCTAAAGCACTCCGACCATCCTCGGCCAAAGTAATTTCGTACCCCTCTTCTTCTAGGATGGTTTGCACAAGGAATAGATTATCGGGAGAATCATCAACAACAAGAATATGGTCAGTTTTAGAAGGGTGAGTCGGAACCGAAGGATTCATGAGTGAGCGCTGTAATAAGAAATCTGAATAAAGAAGTTTTCAGTCTTTTTTGGTATTTCTTAAGATTGTTCCCTCCTAGAACTTACTAAACCTCATCCCCACGAAGGATCTTTTAACTCTAAATTACTACCATTAGTAGTTGATCGATGCCTCGACTTTCCTCTATAGTCCTGGACTGTTTGCCCTTTGCATCTAAAAATATGTCCTTAGAGGGGCTTAAATCGTTCCCTTAATCCAGAAAGCTGGGCTAGATTATAGTCTTCTCCACCGTTAAACGGTATTCAGTGACCCGTTGGTCGCTGCTCCTTTCTCGGTGGGATTAAGAATCTCCTACCTCTCTCAATCAGATAGGTTGCCGCGCTATTGCATAGCGCCCGTTGAGGTTCAATCCCCACACTTTACCTGACCACTGATAACCGATCGCTGGTCAGTGATTGAAGTCCGATTCACCGATCGCGATCAGAGGACTAAAATGCTCCAAATCGTTGTAGGTATCAATATCCTAATCTCTCTGCTGTGCCTGTATGTAGCTTGGCGAGTGTGGAAGTTGCGACGAGCGTTAGCGATTGCGGCAGATGTTGTAGCCTCCTTTGAGCGCAATACCTATCTCACGTTACACGGTGCGCCTCAGGCTATCTACAACGGGCAATTAGGGGTTAGCGGTCTAAGAGATCGTTATCAGCAACTCGATCGCCAACTGGAACAAGTGCAGCAAGTTTTGACAGTCTTGGCGTTACTACAGCGTATTTTACGCTTTGGAGTGCGCCAGCGTGCTGCGTCTAGGCTTTCTACTAGTGCCTCCGGTGTGGCGGCATCAGAGCAACAGGATGCGGTAGCCACCAAGAGACGAGCGAGACGCTCGAAACGTCTGCGGCGCTAAAGCAGCAAACGATGAGAATAGCCACTGATTTTTGTTAAAAGATTAAGATGCGATCGAGATAAACCACCGGATTGCTCCAAGACCAGATAACTTAGGTAGGAGTTGATGGATTTCACTGACCCCTCAGGAAATCTGCGTAAAATTGGTGTAAGGAGAGAGACCAGAACATGTCAAAGAAAAGTACTGGAGCATTTATTGGTGGTGTGCTGCTAGGCAGCGCGATCGGAACCGTAACGGGTTTGCTGATTGCCCCGCGCTCTGGTCGAGATACGCGGCAAATTTTAAAGAAATCCGCTGAAGCGTTACCAGAGTTGGCAGAAGATCTATCAACTAGCGTCCAACTGCAAGCCGATCGCCTTTCAGAATCTGCCCTGCGTAACTGGGACGGTACGCTGGCGCGGTTGCGAGAAGCGATCGCCGCAGGCATTGAAGCGTCGCAACGGGAAAGTATAGAACTCAGACAGTCTCAGAATGAAGTGGCGTCTGAGTCACCCTTGTCAGTTCAAGACCATCAACTGTAGGCTACCTGTCGGTGATTGACCCTTTATTTTGGTTAGGACTGTCCATTTTACTGGTGGCTGTTAGCTTAACGGCTGTTTTTGTCGCCGCACTGCCTGCCTTGCAAGAGTTAGCACGAGCAGCACGCAGTGTTGAAAAGCTAGCGGATACGCTGCGACGGGAATTACCTCCAACTTTGGAGGCGATTCGTTTGACGGGTCTAGAAATCAGCGACTTGACCGATGATGTCAGCGAAGGTGTCAAAAGCGCCGGTCAAGTGGTTCAAAACGTAGACCAAAGTATCAGCAGCGCTAAGAACCAAGCGAGAAAGGTACAGGTGAATACTCGTAGTGTGATGGCAGGTGTCAAAGCAGCGTGGAAAACCTGGACAAAGCCGTCAACGGGTCGTAAGTCAGTCGATCGCCTGCCACCGTCTCAACGAACAGCACTAGAGCTGCGCGATCGCGAATTCACCGATCCCATGACGGGGCGCTCGACAGCTAGGAATGGATATCGAGAGCATGAGGCTGACTACCAAGATGACGACGCTAATGAGGATGAAGTCGCTTACCAGGATATTCGAGGCAGTTCGCGATCGCCGAGGTTTTACGAAGATTTAGAATCTCCAGAGGAAGACCAAGACTACTGAATTCGCGGCTTTTGGGACGCGAACCCATTCCCTTCAACAGTGAGCAGTGACCAGTGAACAGTAAACAGTTGGTCGCTGCTCACTTTTGCTCTTAAGTAAGAATCCCCCACACTACATTGCCAGGTCATTAAGCTGTTGTGCAAGATAATTTATGTTTTACAAGTCCTTAGCTGAGTACTATTGCTTAATATATTGATTTAAGGCTTTGCGATCCCCGGTAATATTAGACTAAAGTAAACAAGTGTAAAGAAACTCTTAGATTGTCCTGACTCTTCTTATCCGCTGTTTAAATCTTCCCCACAAGTCCACACTTCTTGATTTTGATAAACACTTACGATGCAGCATCTTTTTCCAAAACGGCTTCTGGTATCCTTGGCAGCATTTTTCCTTGCCATCTCAGTTTGGGCGATCGCTCCAGCCGCACAGGCGTTCGATAATCCAGACCTCCTGCCCAATACGCAAACGCCTGTCATCGATCTGGCTAACTTCCTTCCGTCACTGCAGGAAGAGGCACTTATCAAAGATTTGGAAAGTTTTGAGACCGAGACGGGTTGGAAACTGCGAGTGTTGACTCAATACGATCGCACCCCCGGTCGGGCTGTAAAAGATTTTTGGGGACTCAATGATAAAAGTGTTTTACTCATTGCCGACTCGCGCGGAGGAAACCTTCTGGGCTTCAATGTTGGCGATGACCTTTATCAATTCCTCCCTCGCACATTCTGGGTTGAGTTACAGACACGCTTTGGCAATCTCTACTATGTCCGCGAACATGGTGAAAACCAGTCTATCGTTGATGCCATAGATACCATTAAGACTTGCCTAGTCAAGGGAGGTTGCCAAGTTGTGCCGGGTCTACCACGGGAACAGTGGATTCTTACCCTCATTACTTCAACACTGGGTGGGATTATTTGCGGATTTGCCTCTATCCCGCGCAAAGAGGGACAAATTATTGCTTGGCAGTGGGCTTTGATTTTCTCACCATTGTGGGCGATCCTGTTTATTGCCTTCGGTATCGGTCCCGTAGTAACACGAACCTCGGACTGGTTGCCACTCGCTCGTAATGTTATCGGTTTTGTTCTTGGTTTCTTAGTGGCTTTCTTGTCACCAATCCTCAGTCAATCTTCTGCTTCTGAAACTTAAATCACTGTGAAACCAGGAATTTAGTGCAGCGTGGCAGAAATAACTACCCAGTTGAAAAAGGTTAAAAAGCTTACTGTACGAACTTCCTTGTCTTGGAGCCTCCTGCCTCCCTCCTGCCTTCTTGGATTTAGGGGCATCTTATCCGTAAAGCAAGGCGCTCTAGATGCCCTGAATTTCTGTTGAAAACCAAAAAAATAGCGAATTTTTGGAGAAGGTGGGTATTTGTTGCATTTTAAGATGCAATATAGTAGATGGCTCGATCGCAAAAAAATTTAAAATCAGCAATCATGGAATGGCATGTAACAGATGCCCAAAGTCTGGCAATCATCGATCGCGAAATGGGCGACCACGTCTTCTCACCAGCAGAATATGAGATCGTGCGTCGAGTGATTTACGCAACAGCTGACTTTGAATATCAGTCTTTGATTCGTTTCTCTGAACGTGCCTTACAAGCCGGTGCAGCCGCCCTAGCCGCTCGCACTACAATTGTGGTTGATGTGCCAATGGTACAAGTGGGGATCACTCCCCGCATTCAAGAAACGTTTGCGAATCCCGTGTATTGCAGTATGGAGGCGCTAACGCGTCCCCAAAAAGAAAAGACAAAGGCAGCGTGGGGTATCCAAACCCTAGCGAGACGTTACCCGGAAGGCATTTTTGTCGTCGGTCAGGCTCAGACCGGTCTAACAGCTCTTGTGGAGTTAATTGAGGCAGAAGAAATCAAACCCGCTTTAGTCATTGGAACCCCTTCTGGCTTCGTTGATGTCGATGTGGCTAAAGACCGGCTCAAAGACTCCTTGATTCCTCACATCCGGATTGAAGGTCGCAAGGGTAGTGCTGTAGTAGCTGCGGCTATTGTTAACGGGCTAGTGGACTTAGCTTGGCAGGCTTATGGGCAGGATACCGGCGGCGTTAGCTGAAACAGAATCGGTAAATCGTATACCTAAACCACATGGCAAGCTTCGAGCAGGCAATTAAGAGTTCCCACGGCAAGAGTGAACAGTGTTCAGTGGTCACTAGTGCAAGAAGGCAGAAGGCAGGGGGCAGAGGGCAGAAGGAAAGAAAGTTTGTACAGTCAGCTTTATAAGCTTTTTCAACTGGACAGTTATTTCCGCCATGCTGCACTAGCCACTGTTCATTGGTCACTGAACACTGTTGAAGGCACATCAGCTGAATACCCACCGCCCTGCAATGGGCATCCGCCAACCTGTGCCGAAGGCGCGATCTGTTATCTTTAATCCTGGAGGCGCTTGTCGGCGCTTAAACTCTGCACGGGCGACTAAGCGCATGACTTTGTTCACAATAGCTGGATCGTGACCTGCTTCGACGATCTGTGCCGGTGATTGATTATCGTTAATCAGCCGCTGCAAAATGTCATCCAAAATATCGTAGGGGGGTAGAGAGTCTCGATCGACTTGACCGGGTTTGAGTTCAGCGCTAGGAGGCTTAGTCAGAACGTTACTGGGTACGATTGGGAAGTTTGGATTTTGGATTTTGGATTTTAGATTGTGTAGTGAGCTTGAGGCTAAATCGGAGTTGAGCCATTGGCACAGAGAGTAGACGCGGGTTTTGGGAACATCAGCAATGACCGCAAGTCCCCCACTCATATCGCCGTAAAGGGTGCAGTAACCAACTGCCATCTCGGATTTATTGCCGGTGGAAAGCAGGAGATAGCCAAACTTATTGGAGACGGCCATCAATAAGTTGCCTCGAATCCGTGCTTGAATATTTTCCTCTGCCAGTCCAGGTTCGGTTCTAGCAAATAGCGGTTCTAAAGTGCGATCGTAACCTTGCATCAACTCGCCAATTGGCAGGATATGCCTTGTAATCCCTAAGTTGTCGGCGAGTGCCTGTGCATCTTTAATCGAGTGGTCAGAACTATAGGGAGAGGGCATGAGGATACCCAAGACGTTTTCGGCACCCAATGCTTCAGTTGCGATCGCGGCGACGAGGGATGAATCAATGCCCCCACTCAGACCAATGACGACCTTCGTAAAGCCACACTTACGGGTATAGTCCCGAACACCCAGTACCAGCGCTGACCAAATTTCTTCGTCTGTGGTTGCGGGTGCAGATGCGATCGCAGCGGGTAAGAAGTCTCGCGCTGCCTGATCAAATTCTACAATCACCAAATCCGTTGCAAAGGGATGGGCGCGACACACGACTTCACCGGCACAATTAAAGGCAACGCTATTGCCATCAAACACGAGGTCATCATTACCCCCAACTTGATTAGCATAGACGATCGCTTTCTGGTATCGCATTGCACTATGCCGCAACATTGCCTCTCGGACTTGCTGCTTTCCTGCGCTGTAGGGTGAGGCAGACAAATTCACAATCACATCAACACCTTGCTGCGCTAAATCCTTAATTGGATTGATTGCATAGCTGCGTTTACCCCAAAACTCTTCATCGTTCCATAAATCTTCGCAGATGGTAACACCAATATTGATTCTGGCTTCTGACTCGTTTAAATCAAGGCTAAAAGAATTACTCTGAAGTCCTGGTTCAAAGTAGCGGTATTCATCGAAAACATCGTAGGTAGGCAGGAGTCGCTTGTGAAAAATTTGTTGGATCTTGCCCTGTTCTAGTAAAGCCATGCTGTTAAATAGAGCCTTTCCACCCGCATCGCCGGATTTAGGATTTGGATCGACTGTGCCCACTAGCACGGCTAATTGTGGTGGTAAATCCTGCGCCAGTTGTTGCAGAGTAGTTGCCATTGACTCAACAAAACCTGGATTGAGGAGCAAATCTCGCGGCGGATAGCCACACAACGAGAGTTCCGGCGTCAACAAGAGACGAACACCCCGATCTGCTGCCAGTCTTGCAGCCTCTAGAATCTGTTGGGCATTTCCTGTCAGGTTGCCAATCGTGGGATTGAGTTGAGCGATCGCAAGTTTCATAGCAGTTCGTTGTTAGGGTTCAAGAGAACGTCAAAATCGAAACCCCAAGAGATTCCACTTATTCAAAAATGTTAACGCCCTAACTGCAATAAAAAGTGTTAACGTCCTAACTCCAATAAAAAAAACCCCACCGAACTGGAGAGTGGGGAATTAACCGCATTGATTTTCTATCTTTTATAGCTTAGCGACGGCTGCCATTTGGGTGAGTGTATAGTCACTTTGTAAAGTGGCACAGGGACTGATTGTTCACCTGTCATTCTGGGAACGGTTACTCTAAAGAGTTGTCCTATCAGCAGGCAAATTCGGAAAATTTTTTGTGTTTGAAAGTTCAAGCATCCTTGACTTGGGGCTGACGGAATTTATAGACATCCTCAATCACCTTTACCCAGCCATCGGACACTGATTCTAAAAGGCGATCGCCTTTTTCCTTCGTTGCCACTGTCGCATCGCCTAACACTCCACTTTTCGTTAATTCCCGCGTCAACCAGGCAAAGGGTAATTTCCCTTCCATACTCAGCAGGCTATCTTGGGGTAATCCCTGAGGATACTCGGCTACTGCTCTCTCCATCTTCACTTGCTCTGGCAAAATCGAGAGCAGCAAGCTGGTTTCTGCATCCCCAGCATGAATGCCATATTCTAATTCCTTGGGGGTGAGGAGTTCCTTGGCAATATGGGGGACTCGCCAAGTAAATAACGGGAATACTGAGAAATCTTGATACTTCTGGTGAATATCCCGTGCTGCAATCTCCATCACCTGTGGCTGTCCGCCGTGGGCATTCATCAACACTAATTTACGAAATCCTGATCTATAGATGCTTTCTGCCATTTCTGTGAGTACAGTCAAAAGTGTCTGGGCGCTTAACGTAATCGTTCCAGGAAAGTGCCAATGCTCGTTGGATTTGCCGTAGTACAACGGTGGCAAAGCATAGGCGGGAATAGAGGCATCGAGTTTGGCTAAAGCTTTACCCAGGACAGCAACCGCGATCGCAGAATCGACAATAATGGGCAAGTGAGGCCCATGCTGTTCAATTGCCCCTACTGGCTGAACGATCGCTACATTTTCCTTATCTGGCATTGCCTGGATATCAGTCCAAGTCAGATAAGGAAAAAAACGTTCGGGAGGAATAAAGCCGTGCATCATTAGAGTCGAAGTTCTCCGCTTGAGGGTCGGGGGCGAAAGACGGGGAGCGATCGCATTAGTGTAAGTGTTATAATCTATACAGTACCGTGGGGCACATGGGAATTCACGCTTGTGGAGAGTTAGCCCCTCTTTCAGCTGAAAGGAGACTTTCAGTGTTAAGGGTACTCAGCGAAGCAAGAATCTCTGGTCTTCGGAGCGGAGAATGTCACAATATATAAGATGACAAAAAAATGGGGTGGACAATTGTCCACTTCATTTTGCGTTTTTAGAGAAATAGTTAGGAAAAAGACCAGCTAGTGTAAGAAGGCAAAAGGCAGGAGGCAGAGGGCAGAAGGTTTATTAGTAGTACGCGATCGTTTGACCTGTTAAATCTGTCCTAACCTTGATGGCGACAGCTATAGATCGATAGTAAACAGAGCTTTCTACAATTACTGGCTCAAAAAAATAACCCCATTCCGGCAAGGGAGTGGGGTCGAATCGGTGTGAAGTGACAGAGAAAGTAAACTTTATCCTTCGATCGCTAAAGAAACGCGATCGCCTCCAATATCTCGCATTTTTCCTAAAACCTGGACGACCTCTTCATAAGGTAGTTTGCGATCGGCATTTAAAATAACAGCTCCATTGGGGTGTTGCTGTAAGTAAGATTTCATGGGATCGGCTAATTTAGCTTCCGTAATCTGTTGTTTCCCCAGAAAGAGTTGTTTTTGTCGGTTGAGGGTAACTATCAAAGGATCGGGAGTTTTTTGCTCGCTGAGTCCCTTATTAGCGCTGGGGAGGGAGACATTGACCGCATTCTGCCGAGTTGTCAAAGTCATGGAGACAATGATGAAGAAGGTCAAGATCGTCATCAGCACATCCATCATTGGCACCAGATTAACTTCTGGCATTTGCGAGACTTTTTGTCGAGATTTGAAGCGCATTGTCGATTCTGGAGGCTAGATTGTGGATTTTGGATGAACCCTAACGATTTAATTATTAGTCTACGAGTTGATGGTCCGCGATCGCTGAGACTTTGTGGTTGGAGGTTTTGTGGTTGAGGGATGGTTCATACCAAACTTGGCGGTAAATCAATTCTAAATCGCCACCAACAACGGAAAAATAGTTAATCTGCTGAGTCTGTAGGGTGACGAAAATCCGGAAAAACGCTAAGGCGACAATAGCGACAATCATCAATGAATTCTTTGTCTGCTGTTTCTAAAGCTAGACGAAATGTTTCGGGACTCGGTTGCTTTAGGCTTAACGGTGCCAGCAGATAGCGGCCGATGGGGAGCGACTGAGCGCGAGAAGCGATCGCAGCAGCTCTGTCCAAATCAATCCGAGCGGCTTCTAGAACATCGTGAACAATTTTATCTTCTTGTCGTAACAACTGAAACCAGAACCAGCCACGCTCTAATGCACAAGCAATAGTAGCTATAGACAGCCCAAACATCGGTATCATTACCGGACCACCCTTGGCAATGAAATCAAAGAACGTGGACATAAGGTTGATGAGAAAAGGGCTGACTGAGCTGAAGAAATCTTTTTCCTTGCTAGGATATCGGACATCTCGGCGATGCTTGGTTAAGTTTAAGAAAAAGGAACGCTAAGTTGTGGTTAAGACGATGCGATCGCGAACCTTACCTCACAGTCTAGTAATTTCAGATTGCTCTAGACGAAAGAGATGTTTCTTATCTAACCATTTACGTGTACCGCCACTTTCCAAATTTGATTGGTTTGCTTTAGTTGAAAAACACTACTGGACTGCAAAAAATTAAGGAAATTACCTTTTAGCTGCAACTGTCGAATTACAGTACTAACCGATTGTCCATATTGCCGTTGAAATTGAGTTCCTAAAAAATTGATAGGAATATAGCTGCCTGGAGCTTGAGACGTTGAGCTTTGAATAATTTTTACCAGAAACTGCTCCAAGTCAGCCTGTGAACTAATCTTGGCTTGAGTTGAAGTTTCAGGAGTTTCTGTCGCCGTTGTAACATCTGGGTTTTGACTAGTGTTTTTATTGGATATAGTCTTGCGGGATTCTACCTCAAACAGGCTTACATAAAGTTCAGGATTATCTAAAAGTTGATGGATAACAAATTTATTTGGATTTTCTAGAAAAACATCCCTGAATTTTTTACCAGGAAAGTGACTACCTACAACTTGAGGGATACTTAATTTGTATTGAGATTGAAATAAACTCGAAATTCGAGATAGCCTGACCCAATGGCTCTCAGTTCGGACTTGCTCAATCTGAACTAACTCTTTAATTTGGTTGATAAATTCCTCAGCAGATGGGATTTGGGGTAAAGGCTTTAAGGGATGAATCTGGGTTTGAGACGTTTTGCTGTTTAAAACAGTTATTTGATCGCCTTGTTTGCGAACTAGATAAACTGTTAATCCATGGGTTCGCAGCGTGGTGACCAGATGAGACAAAACACCATCGGAGGAACACACTAAGACTTCTTTCGCTGTCGGATAATGGATAAAAATTGACGAACCCACCGTAGCCATTTTCACATCAGCACTATCTTTGCCAGCAGGTACATGAATAAGTTCGTAACCGCGCCCGTGAAATTCAATATCTTGCTTGCCCATGTGACGCCAATTAGCAAAGGCAATTTTGATCTGAATGGGATAAGTACAAACCTCCGCTAAGAATTTTTCGGTATTGGTATCGAGTTGTAAATTTTCAGCATCGAGCAGTAAGATAGCGATGCCTTGAGAGGGTTCGGCTGGTGCTGCAACCATCTGGGAAACTGATACACCTGTTGGCTGTAAAGTTCCCCTGCCATTAGAATTATTCGTCTCTGCGGGTTGAGCTGACAAAGAACGAATCTGCTCGATCAAGTGGCTAAACCTTGGTGAATCAAAATATTGAGCGATTAGGAGAAATTGCAAGAATTTTTTGAGCTTAAGAATCAGTCCCTCATCGCGGGTTTGGCTGAGTCCTTGTTTTAGCTTGCTTAAGAAAGCCGAGCGATTGCGGTCATCCTTCCAGGAAACAGTCCTGTACTTGTCGGTTAGTAACTCAGGCTGGTGCTGCTGGATCTCAAGAATGGCTTCATAGACACAGCGAGTGATTCGATCAATAACGGCAGAATCATTAGCTGGTGTCACGCTGGCGTTATCTGGCATAGTTCCAATGGGCTATCTTGAGGTGACTGACCCTGGAGCGCACGAGGTCTCTAATCTCTAAGAGTTCCCCTCATCCTCCAAAAATGGCACCTTAAATTTCTTATCGTGCCATAAGCTCAAGCAACTTGCTGAAATTCACAACTAGTAGTGTGGAATGCAGCCATTCAGTTACAACAGGCAATCGAGCCATAAGGAGGCATGAGGCGATCGCTCAATTTTACTCCTATATGATTTAGTATGATTTAGATAATAGTTACAAGAAGGGTGAGAATGTCGCGATCGCAAGCTAGAAGACCGCTACTCGATCGCTGTAACAGCCCTACAAACCCCAGCGCGGGAGTTTCAGCCTAGACCGGCTTAGCTTAAATCTCTAACCGCTTCTTACCCGATCCCCGATAGATTGACCCAACTGTGACGAGTTTTATCATAGAGGAAGTTCAACAGATGCTTATTCCTCGTTGACCAACTAATCCTCATGCCTACTTACCCTGGAATTTCCAGTGACGCCTTTCGACACCCGCTCGACCGACAAGCTGAAGCTGCCTTACGCAGTGTGCCTGGATTCGACCTGGTTGCCCGTAAGTTTGTGGAATTTCTGTACGAGCGTCCTCAGTTTATCTATCTGATGGGCAACAGCATTCAAGTTGGGCCGCGCCAGTATTCTACGATTTATCACTTATTTCGAGAATGCGTTCGGGATTTAGACATACATCCTGAACCCACCCTCTTTGTCAATCAAAACGCCCAAGTCAATAGTTATGCTTTAGGGCAACAACATCCTTACGTCGTATTAAACACCGGGCTGCTGGACTTGCTGGGTGAAGCGGAAATTCGCACAGTTCTGGCTCATGAATTAGGACACATCAAATGCGGTCACACGATCTTAATTCAGATGGGCATGTGGGCGATCAATATGGCTTCTAGACTCGATGACATAACATTTGGTTTGGGGAATCTAGTTAGTAGTGGCTTAATTTATGCCTTTTACGAGTGGCGTCGCAAAGCTGAGTTGTCATCCGACCGGGCAGCACTACTAGTTACAGACAATCTCAATACCGTACTACAGACGATGATGAAAGTTGCTGGTGGATGTACTCAGTACGGTCATGAATGCAGTCTGGATGAATTCATTCGTCAATCGGAAACTTATCAAGAACTCGATCGCGACAGCCTCAACCAAATCTATAAGTTTCTCCTCTATAACGGTGCTAGTGGCTCGCTTCTGACGCATCCCTTTCCTGTAGATCGTATCCGCTATCTGCGAGAGTGGGCTAATTCAGAAGAGTATCGGCAGATTCGTCAGGGTAATTACCGACGCGCAACAGCCGAGGGCGCTGTTGATGTTGCTCCAGAACCCTCTGTGGATGAGGTGGAGACGCTGCAACGCCAAATCGAGGAACTGCAAAATGAAATCAACCGCATCAAGTCTCAATCCAACTAATCTGTAGATTCGCTACTGTCGTCTTCTACACTCCAAGACTCGCTAGCAACGCCGAACTACCCCTTCCTCACATTTTTAAGGGAATACAATTCGGAAATCTCACTCCTGTGTGTTGTAGAGATATGCATCCTGAATTGTTCATTAACTCTTCAGCACTTTTACTTAAAAAGAAGCAATGAAAATTTTTTTCTATCTCCCAGGTCAATCATTACCTCATGTACCTTAAAGTATGTCTCTAAGTCGTCTTTAGCCCTCAATTGAGGGTTGTAGCACTTGTTCAGTTAAAGCTTGGGAAAACCGGCCAAAGCAGCGAATAACCTGAGAATTCTGTATATTTTTCGTAAAATCTATATGATTAGGTTATGCTATTTTCGTCGTTCAGCTAACTGCAAAAACGACTAGTAGCCTTGACGCAGGGTGTCATCAGGTTTTGGATTGTTATACCTTTACTAAGGACGCAAGAGTCCTCAACTACTTTCATGACCAGGGATGTAATCTCAGAAAGTCATCAAACTGAACCCCGCATCAAGCTCAACAAGTCAGGGGTATCTTCGAGATCGACTCAGGAAATGATCTACCAATTTCTATTGGAACTGGTTAGGAAACAACCTCCAGCAAAAGTATTACTGGAGTTTAAGCTATTATTTATTGACTATGAATTCTCAGCCTTTAATCGAGAGGTCATACAAAATCTCTCTGAAATCCTAATTTCAAATAACGAAAAGGAGTTTTTGCATACTCTAAAACGCTCTTGCTATATATTAATAAACAACTGGGATACCTCAAGGAATTATAGTTATGTCAAAGAATTAGTTGATTTATTTTCGGATTCAAAAATTCACAAAAAAGCTTTATCAGCAACCCTGGGGCGTTTAAGAGCTTGGCTGATTAATTTTGTTAATAGCCAGGACTATTACGAACTTAAGTTGTTTTTGACTAAATATGGCTACTCCGATCGAGACCATTGGAGTAATCGCTACACTTCATATTTATTAGTTCCCCAATATACTAATCTCAAGAATCCCATCGAACAGAGAGAGATTGCAAGAGCGCTATCGAAGAAACTGAAAGATAAGTTTAAGTTCGATTTGGCTATGTATACAGCACGTTACCATACCTATGGTCGGGCAGAGAAAACCCATATAAATCCGACAGGTCTTGGCGATGACGTTCTGCGCCTAATTAAAATGATTGTTAATAAACGAGGGTCATTTAGCTATACCAATTTAGCTAATATATTTCTGGAACAAACTCGAAACGTCAAGTATAAACAATTCAAATTTTCCCTACAAAAATATTTAATATTCTCTGTTGCTAATACAGATTTTGGTGAAACTTTAAATAGAAAACTTTCAGAAAAGTTAGAACTGCTGTATGAAAATTATCATGAGGCTCAGCTAGATGAAGCTTTACTACTAAGAACCTGCAATAGAGTAATTGAATATTTGACGACGGAAGATCGACAAGAGCCGTCTGGACTATTTATCTTGCTGCTATCGCAAGGTAATCCCCTTACCCTCGTCATCGTACTTCTGAAAATTATTCTAATTTGCCCTCATGCTCGTACTCATTTGGAGATTTGTATTGCTCAGCTCATCCAATACTATGTGGATTATCCAGAAGATGAGTGCCAGTGGGTCGTTAATTTTTTTGAAGTCTTCAATATCACGTTTGCCATCCATGCCGATAACGTTCAATACAATCTGATTAAGATGGATGGAAATAGACGAGAGCGTAAATCAGACACTCCTATAGATACTTACCGCGTGTTTTCTCAACTCCGCGAAGGCGAGAATCTCCCCGATTCCAGCGATATTGAGGAGGAGATGTATCAACAGTGTTCGGTGAGCAGTGAGCAGTGAGTACTTGGTCAGGACTTCACCTCTTACATTTAACCTGAATGGTACTGGCTTAAGCCTACATTCCCCACCTCCCGATCGCGCGATCGCTCAAAACACTCAAGCCAGCACCGGCGACTTCTGACAGAATACTGATTAAGCGATACAAGGCAACGACGCTGAGAATTACCCCAGTAGAAAACTGCCCAGCAAGAAGCGCTATGGCAGTTGTCTCAAACACCCCTAACCCTCCAGGTGTCGGGATAACCAAACCCAACACCCAGGCCAGACTAAAGGCACTAAACAGGAGAGGAATTTGGCTAGGAGTTAGGGTTGTCAGTGCCATCAAGCAAACTAAGAACCCAGTCCCGCGCAGTCCCAAGAAGCCTAATTCTCCCAACAACGGTATAAATGGATAGCAAGCGAGTTGAAATATCTCAGTACCCGCAGGTTTTCCCTTTAATCGACTCAAGAACTGAAGCACTGGGTTTAAGACTCGCGGATGCACCGCAAGACAGATGATTGTTAAACCTAGAATCTGTAGTCCCCAACTGCTAACTGTCCCTCGCGTATTTACCCACCCCAATTGACTACCAGTTAAGGCGACTAATAAGGCCGCCGCCGCCATCAACAAGGGTTCTAACAAAACGCTGATTGTGGCTGCCCCCAAAGAACCACCAGCATCGGTTACTGCCCAAATCCGGCCGTAGTAGTGCCAAACGTTTCCAGGTAGATACTTCGCCACATTAGTTTTTAGGTAAACTTGAAGCACCCAACGGCACTGCACGGGTTGCTTAAACGATCGCAAAATCCAGTTCCACACTAAGCCAGCCCAGATATGAGCGAGTAAGGTGATTGCGAAAGCGACAAACAGTGTCGTCCAGCCAGCCGCGTTAATCCGCAGCGCTGCTACTTCTTGCCAGTGGTCTTTGAATGCCTTTGCTAAAAAGAATAGCGTCCCACCCAAAATTGCCCAACGCAAGTAAGGTTTTATGAATAACCAGAGAGTTTTCATCGATGCGCTGCTTCCCGGTGAATGGACGTAATCAAGATTTTTCTAGGCATAGAACAACAAAATTAATAGATAGACCAGAGCAATTGAGGTGATGCGATCGGGTAGTAGATGGCACAATAAAAATACGAGTGTACCGATCTTATCGGCTTTCTTTTAATCTTCAGTTAATTCGAGTAAGAATAACGTGCAAAACGTTACTAATGTCACTCTCTCTACAGTTAGAAAATCATGCTTTTTCTAGCCAAACTAGAATGTCACTTTGGCTAGAGGGAGAGAGCCCTGTTTTATAGATATTCTTCTCAACAAGTGCAATTGAAGGCTGACCCCATAACGCCCTCGCATGCAAGATAGTTGCGATCGGCAGCTTTAGTTTAACTACGGCACTCTTTACCGAACTGGATAGGAGTGTTACTAAGCTGCCTAATTCTGATGTTTGAGGAGATGGCTCTCAGCCTTCAAGAAAAGATATTCAGCTGACTTGAGGCTGAAAGGAGTAATCAATGAAGACACTTACTAATTTTTTCAAACAGATACAATTACGTCAACTCTTGACGGCATTGTTGGCAACAGTAGTACTGTTTGTCGGTACGGCATGCAGTGGCACGATCCAAGGAGCGCGTCCCGACAACCCTGCCGTGCAGATGGGAGGTGGCAACAATCCCTACAAGAATGGTGGAGATACTAACACGAACTATAATATCTCCCCTGACCCGAAGGTCAGCGGTAAAGCAACTCACTCTAATCGCGATAGAGCAGAATTACCAATCCTCTCCAACCAGTTGATTGCAGCAGGTGATGCGATTCAATATCCCGCAGAGCGCCGGTTGAAAGGGGCACCCGCCGACGAACAAAAATCGATACCCCAAATCGGCTTGGAAGATTTTAAAACGGCTGAACCAGGCGGACAAATTCAGCGGGAGTCAAACGTTGGCGATCGCATTCAAGACCGTTTAGGACGGGCTAAAGAGGCATTTGGTAAAGCTGGAGAATTTACCCGTGATTATGCAGAGGAAGCCGCTAGTAACTCGAAACAGGTAGATAGAGCCGGAGGCAGGTAGAGGTAGCTTTATCAATTCGGACTAAATCAACTGATGGCTTTTTCGAGTAATGAATTCGATAGACCTTGATGAGTCGATGCCTTACCAATTCAAACTCATCAATCTAAAGCAATGATTACCAAGTGAAGCGACAAGCTGGGTAATCTTTAACTCAAAACAAAAAAATCGGAGGAAAACACTATGAACCAAGTAATTTCGTGGGTGAAAAGTATTCGTTGGGATCGAATTGTAACCGCCTGTTTAGTTGGTCTTTTAATGGTAGTTAGCACAGCGTGTAGTGGAAATGCCTCAGCTAAGACTCCTGATGGCGCTAGAACGGCCGATCAAAT
>DATNPT010000542.1:0-3609 GCA_036703075.1 Chroococcales cyanobacterium
TGATCGATATCCGAACCCCCCAAGTTTTGCCCAGCCTTTGCCAGCACGCGAGCGATTTTTGCCTTCTGTTTGGAACTTTCACCCAGGAACTTATCGCCCCACTTGAGAATAAAACCCAACGGTTTTTTACCCGCTTGACTCTCCAGATTCAGTTGCACCAAGGATAAATCGAGAGTGCCGCCACCAAAATCAACGACTAGAATGGTTTCCCCATCTGCAACCCCGTAGCCCAAAGCCGCTGCGGTTGGTTCATCCAACATCCGGACTTGTTGTACAGGCAGCGACTGGCAAACTCCACCCAGCCAATGCCGGTATGCCTCAAAGCTATCGACAGGTACGGTGAGAATCAGCGATTCCATCTCCGACTCTTGAGCGCTGTTGAGTTTCTCGATAATTCGTTCGAGAAACCACTGCCCGACTTGCTCGAAGCTAACGAGTTTGCCATCCAGTTCGGGCATAAATCCTTGAATATCTGCACCAATTCCCCGTTTGAAGCTGCGGAAGAATCGAGCATCTGAAGTGAGATCGAGTCCGCGATCGCGCACGGCTTGTCCGATCGTAACCTGACCTTGGCTAGCATCTTCTACGTACAACAAACTGGGAATCAACGGCGGATTGTGACTCAGTTGCCCCGACAGTCCAGCTAAGCTTAGAGTTTCTGGCTGTTGGGTAGCGGAGTTCCAGCGAGCGATCGCGGTGTTACTCGTGCCAAAGTCAATGGCGTAGGACGTAGCCCTGGTCGTAGACATCTTATCTTGATTGATTTACATTTTTTTCACCTAAGATTCAGTGTGCCAAGAATTTGGGGGAATTTACCAAACTTTACCCAACCTGTAGCAGAAAAATAGCTAGTACAAGTCGGTCAACCAAAGACGTGCTGAGGAGGAAGCTAGGACGCGATCGGGGACGGGCGCAAGAAAAAACCCCAGCGACTAGAGTGGCTCGATATGATTTGTGAAGACAAGAGTCCCGACTTCTCTAAGAATTCGGAGTCTGAAGCGCTGAATAAAAACTATTGATATCATTTAACTATTTCGCATTCTAACTGTTATAAATATAAGTATTTTTAGCTTTATTATTATTACTCGAGTGTCCGGAATTTGCCATGATTCTTTGTAATTGCTTTTATGAATAACTAGGAATTTAATCTATCTATGCGTCACCCATTACTCCGGTTGAACGATGGTAAGGATAATACCTCTCCTCATTTACGCGATGAAGTCAAGTTGCTGCAAACAAAACTCAACGAAAACGGCTTCTCGTTAGAGGTGGATGGCATATTTGGTACTAATACAGAAGATGCCGTAAAACGTTTTCAGGGGAAAAATAATCTGGAGGACGATGGAATCGTTGGTTCGCTCACTTGGGCAAAGCTATTGGGCGATGAACTGCCAAAAATGAGCCAGTTGATGGAAACGACTATTCTCAAAGACGATGATTTCTTTCTCAAGCAATTGCGAGAAATTGAACGAGCTAGCTACAGGTCAATTATCGATGAAGTTGCCAAAGAATTTGATTTTTTACCCTGCATCATTGCAGGCATTGGTTCGCGAGAATCGCATTGGGGTTTGTTCCTCAAGCCACCAGGTGCCGAGGGGACAGGTGACTGGGGTAAGCGGAAAGGCAAATTACCGCCAGATGGAGGTGGATTTGGTCGTGGGCTGATGCAAATCGATTACGATGCCCATGAATTCGCTCGGATTGGCAATTGGAAAGATGCGAAAGAGAATATTCGCTACGGCACTCAAGTCTTAGCGAGTAGCCGGAATTTCATCCGGCAAAAAACCAACTATACTGGCATAGTTCTGTTGCGAGCGGCTTTAGCTGGTTACAACGCAGGAGCAGGAAACGCGCTCAGAGCAATTCGAGATGGACGTGATATTGATTTCTATACAACGGGGCGCGACTATTCCAACGATGTCCTCAATCGAGCCGGTTGGTTTCAATTACAAGGCTGGAATTAAGCTGAGTTTAAGAATAACTAAACTCATTGTTGAATAAATTTGCTATTTAGAATCGATAAGCTTTCTTTGTTTCAAATTTTCCGGAAGTACTCTTTTTCTGGTTGAAGTAGCCATTATTGTACTTCGAGGGGAAAGGTATGCCACTCAAGTTACGCATCGCTACATTCAACTTAGAGAACTTCGACGATAAACCTGGAGGAAAGCCATCATTGGACGATCGCATTGCTGTGATGCGACCTCAATTGATTCGGCTCAATGCTGATATTTTGTGTCTGCAAGAAGTAAACGGACAGGAAGAGTCCGGACAGCCGCGTCGGCTACTAGCGTTGAAAAAACTGTTGCAGGGAACGCCTTACGCTGACTTTGATATCGTGAGTACGGTGACGGGGGACAACAAGCAAGCCTTCGACGAGCGCAACTTAGTCATTCTCAGTCGCTTCGAGATTCTCGAACACCAGCAGTACAAGCATAAATTTGCTCCTCCCCCTTTATACCGCTCGGTAACAGCAAACCCACCAGACGCAGAAGCGAAAGAAGTCTCTTGGGAGCGACCGATTCTGCATGCGAAGATTAAACTTCCAGGCGATCGCATTCTTAACGCGATCGCCGTCCACCTGAAGTCCAAATTACCAACATTAATTGCAGGACAACAGGTCAATAACTATACGTGGAAAACAGCTTCTGGTTGGGCTGAGGGCTTCTTTCTCTCCTCGATCAAACGAGTCGGACAGGCACTGGAGACGCGAATCCTGATCGATCGATTGTTTGATGCCGATGAAGATGCACAAATTGTTGTCTGCGGTGATTTCAATGCAGAAAGTGATGAAGTGCCAATTGAGGCAATTCGCGGCGATATCGAGAATACGGGGAATGGCAAGCTAGCCAAGCGGGTGATGGTGCCGTGCGAACAAAGTATCCCAGAGCCTTCTCGTTTCTCACTTCTGCACAATGGCAAGGGGAGAATGTTAGACCATCTCCTCGTTTCTCGGATGCTGCTGGCGCACTATAGAGGTTCTGAAATCCATAACGAGTTATTGCACGACGAATCGCTGGCGTTTGCCACTGATATTTTGTATCCAGAGTCAGACCATGCACCCGTCGTTGCCCAATTTGAGCTGCCCGATAGTTAGAGCAAGCCAATCGATTTTAGATTTTGGATTATTCAATCAAGGAGAAATCAAATGCCTTTGAAAAGTTACGGTGTTTTAAAGTGTCGAGCATTGGAGCGGGAGTTAGGCACAAAGGCTAATCCCCACTTTCAAGTGCTGGTAACTGACGGTAAACAGAAATATCGCATTGCGGTTAATGTCAAGTCGCAGGAAAGCCCATCCGAGTTGCTGTTCTTAGTGAACGACAATTTTCAGCATCCAATCGTCGATCGCTTAGCTGAATTAGGCAAGGACTTTTTCGGTTATCAGGAGTTGGAGAGGAAGCCAGGAGGGCTAGCCCTAGATTACATCCGAGCAAACTTGTTCGATCCCACTCAAATGAAACCGCTACCGTTCGACGTTCCTGGGCAAGATAACGACCTCAACGAACGGTTAGATTTATATATTCAAAGAGCGATCGCAAATCAGGATGCAGTTCTCTATGCCTTTGGAGAAGCCTGGGGGCCAGAGGATACTCCCGATAAAGTTTTCCACTT
>DATNPT010000551.1:0-8556 GCA_036703075.1 Chroococcales cyanobacterium
CATAGCTAGTAGGCTGAAACAGGACAGTAATTAACTCTGTAATTATTCTTTAATTGTTGCACTTTTAGGAGCCTAAATTTGTTCTAGTTACTACGTATATTGAATAGAAACATTGATAGTTTTTATACTATAAATAGTTGCTAAATATGCTGAAATAGGCATTTATGTGCATAGTCGGGATTAACTGTACATAAGTTTGATACGAAAATCTAGAAATAAGAAAAAGGGATAAATCTAACAAGCAAACTAAATTACGTTTGCAATAAGTCCTAGTGCGAAGCAACTTATCTTGTAGAGAGTGGCGGTTAGAATGTCTAGCAGATCGCCTCACCCCTACTTGCCTCCAGCTCTGTGTCCTTAGTGAATTACGTGGCTCAACCCAAAGACCTGATGACTAATTAGCAGGCATGATATACTGAGTTCTATATACAAGGGCATGTAGCTCAGTGGATAGAGCATCAGATTCCGGTTCTGAGGGCCGGGGGTTCAAATCCCTCCATGCTCGTTCTTGTTACCGATTGACTAAATAAGGGCGTTGGTCTAGAGGACTCTCTTCAGAGTTCGGTAATTGAGCGATCGATTAGGTTACCTAGCTAATCGCTATTTAACTCGCATCTAAGCTTATCGGTGCTTAGAGTGTTTTGGGGTCTGGTCGCGATGGTGGTGTCACGGGCGCGATCGCTTGTTCATTTAGCGACAGCGTGCGAGTATCGTCAAAGAGGCAGACTAGTCAATAGCATGAACAAACAAGTTGCTTTTCTCGGACTTGGCGTAATGGGTGGCTATATAGCCGCTAATTTGGCGCGAGGGGGTTACTCAGTCAAAGCCTGGAATCGAACGCCCAATCGTCCCGGTGTAGAGGTAGCGGCGAGTGCTGGTGCAACCGTGGTGTCATCGATTCGCGAAGCGGTTGAGGCAGCAGATATTATCTTTTCCTGTGTTAGTGATGTCCCCGATGTTGAGGCAGTCATACTTGGAGTAGGAGGAGTCGCCGAGTCAGCCCAACCTGGCGCTTTAGTGATTGACAACAGCACGATTGGCCCGGATGCGGCGCGAAAAATAGGAACTGAACTGAAGAAACACAACCTACGCTTTCTCGATGCCCCCATTTCTGGCGGAGATATCGGCGCGAAAAATGGCACTCTAACAATTATGGTGGGAGGCGAACCCAGTGATTTTGAGGAAAGCAAGCCCGTACTAGAAGTTTTAGGCAAAACGATTCGTCTTTGCGGTCCGGTTGGTAGCGGTCAGGCGGTGAAGCTTTGCAACCAAGTGCTGTGCGCTCTCCACATGGTAGGTCTATGTGAAGCAATGGAGCTAGCCAAGCAACAGGGAATCGACCCCAACTTAGTGGTTGAGGTATGCAGTACGGGGGCGGCTGGGTCGTGGGCGCTGTCTAATTTGGGACCGAAAATCGTAGAATCTGATTTTCGACCTGGTTTCATGATTAAGCACATCCTCAAAGATTTGAGGCTGGTGAAGGAAAGCCTCAAATCATCGAGTCACGAGTTGCCGGGAGTTGAAATTAGCGATCGCCTTTTCAAAATTGTCCAATCACTCGATGGCGGTATGGGCGGCGAACAGGGAACGCAAGCGATGATTCGCGCTTACCGCGAAACGGAGCAATCTAACTCGTAGTTCAGCAGAAGTTATCAAGTAGCTGGTGCCGTGGGTTGAGTGGTTGACCAAGGAAAAGATTTGTACTTGACGAAAAAGCCACCCAATACCAGCAGGACAATAACAGCAGTTCCCACACCAAGAGGACTGGGAAGCCAAAATACTGCTTCTACATGGTTCATCTGTCCAGGCTTGAGCGTCCATACGAGTCGATGCCCATCGTCGTAAACATCTGGACGAACAACATTTTCTGCCTTCTCGATGCTGCGCGCTCCCCAAGGGGTTTCCAAACTAAACTGCAAATCTAACAGGGAATCTGGACTAACAATAACTGTACCGTTAGCAGAGATCACGCCGAGCGATCGCAAATCCAGGTCATAGCTTAATCGATTGCGTTGCCAGAAGATTAAGTTGCCTTGAGTCAGCTGTAGCTTAGAACTGAAGCTGGGTAAATTCGCTGTATCAGTTACTTTCGAGGCAGATTTTTTCTTCGCGATCGGGTTGAAAAATTGGTTAAACTTTGACTCTAATTCTGCCCCACTACTGAATGGGATTGTGACAACCAACTCTTGGTCAGAAATGCGCTTAACTTTACCCTGAAGCTGCTTTGCCCGACGTTCTATGCTTTTGAGCCATTCGGCAGCCTGAGAATTACTAAAACTCGTCAGTTGTTCTCCCAGCTTAATATGCTGCACGATCGCGCCGTGGTGCTGTCCCTGAAAGTTAACCCCGACATCATAGTTGACGCAGCCAGTCAGTAACAGTGATGTCAGCAAGATTACCCAAAGAACGCGCAAGCGGCTTCCCAACCATCGGACAAGCTGCCTCATATCAACAACGGCTAATGTCATGACATCCTCCTTACTATCTGTTTAAAACGCTGCCCAGCCTACATAAACTTCCATCAAGACGAGAAAGCTTAGGCTGCAAACCAAATTAATCCACCTACGATCAGACTCAGAGCAATGAGTGCTACCCAAACAAATCGATTGTCTTTGGTGTTGACTTGACTGAGGTCGATCGGTTCTGGTTCTGGCTTACGAGTACGGATCGGATTTTGACCGCGCCGATCTTTAGGCTCGCTGTCTGCGATCGTACCTAAGTCGGGGATGCGCGTCATCCATTCTTCTGGTCTTTTGAGCTGAGGTGCTTTGAGAATGTAAAGTAAGCGTTTGCCTTGCTTGTTTGTTTCTAGGTCGGGATGACGAGCAAGTTGCTCGCAAAGAGCTATAGCTTCCGAGCGTTGGTCCGCCGCTTCATACGCTGTGACCAACCACAACTGTGCTTCTCCCCCGAGGCGAGAGTTGCGGCCGATTAAAGCAGTGGCTATTTCCAAATGCTTTACAGCCGTGCGATACTCACCCCGCTCAAATGCCGCTTTCCCTGCTTGGTACTCGATTTGGAATTTTTCTTTGTTTTCTGAACTCACGTTTCGATTCTATGGGTAGTTTTAGCTATGACCGCTTTAAAAAAGTTTAATTAGCTTTGTTGGTTGCTAATTGCTGAGGTAAGGGTCTGAAACTTGACCCGCACCCAAGCATCGCAGGTTGAACTCTTTAAATTTTAAAATTAGTCTGCGATTGCTGAGTCAAGGTCGAGTCGTACAAGCGGGTGAAGTAGAAGCCCTGTCTTTGGCTGTATCTTGAAAGTGATTGCGCGATCGCATTAGCTAAAAACTCAACAGGCTTCAGGAACCGGATTTTCAGCAAGACATTCTGTTTGTTTAATCATCCCCTGCATGTTTTGAGGTAGAAACGATGCTTGACACAGTTCTTTCTCGGCAACTTAGCTCAACTTGGTTGAGGCTGACTCGTGCGGTAGCCCCCCTCTCTCTGGGCGCTATTGTACTGACCTCAGTGGGAATGTCAGCGCAGGCACTCCCTGTGGTTATTCAGCCGCAGTCCTGTGGTAGCTATATTTATGGCAATCCGATGCCTGCGCCCGTGCCGGTAAATCCGATTACAGGACAGCCTTGTGCGCTGTCGTCCTCTACCGTCGTTGTCACGCCAGGGAGAGGTACAGTTCAGAATTCAACATTGATTAGACCAACGATTATCAATTCAACAGTCTCTAATTCAGTGTTGGTTAACCCGGTGATTATAAATTCACCGAGAGTGTCCAGAGGTGTCTTCGTACCCTCCCGCGTCATCTACAATCCACCGGGCGTGAGAATTCGAGTTGGCTACTAGCCGACAGTCGCTGAGGGCATAAATTCTGAGGCGACGATCATGGAACCGATACCTAAATCGGTGAAGATTTCCAGGAGTAGCGCGTGAGGAACGCGACCATCAATAATGTGGGCAGCACGAACGCCTTGAGCAAGCGATCGCACACAACAGTTTACCTTGGGAATCATCCCACCAGCTACAATGCCGCCTTCAATCAAATTTCGCGCCTCCTGGATATCCAGCTTGGCAATCAGGGTGGATGGATCTTTGTAATCCTTCAAAATCCCCGCCGTATCGGTCAATAAAATCAGCTTTTCGGCCCCCAATGCCGCAGCGATTTCACCGGCAACCGTATCGGCATTGATGTTATAGGCTTGCCCGGTTTCGTCTGCGGCAACGCTCGATACCACTGGGATGTAGCCACTACTTACCAAAGACTCCAACAGTTTAATATCTACACTTTGGACTTCCCCAACAAAACCAATCCCTTCGCGACCTTCGGGACGAGCTTTGAATAAATTCGCGTCTTTGCCGCACAGCCCGACTGCTTGCCCACCAGCGCGGTTAATTAGAGAAACCAATTCCTTATTGACTCGACCGACTAATACCATCTCCACGACATCCATCGTGGCAGCATCTGTTACCCGCAGACCATTCTTAAATTGGGCTTCAATGCCCAGTTTTCCCAACCAACTGTTGATTTCTGGCCCACCACCATGAACGACCACTGGTCGCACGCCGACACAAGCCAAGAAGACAACATCTCGGATAACTTTGTCTTTAAGCGAACCGTCTTTCATCGCAGCACCACCGTACTTGACGACGACCGTTCGACCAGCAAATTGTTGAATGTAGGGTAATGCCTCACTGAGTACTCGCACGCGAGTCGCTTCAGCTTCCCTAATGTATTCGCTATCGTTGAGCATGGGCAGCGAACCTAGAACCTAAATGAAGTGTCGAAAGCAGTTTAGATCATTTACCTGCAATTCGGCTGAAGTTGAAACTTGATTTCCAATTTCGACCGATGCGCTTTTTGCATAACACCTCATCAGTTCGCTAATATTCTCTCATTTTATGAACCCTGCAAGACCTAACGGTGAGAGTGCCTACACTTCCGCTTCTCGGTAAGTGTAGGCTTCCAAGATAATCCGGCTACTGCGCGAGGAGACTCTTGACTTATAAAGCACCAAACCAACCTCAATCAGATCCAATTCCTGTAAGTTATGTTGCTACGACAAAAGATTGCATATTACCTAGAAGATGTTGAAGCACCAGTCGGTAGATTTGTTAATTTGTTGATTTTAGGACTGATTCTGTTATCTTCAGCGATATTCGTAGCACAAACCTATCCAATCCCTACTTCTATTCGGGAAACTATTGATGTAATTGATACGTTAATTGGCATCACGTTTGTCGTAGAGTATCTAATTCGGTTTTGGTGTGCTAATAACAAAATTAAATTCTTACTGAACCCCTTTTCTATCATCGATCTAATTGCGATAACCCCTTTTCTGCTAAGGATAACCAACATCCAGTTTATCCGCATGTTCAGATGGTTTAGGATTTTGCGACTCGTTCGATTTATCAGCCTTAAGGTTTATTTTTTACGTATAAACTCAGAAGATGGGGTAATTTTTGTAAGAATATTATTTACATTATTTACAATTATTTTTGTTTATTCGGGTTTGATTTACCAAGTTGAACATCGAGCCAATGCACAAGCTTTTGAAACGTTTTTGGATGCGTTTTATTTCTCAGTCGTCACCATGACAACTGTGGGATTTGGTGATGTGACTCCAACGTCGGAAGGCGGTCGCTTACTAACAGTCTTAATGATTTTGACGGGAATTGCTCTTATTCCGTGGCAATTGGGCGATTTAATCAAACAATTGCTCAAAACTGCTAACCAAGTTGAGAAAGCTTGTTCGGGTTGTGGTTTACCCTTCCATGATACTGATGCTCAGTTCTGTAAAATTTGTGGCACTCACTTGGAACGCGTTACTCCCCTTCCTGTAGAAGAATAGCGAGAACTCCGTAGAGGATCGAGTTCAACGTCAAGTACTTCGAGCTAATTGAGGTATTGCCCTGATGCTGAGGCTCTTGCTAGGTATACTGTTTGAGTTATTGTTGTGAAGCGGCGATCTCTGTATACCCTACCTGAAAACATCCAGCTATTCGGACAGACCAGTAGGAGCAGTAGATGCCTACTTCAGGTGTGGGGAACGTAAATTATAAACTTGGAATCTTAAGTCGAGAGACCGACTTCGTCACATTATTGCCTCTGAGGACCATTGATTGTGAAACTTCGCTGGCTATTACCCAGTTTTTTAGGTTGTTTCTGTTTTTTGCTTTCATCTCCTGCTCATGCACGTCAACTGCTGTTTTGGCGTTTCGACGCTAATCAGAATCGATTGGTCTTTACGACCGATGAAGGGGTTCAACCTCAAGCACAATTACTCGCTAACCCTACACGTTTAGTCATCGATCTGCCTGGTATTATCCTGGAAAATCCGACAACGGAGCAGTCCGTGGGAGGGGCAATTCGTTCGGTGCGAGCGGGACAGTTTGATGATGATACAACGCGCTTAGTGGTTGAACTCAATCCTGGCTACACCATCAACCCCCAGCAAATTAAATTTCGGGGAATTTCTCCTCGGCAGTGGACTGTGCAATTACCGTTGCCGGAACGGGCGGGACAATTCCCTGGTCAGACATCTCTACCTCCACTCCGTAACTTGCCGCCGAAGACAGTCAGTAGTTTACCCGTAGGTTTACCTCGTGTTGCCAACAGACGCTTAGTCGTGATGGTCGATCCAGGACACGGTGGTAAAGACTCGGGAGCAATTGGTATTGGCGGGCTACAGGAGAAAAACGTTATCTTGCCCATTTCCCAACGAGTAGCAGAACTACTGGAACAACAAGGTATCCATGCTATTTTGACGCGAACCAGCGATTATTTTGTAGACTTAGCACCGCGGGTGGAAATGGCACAACAGGATCGTGTCGATCTATTCGTCAGCATTCATGCCAATTCCATCGATAACCGTCCAGATGTTAATGGCTTGGAAACGTACTATTACGACAGTGGGCTGGGACTGGCGCAAACCATTCACAATAGCATTTTGCACAGCATTGACATTAACGATCGCGGAGTGCGAAAAGCAAGATTTTACGTTCTCCGGAAGAATTCAATGCCAGCCGTTCTCGTAGAGGTGGGTTTTGTGACAGGCGAGCGAGATTCTCCTAGGTTGGCATCTGCCGCTTACGAAAACCAAATGGCACAAGCGATCGTAAACGGAATTTTACAGTACATTCAGCAAGATCCTCAGCTTTCTCGGCGTTAAGGAGTGACTGGAAACTGGTGGTTGCGCTCGGCAATAGTTAGCGTGCGTAGCGCACGTACATCATATTCGGGAAGTTGAGGTCGTTCAGGTCGTAGAGAAAGTCTGCTTTTGGTTGCCCCTGTACTTTCTCATCGTGGAAGAAATGCTGGCTTGGGTCATAGGTGATGGGTAATGGATGAGAATTTCCTATAACCCCATTACCTATTACCGCAGATAGATACTTTTAAGTTGTTCGTAGGAATTAGTAATAGTCGATAGCGCGATCGCTTTCAGCAAAAAGTCTTAGATTTGTAAGCCAAGCTACTGAACTTAATAAAACAGCTTATAGATACTTTACATTTTTTCAGATAGCAGCCAAGATCGAGTAAATACTCTGTCAGTATTTTTCATCGCAATAAACCTTAGTCCATTAATGGAGTGATGCAACGAACTGAATAAAGTACGGTTGCTGCGATCGAGCTAACGCTCGATGCTCCACAGCGAGGTATTTTATCAGTCATAGCGATCGCTCCTTAGTACTGCTGCATCTACTGACTTAGCCGAACCTTTTAGATTTTCAGTTTCATCAGGGGAACGCTAGAAGGTCATGTTAAT
Source organism: Chroococcales cyanobacterium (assembly GCA_036703075.1). Taxonomy (GTDB): domain Bacteria; phylum Cyanobacteriota; class Cyanobacteriia; order Cyanobacteriales; family Coleofasciculaceae; genus DATNPC01. The sequence continues at coordinate 7,724 of DATNPT010000551.1, forward strand.
TCTTTGTTGAAAGAAATTAAACTGCAAAACATCGCAAACATCAGTATGGATGCTTCAGAACTCCTAGAACGTTATCAAGTAGGAGAAAGAGATTTTCGTAACGTTCGCTTGCCTTGTGCTGACCTGAGTGATGCACAACTGCTGGGGGTCAACCTCAGTGGTGCTGACTTAAGCGGTATAGACCTAACCAACGCCGAACTCGGTGGTGCCGACCTCAGTGGTGCCAACCTATTGGGTGCTGACCTGAGTGATGCTGACTTAGTCAGCGCCGATCTCCGGAATGCTAACCTCAGTGGTGCTGAAATGATTGATGTTGTGCTTAGCGATGCTGACCTGAGTACGGCAACGTTGTTGAACGCCAATCTTAAGTATGCCGACTTGAGCGATGCGTCCTTGAGCGGTACCTCCTTGAGCTATGCCAATCTGTTTGCAGCTAATTTGTTTGGTGCCAACCTGCTAGGTGCTGACCTGAGTTATGCCAATTTATTTGCGGCCGACTTGTTTGGTGCCAACTTGCTAGGTGCTGACCTGAGTTATGCCAATTTATTTGGTGCCAATCTCAGTTATGCGAATTTGCTCGGAGTCAACATGTATTATCCAGTGAGTCTACTGGCAGCCAATTTAAGCGGTGCCAACTTGTTGGGGGCAAACCTCAAAGGTGCCGACTTGACGACAGCAACATTAACGGAGAAAAAATTAGTCGATACTTACTTGCAGCATGCCAATTTGCAGCCTTCTAACCGAGACCATGCCAGGCTCAGCGGTCTGCTCAATACTATTACAAGCTGGGAATAGCAGGATGAGGCTGTTTGGCAGTCTTGTTCAACAGAGCA
>DATNPT010000556.1:0-7132 GCA_036703075.1 Chroococcales cyanobacterium
TCTAACAGTTTTGCTTTCCAAACGGCGATATTTTCAGCACTTTCTGTCAAAAGTTGCTGCATCAATTCCTGAAAGGCTTGAATCAAGGAAGCATAAGGGATATTCCTTTTAAATTGGTCAAACTTGCCTGAAATAAAGTAACCTCGTCGGCGCACGATGGGTTTGTGAACTTCATTGACCAACGAAGATTTGCCAATTCCTGAGTAACCGCTGACTAACATCATTTCAGTTACCCCAACACTGACTCGCTCAAAAGCATCTATCAAGGTAGACAGTTCTTGTTCGCGACCATAAAGTTTTTGGGGAATGAGGAATTGGCTGTATAAATCCAGTTTTCCAACAGTAAACTCTTCAATTTTCCCAGTCGTTTGCAGTTGTTTGAGGCATTCTTCTAAATCGGCTTTTAGTCCTAAGGCACTTTGATATCTCTCTTCAGCCGTCTTGGCTAATAGTTTCATCACAATATCCGAAACTGCCTTAGGGATTCTCCCCATTTCCCCATCTCCCCTTACCTCCATCTCTACTGGCGGTGTGGGTGTTTTCGCAATATGGCAATGCACTAATTCGAGGGGATCGTTCGATTGGAAGGGTAACTGTCCTGTAAGCATTTCATAGAAGGTTACACCTAAGGAATAAAAGTCAGTTCGGTAGTCAACTGAGCGGTTCATTCTTCCGGTTTGCTCCGGTGACATGTAGGCGAGAGTCCCTTCAAGTTCTCCTGGATTACCGATCGCCTGATTTTCGCTAGACAGGTACGATGAAATACTAAAGTCGATAATTTGGACTTGACCTGTTTGTGAATTAACTAGGATATTGTGTGGTTTAATATCTTTATGAATGATATGATTCTGATGTATCCGATCGAGCGTTACACAAAGCTGGATCGCAATTGGCAGAAACTGGCTGAGTTCAAAACCGCGATCGCCAATTGCTCGCTTTAGAGGTTCTCCACCAAAATCTAAGAAGATGAGTGCTAGACCATTCTTATAGCTTTCTAATGCTAATGGTTTAATAATTCCTTCTATCTCCAGAGGTTGGAGGATTTTATATTCATGTCTTAATTGGGCCACTTCTTCGAGAGTCGGATACTCAGCTTTAAGCGTTTTAATAATAACTGAGGCTGGCTCAGCTCCTCTCGAAGCGCGATAAACACAAGTAGTGGTACCTTCATAAATCGCTTCAATAAGGTTGTAACCAGCAATAGTAATATTCATAGTCGTTAACTCAATACAATAATTACCCAAATCTAGAACGATTGGGTAGGCTGCTACATTCTCCAAGTCGGGCAGAATTCCTCTTGCTTCGACTGTAATCGATGTCCAGCACAAGCATCAAGATTGCAACACTTTTCTACAGAAGTTTCTACAGAAGTGAAGTACAGTTTCAAAGAGGTTAACCCTCTTTTGTCACTTTGGAAAAATTCAACGAATTCACGTCGTTAGAGCCTATGAAAAATCAAGGTTTAACCCAGGTTTGACAAAAGAGGGTTAAGCTGTCACGCCTTTAAATTGGGTACCAGTAGCGACCAAGATGCTCGCATCACAAGGATTCTGTAATTCTTGATAATCAGGTTTAAATGACGAACAGCTTAAAAAGCTTCCTGTACAAGCTTTATTCCCTCCTGCCTTCTGCCCTCTTGTATTTAGTTATTTCTGCTAGCCAGCACTCCAAGTAATGGGCGGACTAGGATATGATGCCTGAGCGGATAGATCGGCTTTTGGATTAGTCTCCTCATCGAGTACATTGACTACCTGGTTATATACATCCTCTGCCTGTTGCAAAGAGTCCCCAATGCTGGTTAAGCCCAGTTTCCCGAATTCGGAGAGCGCTCCCATCAAATGGAAAACGCTCCCAGTTTTGGTGCTGCTATCAAAATGCAGCCGTTGGTGAGCGACAATATCCATCAAGTCATTGGACATTAACCCTTTGTAACGGTCTTTTTGCAAGTTATCAGTAGCAATGTAGTACTTGGCTGTTCCCTGATGGCTGTAAAACAGACCCGTAGACAAGTCATAGCGACCATTGGTCAAAAACTTGAGCGTCATAAACGGATGAGTCGTGCCACCTTTACGCAGGTTAATTTCAATCGCTTGTAAATCCCATGTCGGGCCCGAACTGTCAGGACGATGAACGGCGACAAAATCGACTCCATAGCGCTCGATCGCGCCTTTTTCGGCGAGAACTCGACCCACCCGCATCCCTAGCTCTTGCAAGCGCAATCGATAGGCTTCATCCGCCGGGAATTTGCATCCTAGATAAATCTGTCCGTCTGGGCCGCCTAAGATTTGATCGTGAGTTGAGAGAATTTCTACCTCACCTGTCGGAGTAATATATCCTTGTACGCTGGGCGATCGCTTCTCCTCTCCTTCAATAAAGCCTTCAACAATTGCCCCTAACTCTGGAATGCGACTGGAAAAATTCTCCCAAGTCTCAGCACTAGCTTGGAACCTCAAATGTTCCATACTTTTGTGAATGGCGGTGACTCGCTCTGCATGAGACGTTTGTCCCGGTGCCATCTCCGGAATTTTTCGCAAGTCAAGCAGGGCATTGCCCTCTCCCGAAAAGCCCTCGTTGAGTTTAACCACCATCCGCTTTAATTCGGGTTGACGTTCCCATAACTCGGCCGCTGCTTTGGCTAAATCGTCAGCACTCTGCACAGGTTCGCTGCCATCGGGATAAGGCACACCGGCAATCTCAAAAATTTCCCGGCTACCGCTTTTTGTACCCCAGTACAGTAAATCGGGATCGGGGGCAAGCAAGGGAACACCGAGTCTCACCGACAACTCTCGCTCTAGATCGGACGAGTTATAACAAATCATGTAAGACTTCTCAGGTCGTAGAGCTTGACGAATTCGCTCCATTAAACGGGGACGCTCTAAAATCTTTTGGCTTAGAGGTTTGAGGGAAGCATCGTAAGTGGAAAGCAGCAGTAAGCGATCGCGCGCATGAGAGAAGGGAATCCCAGGCAGTAACTGCAAATAGTAATCAATGATAATCGGTGATAGAGGAACTGCCGTAATATAAATCAACCGCGTGCGGGGGTTCCGCAGACGAATCAACGAAAATAACAACCGTTCTTCGTAGTGCAGAAAGCCTTGAATTTTCTTAAGTTCTCGCTGATCCATGCTGACGGAAGGCACCACAAAAATATCGTGATCGCCTTGGTCGAATAGATCGACACTATACCAGCGTTCGCGCAACTGGTTTTGCAGAAACCGGAATTGTTCTGCTTGTGTAGAAGAGGAATGATTTAACGTTTGCATCGCCCCAGACCCGCCTAAACCTTGATAAATGCAATCTTAACGGTTACAGGAAGATTGGGTTAACACAACCTTATCAAGCTGCATTTGACAGGATATTACCACTGTATTGAGCTAAGCTATGCACATTTAAACATGCACGATATACACTTGGGTTTGCTGTTGATTGTCAGTTGTCCGCTCTTGTAAAAACAACTGACCACTGATAAACAGCTCTCGATGTAAAGCAATGTTTTATGCCCGGTGAGCTTAGTATGAGGAGCGATTCAACTCGTGTAGCGATCGCACCGTTCGTGCAACACGCAAGAGCATGAACTCGGTACTAGTTGGACGTTATTACTCTGCTCAATAGCGCTGCTGAGCGAGTTCCCGGATGAGAGATATCCGATGGTTGAGATAGTTGCTCACGATGTCGAGCTGTTCGCCATCGAGCGATCGCTCCTGCTTGAATTGCTTGATTAGCCACTGTACCAAGCTAGCATCATCGAGTTGCAGCAGAAGATTGGCTTGAGTTGTTTCAATTAAGGACCACAACTGACGCAGCATTGTGGGAGTCATAAAATCTCCTTTTTACGTAAACGCCCGTGCTGGGCAGGGGCATGGGCAAAGCTAGTCTTCTAGTACCTCTTGGTGATTCAGTTTAGAACACGACTAAACTTAACAATTCCTTTAAACTCTCTTTGTCTTTTTTACGATAACTGATCTAAAGAGATCTGCGATCGGATCGCCGAAGGGATCACACAAGACGATACAAGAGTTACTAAATGCTTTACAAAGTGATGATTAACTTGATACAGCTCTAAAGCTGACTATGTCTTTAGTTAGATGGAGATTGGCTTTCTTTAAGCTGGTGTGAGCGCTTGTGTCAACATCAGCTAACACCACGGATCGAGATAAGATTTTGGCTACCAATATTCATTAGGTCGAATGGCACTGACTCAACCATTAATCATCTTGCGCGGGGGGGAGAGGGAGAGACGCTTGTCCCCCAATGGGGGTTTGGGGAAACCCCCATGTCTGGGTTTTCTCTAAGTTTCTAGGATTACTGAACCGCTACTGTAGCAAGATAAGGCGATCGCAACCTAATCTCAAGGACAACTGGTCACATTCGTAAAGCTCCCTATCCCTGGCGCAAAATTAACAGTGCCAGTGTTACGAGCATTCACCCCGTTCAGACCAATCACCTGAAACGTTCCTGCATTGCGCTGAAGCAGAAAATCTGTGTCGCTTCTGTTTTGATTTAGCCCCAAACAAAACGTTTGAGTACTGTTCATGGATGCTGTGACACCCGGAATATTGTTCTTCCTCAAAATGTTGAACTGGATATCAGCAATAGTGCGAGCATTGTTAGAAGACTGAATAAAAATACCATCTAAAGCACTCTCAGTAATCGTGTTACTCCTAAGAGTAAACGTCTCTTGGGCATCCTCAGCCGTTTGGATGAAAATTCCCTGACCGCCACTGCTGCTAATCGTGCTGTTATCGATGCTGAACTGCTGTTGGGTATTGCCCGAAGCCTGAACAAAAATCCCCTGTCCCGTGCTATTGGTAACCTGATTGCCGTTAGCTGTAAATTCCTGCTGCGTGTTGCCAGAAGCCTGAACGAAAATGCCTTGACCTGCGCTGTCTTTCACTTGGCTATTGTCTAAGGTGAACTGCTGTTGCACATCTCCCGCCGCTTGGATAAATATCCCTTGACCGCCACTGCCACCACTGTCAGTGTTGGTGCGGTTCACTTGGCTGTTGCTGATGGCAAACTGCTGTTGGGTATTGCCGGAAGCTTGGACAAAAATACCCTGTCCTGTGCTGGTGCTGACCTTGTTGCTATCTGCTGTGAATTGCTGAGTACCACCAGACGCTTGAACAAAAATACCTTGACCTGCGCTGTTGTTGACGCTGTTCCTATCAGCAGTAAACTTTTGTTGAGCATCTCCAGCCGATTGGACAAAAATTCCTTGACCGCCAGTACCGTCGCTACTGGCATTGGTTTGGTTAACTTGGCTGTCAGTAACGCTAAACTCTTGCTGAGTCGTGCCAGACGCTTGGACGAAAATACCCTGACCCGTACTTTTGCTTACTTGGTTGCTGCTAGCTGTAAATTTCTGAGTACCGCCAGAGGCTTGAATAAAGACGCCCTGACCTGCGCTATTACTCACTTGGTTGCCGTTAGCCGTGAATTGCTGTTGGGCATCTTCAGCCGTCTGGACAAAAATTCCCTGTCCTCCCGCGCCATCGCTGCTAGTAGTAGTGCTGTCAACTTTGCTGTCATTCAGGGCGAACTGCTGCCGTGCCGTGCCAGACGACTGAACGAAGAGACCTTGACCTGCGCTGTTGCTGACTTGGTTGCGATTGGAGTTGAACTGCTGCTGGGTATTGCCAGAAGCCTGAACGAAGATACCCTGTCCAGCACTATCCGTGACTTTGCTGTCGTCGATGTTGACCGTTTGTTGAGCATTCTCCGCCACTTGAACGAAAATACCCTGTCCTCCAGTCCCATCCGCACCGAGATTTGTGCTGTTAACCGTGCTATTGCTAATTGCAATCTCCTGTTGGCTAGTACCAGAGGCTTGGGCAAAAATTCCCTGACCATTGCTAGCGCTAACAGTATTGTTGTTGCTGGTGAACTTCTGCTTAGCGCCCTCAGCCGCTTGGACAAAAATGCCTTGACGACCACTGTTACTAATCGTGTTACTGTTAACAGTTAAATCTTCTTGGACATTACCAGAACCTTGAACAAAAAGACCTGAAGCACCGCTATTAGCAATTGTATTGTTAGCGATCGCATTCGTTCCTGCTGCATTGGTCAGGATAATCCCTTGCTCGGTCGAATTAGTAATGCGATTTTCTCGAATCGTGACATTATTAATACTGGTGCCAACAATCCCGCTCGTTCCAGAGTTAGCAATCTCAAATCCAGAAAGAGCGATCGCACCTGTAGAATTCGTGAGCGAAACCCCTGCACGTCCGGCTTTGGTAATCTGACTGCCACTGTTAGCGGTAATGTTAACAGTTCCCGTTGCATTGGTGAGTGAGATACCATTGCCAGTCGGATTATTAATTGCGATCGCATTATCGCGAATCTCGGCTGTCCCGCTGACACCATTCAAAGAGATGCCATCAGTGGCAGAGTTTTCACTAATCAATCGGCTATTAGCGATCGCAAGATTAGTGATATTCGTTCCTAATAAACTGGGTACGCCATTACCTGTAATGGTGTTGTTCGTCAGACTCAGTGTTCCAGTTGTATTTTCCAAAAAGATAGCAGCCTGACTGGAACTTGCGATCGTATTATCTCGAATCACCGCATTGCTAATACCCCTTGCTTCTAGTCCAGCACCAGCCTCGCTAGCAATTGCAAATCCCGATAGGGTCGTATTGTTCCCCATCGCGACAGTACCTGTAACTTTAGGAAAGACCCCACTTCCCGACAACGGCAATTGCACTGTGCCGAGTTCCACTGTATTGATAGCCTGAATTGGTCCCGTGGAGAAGACTGACACGCCAGTAGGAATTGTGAAAGCAGGAATTCCAGGATTGGTACCAGGTTGTACGTAAACGATATTATCCGCCTGAGCTACGTTCAGAGCATCCTGTACGGTTCCAGCAGGATTTTCAAACGTGCCGTTACCCGTTTCTGCGCCTAAATTGACGTGGCGGAATATCCAGGGGGAACCTGTCTTGGGATTCGTCGCAACAATTGTTTCGTCTTTTCGCTGCTCATCGACTGTAATCGTAGCAGTGCGTCCAACCGATTCTCCCATACGAGCCAGTGCGCTACCTCTTTGCACCCCACGCGGTCGGCTTCCTGGAAAATTCATCCCTAAGCTGAGAACTACGCTTGTATCAAACAGTGGATCGTGTTGAACGGACAA
>DATNPT010000511.1:0-8525 GCA_036703075.1 Chroococcales cyanobacterium
TCGGATAACCAAATTAATATCTGAGCTTCTCGCCTCACGGATCGATGAAAGCTCTTTGTAGCAGAGGAATATGCGATCGTGAAAGCACTTCCCATTCAGCCTGAACTTCGATTGATACCACAGCTTCGTTTAGACAAGACATATCGTCAATCGTCAAAGTCATCTCCTTCAGTCTGTCGGTATTGTCAGTTTTACAAATCTCATGGACGCAGTGGCGGTAATTGCCAGCGACTGGGGGTGCCAGTTCATGGAGCATGGCGTTCGTGTCCACTAGCGTTGCCACCATTCGCACCCTCATGGGAAGTGGGCAGCGAGTCAGGCTGTAATAGCTGGGAAAACTGAAAAACAATCCTAACTAGGCAAGTATCTAACCTAACTAGGCAAGTATCTAACTAATTTGGAATGTCCATAGCCATTTCTCAACGCTATCAGCACTCATCTGCTCAAAAGCGTTTTGTTTCCAACGCCTTGAGTGATACGCCGACAACGATTCGCCTTCTGCTCGGTATACCTAAGCTCTATCAGACGGAATCTGTCATTTCACAGCTCATTTCGAGTTACGGAATCACTGTGAAGATCGTTAGAGAAAGCCTGGAACCGAATACCGATGCTCCTAGATGGTTTGATGTGGAATTAATGGCAACTCCTCAACAGCTTCAAGAGGGTCTTGCTTTTTTACAGTCGCTTACGATCCAAATTATCGGTAAGGCTAATCCTGGATACGATGGATGGCACTTGTAAGCTGAGCAATCTAGCGTAAGGATAAGGGATATCGGTGAGCCTGATTCTACCGATTACCTCTGTCTTTACCCTCAACTGCTCACAGTGATGAACTTTGCCAGCGATAACGTTACAGGCATCTCACCAGAAATTATGGCAGCATTAAATGCTGCTAATGCTGGGTCAGCGATGCCCTATGGTCAGGACGAATGCACTCAGCGCTTAAACGCGCAGTTTAACGAACTGTTTGAGACACCAGTAACGATTTTCCCTGTCGCAACAGGGTCAGCAGCCAACTCTCTCGCCTTATCGGTTATAACACCGCCCTTTGGGGCAATTTATTGTCATGCCGAATCTCATATTAATGTGGATGAGTGCGGCGCACCAGAATTTTACACGGGTGGAGCGAAGTTAGTAACGCTCTCTGGTTCAACGGGAAAGATTAATGCGGTTGACTTGGCAACGGTGCTAGCTCATGCTGGTGCTGGAGTTGTCCATCACGTACAACCTGCTGCTGTCAGCATCACCCAAGCAACAGAAGCTGGAACCGTTTATACTCCTGATGAAATCCGCGCTCTGAGCGAGGTTGCCAAGAGTTACGGTTTATATCTACATATGGATGGAGCGCGTTTTGCCAATGCTGTAGTTAGCTTAGGGTGTTCTCCATCTGAGGTGACTTGGCGTGCTGGTGTGGATGTACTCTGCTTTGGGGCAACAAAAAATGGTGCTATGGCAGCGGAATCCGTGGTCTTTTTCAATCCAACCTTGGCAAAAACTTTCGGTTATCGTCGCAAGCGTGCTGGACACTTGTTCTCGAAGATGCGATTTTTGTCAGCGCAACTAGAGGCTTATATTACAAAGGATTTGTGGCTGAGGAATGCCGAGCATGCTAACCGGATGGCAAAGAAGTTAGCACAAGGTCTTGTTGAACTGCCTGAAGTTAAACTCTGCTATCCTGTTGAGGTTAACGAACTCTTCATTCAGTTGCCGGAAGCGGTAATTTCTGGTCTTCTTGCGGATGGCTTTCAGTTCTACCGTTGGGAAGGAGAAAATTCAACAACGCTGCGGTTGGTAACGGCTTTTAATACTAGCGAAGCAGATGTCGATGCTTTTATCGCAGCGGCTCGACGCTACTCAAAGGAAAATATTTCAGCAATTGAGTCATTTCAGGCGCTTTAGCTGGGAACGAGTAGAGGCTTTGTAGCAAAGCTGTTCAGCAGCGTTATCAGTTCAATCTATCACTCTATCGCGTTAGCGATCGCAAAGAGACCCAACTATCCCTAAGAACAGATCATTGGTTTTAACTATAACCATAATTAATACTAATTTATGGAGGATTTAGATAGGTAACACTAAGGATGTAATAGTCGAAAAAATGTACTGAATAATTGCTTTTGACGCTTAGTAGTGAGCAATTTTACTGCCATCTCTCTTTGCCCTTGACTATAAGAATATCTAATGCGATGGGCAATTCAGAATTTCATTGCTAATCCCGTTCAACCGATTTACTGTTTTCTCGTAGTATCAGAGATGAAGCGGACATAGCAAAGCTATTTTCCTGATAGCGAAGATAGCTAGATGTGTTGTGCGCTTGAATGAGAATTTTTACTGCCGTTTCAAATCTACAGAGAGGATAACTAATGGCAACTTACAAGGTCACCTTGAAGAACGAAGCCGAAGGTCTAGACACCACGATTGAAGTTCCCGACGACGAATATATTCTCGACGCTGCTGAAGAGCAAGGAATTGACCTACCTTATTCTTGCCGTGCTGGTGCATGCTCTACCTGTGCTGGCAAAATTTTAGAGGGCGAGGTTGACCAGTCTGACCAGTCTTTCTTAGATGACGATCAGATTGAAGCTGGATACGTTCTGACTTGTGTCGCTTATCCCAAATCTGATTGCACCATTCTCACCCACCAAGAGGAAGAGCTGTACTAGGAGCCTCACAATTACGCAATTGGTGCCGAAATATCTATCCAAATTTAATCTTCTGGATAGGAGAACCGCACCAACCCAAAGTAATAGTTTGATGAGTAACGTAGGGCGTCTAACTTCATTCTGGCTAAATCAATTCGCCTAGGAGTAGATAGTCTAAACATCAAAATGTAAGACGTAGGGGCGTATTGCAATATGCCCCTTCATCTATTTATTTAAAGAGCAGTTCCTTGGTCAATTTGTTGCACTTCTTTCTCGGACAGCTTGACCTCAACCGCATGCACTGAATCCTCAATGCTGGAAATCTTACTAGCACCTGGAATAGGAATAATGCAGGGAGATTTGGCGCGCAGCCATGCCAAGACAATCTGATACACCGAAACGCCTCTTTCATTGGCCAGATTGGCAATAACTGGGATATCTTCTAGATTACTCACACGTCTACTGCCACCTAAAGGACTCCACGGCAGGAACGTAAGTCCTTCTTGTTCGCAATATTCTAGAACCCCATCAAATTCTGGTTGCCGGTGCCATGGGTTGTATTGATTCTGGACAGATACAATCTCCACAACATCACGCGCACCCTTAATCTGTTCTACGGAAAAGTTAGAGACGCCAACAAACCGAATTAGTCCTTCCTCAACGGCTTCCTTAGCTGGTTTTAGAGACTCTTCAATCGTATAGTTAGTATCTGGTGCGTGGTATTGCCAAAGTGCGATCGCATTTGACCCACCTAATGCTTCAAAGCTCGTGCGGATTGTTTCCCGCAAATGGTCGGGATTGCCATTGCGCGTCCAGCTTCCCTGAGGTCGCATCAAGCCACCTTTCGTTGCGACTGTGACTTGGCTGGTGTCTCCCTCATACTGCTCAAGAGCTTTGTGAATCAGTCGCTCGTTATGGTGCTTATCGGACTCGTCTTGGCAGTAAGAATCAGCGGTGTCGATGAAGGTAACGCCTAGAGCGAGAGCTCGGTGAATTACAGCGATCGATTGAGACTCTGGAGGCCTACTACTCAAAGACATCGGCATACCACCAAGACCGATCGCGCTAATAGTGACATCAGTGTTGCCGAGCTTTCTTGTTTCCATGTATTATTTGCCTTACTTTTGTCTCGCTTTAGACTACTCACAGACACAAGGTCAAACATCTGCTGTCTGATGGATAAATCAAACGTTACGCTCATCCCCTGACAGGAAGTACGGGGACTTCCTGTCGGCTTCGTGTGATTGTCTCATCCTCTTACCCCAATCCCTAATTCCTAGCCATCAACTAGATGCACTCGTATAAAAACGCAATGCAAACCGCCAGAAGATGCTGGCAGCGAACAGTAGTCCTAACGCCAAGGCACCAGCGCCAACCACCCAAATCACCTGACTACGACCCAGCATGGCTTCAGCTGGTACAGTGGTTAAGAACGCTACTGGCACTATGAAGGTGAAGAAGAATCGGTACGCCGCTGGATAAGCAACCATGGGGAATCGACCAGCTTCCAAAAGGCCTCGGAGTACCTCTGTCACGTTGTAGATTTTGACAAACCAAATACTAGTTGCGCCCAACATAAACCATATACTATAGAGGCTTGCCAAACCGAACAAAAGCGGCATAACACTCAAGAGATAGTCACTACTACTCAAGTGCAGGCGTTCACCAGCGTAGGCAATCAGTATACCGCCAAAGGTAATATCCGGCAGACCCCAGGGTGAAACGGTGCGAGTGGAAAGCCAAAACTGACTGCTGATTGGTTTGAGAAGCACAAAGTCCAGCGTACCTTGCTGAACCTGATCGACGATGCGATTGAGGTTGGGAACGAGAAAAGTAGCAGAAAACCCTTGCAGTAAGGTAAATATTCCGAGAATGACCAGTGCTTGCTCCCAACTCCATCCTGGAAACGTGTAGCCAGTGCGGTAGAACAAAAATAGACTAAATAAGCTACCAATCAGGTTGCCCAAGCTACTTAAAGTCGCAATGACGAAGTTGAGTCGATATTCTAGTTCTGCGGCGATCGCTGTACTCCAGAATAACCTCAAGACGGTTAGATATCGTTTCATACTATTTGTGTGCTTTTAATCACTACAATAGTGTGTTCTCGATTAGTTCCCTAAAAGTGTTTTCGTGATAAGTTTTTTTGACCATGATAATAAGTATCAGTAAATATAGAGTTAGATTAAGTTACATTAAGGTAAATCGGAAATTCAAAGGGGAGAATAGTTCGCAGCTACATTCTTCAGGGAGTTGCTGAGTTGAAGAGGGTTCTGTCTCCAACCGTAGGAGCGAAGAACATCAAAGACTCCTTTACAGCAAGTCTAAAATTTTATTTTTAGTGAGAGAGGAGAGGCAACAATGAGCTGTTCTCTAAACTCAATTTCTTATTAAGGCTGCATGAATTCATTGCATTCAATAAAAAACACGAATTCCTAAAGCTTTTTTGCAAGAGGTAGAACACAGTTAGAGGGCAACCCAATGAAGAAAATTCTGGTGATTGAAGACGAAATCTTTATCCGAGAAAATCTAATTGAACTTTTAGAAATTGAGGGCTTTGAAGCGGTAGGAGCTGAAAATGGATTGAGTGGCGTGCATCTAGCCCGAGATTATCATCCTGATTTGATTTTGTGTGACGTGATGATGCCCGAACTGGATGGTTATGGAGTTCTTGCCGAGTTGCGCGAAAACCCGATAACAGCAAAAATTCCGTTCATGTTTCTGACCGCTAGTGCCGATCGCAATAATATAAGAAAAATCAAAGAACTGGGGATGGATGATTATATCCTCAAGCCGTTTAACGTGGATAGATTTTTAGAAGCGATCGCGTCTCGGCTGAAAGACTGAAAAGCCAGGAGACGTGAAGCGTTGTCACAAAACTCCTCCTATAGGACAACAGCGTTATCGGCTAGGTCAATCGGGCGATAGATAGCTGGGTTCAATGCATTTATCTAAACTGGAACGTTGTAAGCTTAAACTTTAAGTTTGAGCTAGTTAGTAGTAGAGGAAGCGATGAATTCTTGGCGCGATCGCCTAAATCAGTTCGGTGGTCGAACTCGATATGTAGTCTGCCGTATGTTCATTCACTTGGCAGGTAATGAAGTTGCACCGCTATTGGGCGTGCTGAACCGTGCTGCGCGAGAAGCGATCGACGCAGAGGGAGACCTTGAGGTTTTAGGAGAAGGATTGGTTGAAATTTGCCAATCTCTCCTACAGTACGACACGTATTGGCAATCAGCCGCCAATGAAGGAGACGTTTTCTGGAATGAGGGAGAAGCCGGAGACTCTGTCACGGAATTATTTACAGACTCCGCGCAACGTTACCTGAGCGAACCCAACTTCAGCGAACCCCCTCCACAGCAAGATGAGCTATTATCCTTACCCATCACTCGTAACTTAATTGTCATGATTACGGTAGCCTATACGGGTGAAGTCCCCGAATTAGAAACCGATCTGGCCAATATGAGTGCCTTGAAAGCCGGTCTAAAAGCCTTGATTAATCTTCACTATCAAGAGAAGTTAGAAGCCATTCAAGTTCACTTTTCCCCAGCGCAGTTGGGTGATGAGCTAACTAACGATCAGCTATTGCTCAATTTCCCCGAACTAGTTCCTCTGTAAGCGTAGGAAGCGCTAATTTGGGTTTGGCGTTACAGAGTGTAGGGACTCCCTTGCTCGTAGCGGTTCGGCTATTTCCTCCTGATGGTTGTTAAATCCGCCTAATTTTTTGGGGACAAACCCACCCGTTAACGAACGCCCATAACGTTATTTTTGAATTACCTAGCGTTTTAGCACTTTATGTTACGCAAGATAGCAATCCTTTTAATGACTCTGAGTTTGTGTGTGACTACACTAGCCTGTAGCTCTTCAAACTCAACACAATCTTACCGAAATCCCACTAACACCTCATCCACTCCCACTCAAATGAGTGAGGGACAATATCCGGTACAGCAGGCGACTTATAACGACATTGATGGGGAATACACCGTAATGTTGCTCAATACCCCGCCTAGTACTCCATCTACGCTCCGCACAACGGATTTACAGATGGCTCGCCTGACGGATGAAGAAATTCAGTCCGGGAAAAAGACGTACTTGGATGTTAATAATGGTCAGTCTGTGATGCACCTGGCCGAGGACTTTAAGATTGAGTACGTCCACAACGAAACCCAGACGCAAACTAATCCTCAAACAGGACAACCTGAAACCGTTGTAGTACGTCAACAATCTAGCTTCTGGACTCCGTTTGCTGGAGCCTTAGCGGGTCAAGCCATCGGTAGCATGTTGTTTAGACCTCATTACTATGTGCCGCCAGTCTATCAACCTGGCGGGGTTCTCACAGGGTATGGTGGATACGGCAGTACCTATGGTCAAGCCGTTCAGCAGTATCAATCTCGCTACCAAGCACCACCACCGGCCGTCAAGAATCGCACGACTTTCAGAACAACCGGGCGCATCAATTCACGGTCGTATAGTCAACCAAAAACGCTTCGTCGCTCGCCACAAACGGGTACTCGTTCCACAGGATCGGGTTACGGTTCCAGTAAATTGCGCCAATCGGGTAAATCTACCCGGACACCCTCGAAGAGTCGTAGTAGTTTTGGCAGTAGTGGGCGATCGCGTTCTTATGGAGGAGGTAGCCGCTCCTTCGGTAGCAGACGACGCTAACGCAAGGCTGATCCGCGACTCTTTTAACCGAACTGGCTCAACTGGAATTGCCCTGTTGAGCCAAAATTTCACTTTCACGATTGGGGCGATCGCTATTTAGAGATGATTAGACTTCTTGCATAAATGCCCAAAGTTAGGGTGATGAGTACTACAAAAGCCTTCCACGATCGCGATCGCGCATTATGGTTGGAAGAAACATTAGCTGTTTCATAGAAGAGTAAGAGGTCTATTGTTACTGGAATTAATTGAGACGACATTAAACGCTCGTCAGCAAGTTTTATGCATTTGAAGTTTTCTCAAGATCTAGAATCTCTGCTAGCCCGGTTAGCGACTCAGCCTCTAACCCTTGAAGATGTTTTGGCTCAAACCTCAGAACGAGGATTTAGCCTAGCCATTGGGCTAATGGTTTTACCCTTTTTGTTGCCAGTGCCACCTGGACTGACGGGGGTGTGTGGTTCTGCCTGTTTTCTTTTGGCAGTGCAGATGGCTCTGGGAAAGCGATTGCCTTGGCTTCCGAAGAAAGTTATCCAATTTCAGTTTCCCCGGACGTTTATCCTGCAACTGCTGAAAAAACTGCAACAAGTCACCAGACTATTAGAGAAATTTGTTCGTCCTCGGCTACTATGGATAGCGCAAAGCCCTCGCATCTGGCGATGTAATGGTTTGTGTATGGCTTGGCTAACGGTGCTTTTGATGTTACCCATTCCTTTAACTAATCCGATTCCAACGTTAGGGATTCTGCTGTTAGCGATCGCCACAATAGAAGATGATGGGCTATTAATGTGTGTCAGCTACGGATTGACGGCGGCGATTACGCTGTTCTTCGTAGTTCTGACGTATACGCTCTTCCAAGCTCCTAATTGGCTTCCCAGCCTATTGTGATTAATTAACGTTTTTAGGTATTAAGTGGAAAGTGGATGACAACTGGGAATACTTGGGTTCAACTTAAGTGGACTCTCTAGGGTGCCTATAACAGCACCCCAAATAATTCTTCTTTGGTCAGCTAAGAGGAACAAATGTAGTGACGCGGTTTTAACCCATCACGAAACATCCGCTTAGAATCCTCCGTACTTTTGTTTGGCAAGTGTCAACCGTGAGTTAAAACTTTTGATCGATCGCTTGTCAAATCCTCAAAACTTGCCCCTCGTTGCTTCAAGTCTTGCTTCATATCCTCAGACATTCCTGAATTACTGCCAAACCGAGCATGGGCTACGTCAGCTCCAT
>DATNPT010000512.1:0-10237 GCA_036703075.1 Chroococcales cyanobacterium
GTGCTATGTTCTGGAATGCGATCGCGCATAAAGTGCGCCACTACGGTTTCCGATCGCGCGGCATCAGGCAACAAACTCGCTAAAGGCATACCCTGCTTTCGTCCAGCGGCGGGTGGAATATCTCCAACTTTGATCGGATACGCTTTTCCTCCATTGGTGATAACCACTAACTCATCGTGAGTCACTGCTAGCTGCGTCTCAACCACCAACTCATCCCCTTTTTGAGTTGACGGCTTGGATTTTTGCGCCGTTGACAGGCGATGTCGCTGGACGTGTCCCTGTTGAGTAAATTCCAGAATGGTCTTCTCTTCGTCAACTTGCTTTGAGGGTGGGAAGTCGGGGATGGGAAGCTGGGGTTGCGTGACAGAGTCGTCTGCTACGGATTTCTTTTTGCTGGCTCGACGGTCAGTTTTGTTGCTTTTTTCTGCTGCCTGCTTTGCGATCGCTTTGTTGGTTTCTTGGGCTTTATCCTCCGTCCTATTCACAGACGAGCTAATCTTCGTGCGACGGGGATCGGTGTACTTGCGCTTGAGCGATCGCAAATCTTTCTTGAGGGCTTTGAGTAACTCGCTGCGATTGGTTAATAATCGCCGCAGGTTTTCGATTCGCGCCGTTAGCTCGTCAAACTCGGTTTGTAATTTTTGCTGTTCTAATCCCGTGAGACGACGCAGGGGCATGCTCAAAATCGCATCGGCTTGAGTCTCGCTGATGGTTAATTGGTCTTGAAGAGACACCTTGGCCGTTGTGCCATCGGGAGCCTTTTTGAGAATTTCAATCACGGCATCGATTCTGGTGAGGCAAGCGAGTAACCCTTCAACAATGTGGAGCCGTCTTTCGTCCTGTTCCAGCTCGTAAGTATATTGCCGGGTTAAGGTTTGTTCGCGGAAGCGAAGAAATTCCTCTAATAACTGCCGCAGGGTCAACTGACACGGCTGTCCGTTCACCAGAGCGAGCATAATCGCCCCAAAGTTACTTTCTAGTGCGGTGTGCTTGTACAGTTGCTTGAGGACAGCGGCGGGCTGAACTTCTCGTTTGAGTTCTATTACCACGCGCATCCCGGAGCGATCGCTTTCGTCTCGCAAATCCGCAATTCCCTCGATGCGACCTTGGTTAATCAGCTCAGCTAGTTTTTCAATCCAGCCTGCCTTACTCACCTGGTAAGGTAGCTCGTTCACGATAATCGCCGTTCGCCGGTGTTGACGCCGTCCGCGACCGCTTTGAATTTCCTCAAGATGAGACACGCCCCGCACGACGATACTACCGCGCCCCGTGCTGTAGGCATCCCGAATTCCTGAGGGTTCAACAATTTCCCCTCCGGTGGGAAAATCTGGGCCTGGAATTAATTTCCACAACTTTTCATCCGCTAAATCGGGCTGGTCGATGAGGGCAATCAGACCATCAATCACTTCTCCCAAGTTGTGAGGAGGGATATTGGTTGCCATGCCCACTGCGATCCCAGAGCTACCGTTGAGTAATAACACGGGTAGCTGAGCTGGAAGCACCACTGGCTCTTGTTGAGAGCTATCAAAGTTGTCAATGAAATCAACAGTAGCCTCGCCAATTCCTGCCAGGACTGTCTCGTGGCTCAAGGGAGACAGTCGCGTTTCCGTGTAACGCATAGCTGCTGGTGGGTCATTATCCACCGAGCCAAAGTTACCGTGACCGCCTAACAGAGGGTAGCGCGTGGAAAAGACTTGAACAAGCCTGACTAGAGCGTCGTAAACCGCTTGGTCTCCATGGGGGTGATATTTTCCTAAAACATCCCCGACGACACGAGCACACTTGCGAAAAGGTCGATCTGGTGTTAGACCTAATTCGTGCATCGCATACAATATACGCCGATGAACTGGTTTGAGGCCGTCACGAACGTCGGGTAAAGCCCGACCAACGATCACACTCATGGCATATTCGAGATAAGACCGTTGCATTTCGGCGTGTAGAGCTGTGGGGATGACTTGACCGGCCGCAAGCAGGTTCAGCTGTTTTGCCATGAGTTGAAATTTCCTAATCTATGACCAAAATGTTTTAAAGACGGATCGCCTTTTTACTGGCAACATTACGAAGTCCCTGTCAGACTTATTATCAAAGTGCACATTTGAAGAAAAAGACGATTTCTTGATGCAACGCCTATGAAAACCGTACTGATTGTAGAAGACGATCCCATTAATGCTCGCGTTTTCTCTAAGATTCTCAGTAAGCGGGGCGGGTTGGATGTAAAGCATACGGAAGATGTGGAAGAAGTCATGCAAATCGCCCAGTCCGGAGCTGCTGACATTATCTTGATGGATGTTTCCTTATCCCATAGTGTTTACCGGGGGAAGGCAGTAGACGGCATCAAGATTACGCAAATGCTGAAAGCTGATGCTCAAACGTCCAATTTGCCCATTATTCTAGTTACGGCTCATGCCATGGAGGGCGATCGCGAAAACTTCCTCAAGCAGAGTGGTGCTGATGGCTACATCTCTAAACCCGTTGTTGACCATCAAAAATTTGTCGATCAAATCTTGGCACTGCTGCCAAGCGAGACAGAGACATAACGCCATTTCCCCCCACTGCTTAGTCCAACCCCTTCATGCGGTAGGGTCGATCCCTTCAACTTCAGCCAACGCTGCTGACGAGTTAGACATCTACCAAGTACATATGTACTATTCAATGCTCATTTCGGCAAGAGGTAGAGCATGAGCATTTAAGTCTCGTTGTTGACTACCTATTGCTAGTGTAGAGATATCTCAAGTCAAATCGCCTGCTCAAAGCTCAGAGCTATACATCCTATCAGCGATTAGACCGTTAACTGAAAATTAGAGTTAACTAGAGACTATCTCTACTGAGAGGGGGTTTGTGTTTGCGAAGATTGCCCTTGATTTTGGGCAATGGAGGCTTGGATTCTGGGGACTTGGAGAAACTTTTTCGTTTCAGAAAGCAGGCGTTCGCCCCACAGGTTTTCCTTCAGGAAGTCGAGGTCAGCGTAGCGACTATCTAAGCGAATCGCTGCCTCTCCTAGTGAGATGCCCTTCTCGCGATCGCCTTGAGCATAAAGCGCCACTGCTGCGGCCAAGCGAGGTTCAGCCGCTTGATCGTCCATTGCCAGCGCCGCCTGCCACTTTTCGATCGCGCCTTTCACATCGCCCTGCTCGTACTTCACCAACCCAATGTTGTTAATAGCAGGCCAGAAATTTTTTTCTTGAGTGACAGCTTTTTCGTACTGAGCGATCGCGTTGGGAAACTGCTTGAGCATGTAGTAAGAATTTCCCAAGTCAAATAGCGCTTCTGGAACATTGGGTTTGAGTTTTAACCCAGCTTCCAATTCCGCGATCGCTTTGTTATACTCGCGTTTTTGAAAGCGTGCTGACCCTAATGTAAATAAAATTCCCGGCTCCTTTGGTGCTAGGGCTTTAGCGCGAAGCAAAGCGTCAATCCCCTTATCCACCTCCTGGGTTTGCACGTACAGACTTCCCAAGATAAACCAAGTCTGATAGGCTTTCGGAGCCAGTTGAGTCGATAGTTCTGCTCTAGGCAGTGCTAAATCGTATTGCTGAAAGCGCACCAGCTGAATCGCGTCCTGAGCCAGACTTAAGCCCTGTTGCTCTAATTCCTTAGTATCCAACTGTATGGTATAAGGCACGAGTGCCTGTGCAGAAACGGGTGCTTGTACATGGAGTAAACCTAGAAGAACAAGAATAGAAAATAAAGGAATATGTTTAGGCACGGTGCAGCCTCGAAAGACAATAAGGAAGGGGTCTTCAGCTAAATTAGCGCATAATCAACTCGATTGTTGCAGAAATCTTTACCGAAAACTCATCTTGGCTCAAGAGAGTAGGGTTATATAATCCATCCGCTCCAAAGCATCACGCTCAAGACCTTTCATCTGTCAAGCTCAAACCCAATTGGTATTAGAGCAACAAGTCTTCTGACTTCGGAATTCCGTACCCCTAGAGATCGGCAATGCAACCGAGTCGTGCAAGGACTCCAGGTAGTATGAAGAAGTATGAAGTGATTCGCCAAATCCTATTGGCGAAACTTTGCCCATCTGGGGGAAGTCATCCTGCCCTTCCAACTGATGGAATTGAAGTAAGACTGAGTCGATCGATCCGAGCCGATTACACAGCAACTGACTAATGCCCGTTTCTTTATTAAAGCCAGATACAAAAACCTCACGCATGGAACTTCCACGAATCGGTAAAGTTAAACGACCCCTCCCTTGGCTGGCGGGGCTGTTAGCGGCTGCCATTATGGGAGTGGGTGGTGTAGGTTACTTGACCATTGCAGCAAGGACGCCAAAAATCGACCTGAATAAACTGACGGTACCCGCACAAGCGCAAAATATCACCCTACGAATCACGGCTAGTGGTAGTGTGGTACCGATTCAAAGCGTCAACCTTAGTCCTAAAACATCGGGTCGCTTGCGAGAGCTTTATGTCGAACAGGGAGACAGGGTAGAGCAGGGACAAGTCGTTGCTCGCATGGAAGATGCGGATGCCAAAGCGCGAGTCGCTCAAGCCCAAGCAAACTTGAGCAAAGCTCAAGCTAGTTTAGCAGAAGGGATTTCTGGCAGTCGTCCGGAAGAAATTCGCTCCGCACAAGCTCGTTTGCTACAAGCTCAAGCTCGTCTGAACCAAGCGCGTACTGGGAACCCTTCAGAAGTTGACCAAACTAGAGCGCAAGTGAAAGCCGCTCAATCTCGACTCGATTTAGCAAAAGTCAGGGCAGACCGCTATGGCAATCTAGCAGATGAAGGAGCTGTTTCACTAGACAGACGGGATGAAGCATTAACAGACGAGCGTAATGCCAGAGCAGCTCTTGAGGAAGCCCAACAACGGCTAAAAAACGTCCAATCTGGAACGAACCCCGAAATTGACCAACTCGAAGCAGCTGTTGCTGAAGCCCAAGCCGAGGTTCAACGGTTGCAAAATGGTACGCGTCCCGAAGAAATTGCTCAGTCGAAGGCCGCGGTTGAAGCCGCGAAAGCCGAGCTACAGGCAGCACAAGTTCAGCTTCAGGATACCGTTATTACTGCTCCATTTTCTGGGATTGTCACGCAAAAATATGCGACTCAAGGTGCATTTGTCACGCCAACCACCTCAGCATCTAGTACCGCTTCGGCAACATCGACTTCAATAATTGCGATCGCAAAAGGACTGGAAATTCTTGCCGAGGTTCCAGAAGTTGATGTCGGACAGATCAAACCCGGACAGTCGGTGGAAATTGTAGCCGATGCCTTTCCCGATCAAATCTTTAAGGGTCGTGTAAAACTCGTAGCACCAGAAGCAGTAGTCGAACAAAATGTCACCTCGTTCCAAGTTCGCGTATCGCTGCTAACGGGTCAAACAGAATTGCGATCGGGTATGAATGTTGACCTGACGTTTTTGGGTCAACAAGTCAACAATGCTCTAGTTGTTCCGACTGTTGCGATCGTTACCAAGGATGGGAAAACCGGTGTCATGATTCCTGATGCCAAGAATCAGCCGAAGTTTCAACTCGTAACCATCGGGCCAACGCTACAAGACCAAACACAAGTGTTAGAGGGATTGAAGCCGGGTCAACGAGTATTTATTGACTTACCAAAAGATAGTAGACCTAAAGAGGAAGCTCGATAGGAAATTATGAAGGATGAATTATAACTAATGACTCCTAAAAAATGGACATTGTAGAAAGCATTAAAATGGCAACCACAACGCTGGTTGCAAATAAACTGCGTAGCGGTCTGACGATGTTGGGTATTATCATTGGCAATGCTTCGGTGATTGCCATGGTGGGCATCGGACAAGGAGCGCAGAAGCTGGCATCGGAGCAGTTTGAGTCTCTAGGGCCAAATGTATTGTTTATCGCTCCGGGTTCGGGCGAGGCTCGCCGTAGTACTCTCGATTTACCGAAGACGCTGGTTTATGAGGATGCTAAGGCGATCGCAACTCAGGTACCCACCGTTTCTGGCGCTGCTCCTCAGATTAGCTCTCGGCAGTTAATCACCTACCGTAGCAAAAACACTAACGCCTCACTCACGGGTACAACGCCTGCGTTTCTCACCGTTCGCAATTTTGATGTTGAGAAAGGGCGATTTATTACAGAACTAGACCTGAAGCGAAATAACCAAGTGACAATTCTTGGTTCTGAACTAGCAGAAAAATTGTTTGGTAATAAAGACCCGATTGGCGAGCAGGTGCGGATTAAAAATGTGAGCTTTCAGGTTGTGGGTGTGATGGAATCGAAAGGTACTTTTCTGGGAAATAACCAGGATGAGATTGCCTATATACCTCTAACCACAATGGCGAATCGGCTGGTGGGACGAACTTCTCCTTACGGAATGGAAGTCAGTTTTATTTCCGTCTCTGCTAAATCTCAAGATAGCGTTGGGGCAGCGAAGTTTCAGATTGAAAACCTGCTACGGCTGCGGCATAAAATTGCCAATGAGGATGATTTTGTTGTCAATAGTCAGAAGGATGTCCTGCAAATTGTCAATACCATTTCAGGTGCCTTAACGCTCATGCTAGCCGCGATCGCTGGGATTTCCCTGTTCGTGGGTGGCATCGGCGTCATGAACATTATGCTGGTTTCCGTGACTGAGCGTACTCAAGAAATCGGACTGCGTAAAGCGATCGGGGCTAGAGAGCGAGATATTCTGCTTCAGTTCATGATTGAGGCGGTGATTCTCTCAGCAGCCGGTGGTGTTGTCGGTACCCTAATTGGTGTCGGTGGTACGCTACTAGTCGGCGCTTTGACTCCGTTGCAAGCTGGAGTCTCACCAGCGGCAATTATCCTTGCTGTCAGTGTCTCTGGTGGTATTGGATTGTTCTTTGGTGTCGTACCAGCGCGGCGGGCGGCGAAACTTGACCCGATTGTTGCGCTCAGAAGTGCTTAACATGCAAAACCAATTCAGCTCTGACTCAGATGTCTTCAGCCCTGGCAGAAAACCTGTGATAATTCGCCTAGAGGACATCTATAAGACTTACGGCATCGGCAACACGGAAGTTCATGCCCTCAATGGCGTCAACCTGATTGTTGAAGAGGGAGAGTATTGCTCAATTATGGGGGCATCCGGGTCAGGTAAATCTACAGCGATGAATATCATTGGCTGTCTGGATCGACCGACATCGGGAGGTTACTACCTGGATAACGTCGATGTGTCTCACCTCGTTGATGACGACTTAGCTAAAATTCGTAATCTCAAGATTGGGTTTGTCTTTCAGCAATTTCATCTGTTGTCCCAGCTAACGGCGTTGGAAAATGTGATGCTACCGATGGTGTATGCGGGTGTTCCAACTAGCGAACGACGCGATCGCGCAGCGGAAGCTTTGCAGCAAGTTGGGTTGGAAAACCGTATGAAAAACAGACCCAACCAACTCTCTGGAGGACAACAGCAACGGGTTGCGATCGCTCGCGCTATTGTGAATAGACCGGTCTTACTATTAGCAGACGAGCCAACTGGAGCGTTAGATTCTCGCACCACCAGCGAAGTCATGGATATCTTCACCCAGTTGAATGCCAGTGGCATCACTGTTGTGATGGTGACTCACGAACCGGATGTCGCTCGTTTGACCAAGCGCATCGTTTGGTTCCGTGACGGTGAGGTTATACACTCCCACTTAACCCCAGATGAAATGGCTCAGGTTGCGGTCTCTTAGTTTAGTCATTGATTATTCGTCACTGAGTTGGTAGCTATAGGCAGTGTCTCTTCTACTAACAGCCAACAACCAACAACTAGCAACTAACAACTACTGGGACTTGGCTGCGTTAGAACTTTATCACGCAGGAATCCGACTAAATTTTGCATAAATGATGGGCTGACATTTTTAAGTTCAGTCTCTTCTAGCAATGGTTCTGGTAAAGGGTCGATGCTTTGTGTGGGTAACACACCATCGGCAAACGGGACTTCTTCCACTAAACTGATTGCGATGAGCCGGAACGCAATTTGTTGCACTTTTACGAGAGGTAATCTCAGTTGTTTGGCGAGTGTATTCAGAGAAACTGTGCCTTTGGTATATTCCCAAACCTGCCACTCTTGAGCATTCAGTCGATAGGGGGGTTGACCTGCGATGATGCTGACTAAACCACTGTTGGGATCGGGTAATTTATCGGCTAGTGCGTCCCACTTGCGTAAGACGCGCAAACCCACTAAAGCCGCTTCTGTCGGTAGTATGCTCAACCCTGTCATTTCTCGCGTTGGTATCCGAACCTTTGGCTCAAATGTGAACTCTGCATCTTGGAGTTCAAATAAGGCACAGATTTGCTGCAAGACTTGAATCTGAAACAGGCGTTTGAGTTGTTCGATTTGTAAGACACCTTGCTTTTTAAGGTATAGGCCCAGCGGTTCGCTGATCGGACAGCACCAGTGAACGACTTTGTCAAAGACGCGATCGCTAACCCATTGGTGCTTCTCTATCAATGAAACTAAACCTTGATCGTCTAGCCGGTTCGCTGCTGCAACAATGCGACCCTGGTACATCCAGATGTAGTAGATCCCACCAAACTTGGGTTGGGTTTCAGGTTGGGCATGAAGCGTCAGTAATCCAGTTTTCTGTCCTTTCTCGATCAACTGAAAGATTTCTGGGAGGGAAAAGTCTGAGAGGCAACCTGTAATGGACATAATTAGTAAAGTTGAGGACTAAAGAACCAAGGGGAAGGAACGATAGATCGCGGTCTATAGAATTATTTGCTTAGAACTCTTTTAACAATCTTTAATATAATACGTTAAGCCAATCGTATAGGTTCTCAATCAACCCCTTGATAGAAAAAATCAGCCTCTTGATAGAAAAATCGCGATCGCTTTACTTACCAGCAGCAACTTGTTGGCTAACGACAGAATTCTTTGGTCAAATTACTTTCTTTCTTCACCCGTTTCAATCGCTGATTCATGTAGGAGCGTATGGTTTAGCTGGGATAAGCAGCGCATCTTCTGAGGATTAGAGCGCAATAATAGCAATCGCTCGATCAATTGCTGCACCTCTTGCTTGCTATTCCTTACCCCTGCCTAGAACTGACTTCAACAGTTTGAATATGAAATTTAACATCAACGTTTATAACAGTTTCTACTCAAATTCACTTGAATTGAGATATTCAAAAAACTGCCTCTTTGACTGAATTTCTGTTATTTTACCGAGTTTTTTTCTAAAGCAAGTTACAGAATTATTAAATTTTATCCAACATCGAAATCTTCTAGGTTATTTCTTTAGAATTTTTAGGGATAGATATTTCTAATTTAAGTAGTTTTTTCAGCCTGAATTGATAAGTATTTATAACCCAAAAAACTTTTTATTAAGCATTCTTAACTTGTTAGGATGTTAAGGAAGTTTGCATAAAATGTTGGATTAAGACAATTAATGCATTCGCAACAGAGTCTTTTTGATTGGCATTGACCGTTACAAATGGAGGTCGCGTCTTTTTATCCGCAAAGCCTAACGCGATCGCGATATTTTCTTCAGTCCAAGCTCCCTCGCAATCCATATGAGTCAACCCAATTAGCACGGGAATTTTTACACGCTGCCTCATGAATGCGAGTATCCGACGAGCCATGCGAAAGTCGCTAGGTCGATGAGCCGCTACCAAGAGAATGTAAGCGTGAGCCTTCCGAATCAAGATATCCCACATAAAGTCAAAGCGAGATTGACCGGGAGTGCCATAGAGGTGCAGCGCCATGCCTGGAGCAAATTGCAATCGTCCAAAGTCCATCGCTACCGTTGTCTTTTTCTTAATAGCAGCGGCTTCTCCGGTTGCAATCCGGTCAGTATCTACTACGGCAATTTCACTGACAGAACGAATAAATGTGGACTTACCGGCACCTACTGTACCGGTTACCACCAAACGCATGATTTCCACTCTTACTTGCTCCTTAAGAAACCAAGCAGGTTCTGCATAAAAGAATTGCTTAGAGGTTGTCCATTGTTTTCTTTATCAGGATTGACCACCGCTGCAATGGGTTCTAGTACATCTTCTTCCGTACTTCTAGCCCGCGAGGGAGCAAGCGTCGGTACTTCTGCCACTAAACCCACACTAATCAGCCGGAAGGCTGTCTGTTGAATGACTTCTATCGGCTGTTTTAATTGGCTTGCGATCGCATCTAGAGGCACGGAGCTATTCGCCATCTGCCACAGTCGTCCCTCCAAAGAGTCTAACCGTAAGTGACGCTTACCAACTACGACTCTAGATAGAGCTGAAGTCGGTTCGGGTAGCTTATCGGTCAACGAGCGCCAATCGCGCAGCACTCGCAGGCCCATCAGCGTGGCTTCCGTTGCACTCAAACTCAAAC
>DATNPT010000567.1:0-9311 GCA_036703075.1 Chroococcales cyanobacterium
AGCGCGATCGCAAAATCATTGAAGCCAAAATGAGCGTAGTGCATCATGATGTGCCAGAGAATTGGTTTCCCTCCAATCTCTACCATTGGCTTCGGCTTCTCGACGGTCTCTTCAGAAAGGCGAGTACCGAGACCTCCTGCAAGAATTGCTACTTTCATATGAAACCTTAAGTTTGCACCTGGTGTTAAGAATCAAATCTACTCTACTTTTGGAGAGATAGAAAAAGCTACTCGGTCAGAAATTGCCTGTACAGATATTCTTGGGATCCGAGTCAGTGTTCGGTACAGCTTACAGCAATTAATGATAATTGACCAGTAGCTATAATTTCAGTTCTGCTCAATGGGATTGAATTCTGGAAACTGTAACACGACCATCTCGCTTATCTATAGGAGTAGGTTGCCTATACTAGTTGATTTATGTTCTCCAGTATTTATGTAGAAAAAGACTGAACTTCGGGAAATTATACTTGACACTATACTAAGGGACTTTCAGAACACGCGAACGCTATAGATAGTGTCAGCCATTGATTTTACTAAATCAGTGATATGAATCATTTACTTTAGTTAATCTTCAAAAGATGAAACACCCGCGTAATATCCTCATGGCTAAACTAGGCTTGAGTCTAACTGACAGATAAACCTCGCTCTTACCTCAACTCTATTATTAGAAGTGTCTTCTCTCAACACAGCATATTGGTGAACGCTAGAAATAGCTTCAGTCAAACTAGATTTTTAGGAATTGCAAAAATCGTTTAAAGACGATTGACTCACGCAATTTATTCAGACGGATTTAATCTTAAGTACTTTCACGGTTAAGTGTCACTAGAATAAGCGATATCTTCACAAAATCTTTAAAGAAAGAAAGCTATGCATCCTTATAATCTCTAAGTAAACAATCTTCAAAACAAGTAAGGCAGAGAGATTGATTGCACTGATTCTACATTTCACAGTGACAGATGCTTAATCTTTCTTTACTTTTGCAGTTCTTTATATTCCGCTTGGATTCAAGGAAATTGCATCAAAAACTCATACACATCACGTTGTTTCTCAGCCGCCTATTACACAAATTACGCAGTCCAAAGCACAATCGTCCGACAGGCTGGAGTATGCGCCTCACAACAGTCAAGCTCCCGATCCTTGTTTTGTGCAGTTTACTCTGCGCGATCGCACTGCCATCTTGCCTCAGGGCTTCGGTAAGTAGTCCAGCAGATGCGAGCGCCGTCTATCCAGCCGATGCCAATATGGTAAATGTACGAGACTACGGTGCCAAAGGGGATGGAACTACCGACGACACAGCCGCTATTCGCCAAGCTGTTCAGGAAAACCTAACCAATCATCGGACTGTGTTCTTCCCGGCAGGAACGTATCTGGTTAGCGATGCGATCGAGTGGAAGGGCAAGGACGGTGTCTTTGGAGCTTTTCTCACCTGGCAAGGTGAAGGTACCACTAAAACTACTATCAAGCTGAAGGATAATTCCTCTGGCTTCAACGATCCCAATCAACCCAAGCCAATTGTCCGATCTGGTTCGCTAGGAGTCGGCGGCACGGGTAAAGGCAACCGCGCTCACAATAACTATATCTTCGATATGACCTTCGACGCGGGCAAAGGCAATCGGGGTGCCATTGGGGTCGATTTCAACGCCAGCAACACGGGGGCGATGGAGAATGTTGCGATTGTTTCCGGCGACGGGAAAGGCGTAGTGGGTCTAGACTTAACTCGTGAGGTCGGTCCATGCTTAATTAAAAACATGAGTGTTAAGGGGTTCGACATCGGTATTCGGGGCGGTTCGGCTCTCTACAATGTGGTGCTTGAAAATATCCGGTTAGAAAACCAGAATGTAGTTGGGATCAAAAATGAAGACCTTGTACTCGCTATTCGCAAGCTAACCAGCATCAATTCGGTACCGGCGATTAGCAACGGCGGCAACTGGTCAGGACCCATTGTGCTAATCGACTCGGAACTCCGTGGTGGTTCGCCACAAGCCGTGGCAATTGAAAATTCCAGTAACATCCTCGTTCGGAATGTTAGCGTCGAAGGGTACAAAGCCGCGATCGCAAATAAGGACAAGCTAGTCACCGGCTCAAAGGTAGACGAGTTTGTCTCCGCTTCACCCATCAGTCTCTTCGATTCTGGGCAGAAAACACTGAACCTGCCGATAGAGGAAACGCCAGAGTTCGCTGACAGCAACCTCAAAAACTGGGCTAACGTCGAAGCCTACGGAGCCAAACGCGACGATGACCTAGATGATACTGAAGGCATTCAAAAAGCGATCGACTCCGGCAAAACAACTGTGTACTTCCCCCATGGAAAGTACAAACTCGATCAACCCGTCATCGTGCGTGGAAACGTTCGGCGCATTATTGGTTTCCATTCACCTGTCACCGCAACTCAGGGATTGCTCCGTTTCGAGAATAACGCTCATCCCCTACTCCTAGAGAGATTCAACTTCTTCGATGGTGTCAGGATCGAACATGCCGCATCTCAGCCTGTCGTGGTTCGGCATTCCATCGGTCCAGTCTTCTCCACTACATCTAACACTGGTACCTGGTTTATCGAAAACGTCGTGACCGGCCGACTCAACATTGGCAAGGGGCAAAATGTTTACGCCCGTCAGCTCAATTGCGAGTCGCCCCCGCCCGGTGCCTTGGTGAAGAACGATGGTGGCTTGGTCTGGTTATTTGGCTACAAGACAGAGTTTGGCAACACTGTGGCAGCTACGCTCAATAGTGGGAAGACTGAGATTTTGGGCGGTTTGTTCTACCCAGCTCAAGGTGTTCACGACCCCAAAATCCCAGTATTGCTTAACCGAGATTCTGCTGTCTCAGCCGTGTATAGGGAAATCGCGTTTGGTCCAACCTACACTATCCAAGTGGAAGAAACCCGTAGGGGGAAAACCAAAACCTTAAGGCGCGATACCCTAAGTAGAGGAAACATGATTCCTATGCCTCTTTATGTGGGATATTAGATGATGTCACTCTAGCAATCTAACAATGCTTGAAGAGGACTAGTGCTAAGTCGTCGAGCATCTGGAACACTGGTTAATAATCAACTCGTTCTCGCTTGCCAGTGAGCCTTTTATCGTCGCGTCCAACGGCTTCCTTGCCAAATCACCAGTAGAAAAACTCCTGAAATCAAAGCACCTAGATTCCATTTCACAGAAGTCTTGAGCAGCTCTAAACGCTGACTTGCCTGCATCTCTTTGGCTTGAGTGCTGATATTCTTCTCTCCTTGGGCAAGGGATGATGCTAGCTCTTCTTTAACCTTCTCCAATTGCTGAGTATCTCCGATCTCAGGAGAACGACCTGTACGACTCAGATTATTTAGAAAAGCCTCCATCTGCTCTTGAGTTGTGATTCCTGCCAATTGCTTTTGAATGTCTTGAACTTGGGTCTTTCCTCGCTCAATTTGAGCAGTAATTTGTTGTTTGTTTTGTCGGTCAATCCTAAAGCTATTGAAAACTCCCAGAGGAATCATTAAGAAGAACAATACTGCAACGATCAACACCAACCACGATAAGACCCTTAACAGAGGTAACTCCAATTTGCTCCGTACATCTCCCTCGCCAAAAAACACTAGCGCGAATCCCAACAGCAGTACAGCTGCCCGTTCAACGATTGCCCCGAACGTCTGAAACTCCCATACAGGATTCATGAAGTGTGGTGGAGTTAATAATGTAATCAAATCTAATAGCGACAGTAACAAAAATCCGTAGCCAATCTTATTCAAGAGCGAAGTAGACTGTGCAAATCCAGCACAGTAATGCCATAACACTTCAATTTTTTCAGCTATTTTTGTATCTGATTGAGCCATAAAATTTAATATCCTCTAATTCTGAACGTTAGTATTTTGGTAAGCGAAAATGCCAAGCTTTATACCATAAAACCCAAGTATCTTCAAGGACTTGGTAAGCTTTTTCAGGAGAAGAGTTTTGAATCGGTAATGATAAATGTGCCCAGAGGCAACGATTATCTAGAAGGGATTCTTTACCCATTATCCAAGGCAGTAAGCGGCTGAACTGCAAACCAGCCGCATAGCGGTTTTGGATAAACTGCGTATAGGTAATAGCACTATCACCATAGGGGTTGATGCAAGCCCTTAAGTAAGCTCGCTTTTCGTCAACCGACAGAGTGTAAGCACCCATGGCTTTCCGTTGACGTATAATTGGCGCTGGTTTACCAGGCGATAACACTAAAGGGTTATATTCACGAAATAGGGTTTCATTCTCAAAGGAACTGTCTACATAGCGCATCCCAATTTCTAGCTTGAGGTCTTTTTGTTGGTATTTATAGTTTTTCCCCGAGGGTTCACCTAGAGGTTGACTGCCCAGAGATTGCCAGCCGGGTAAAGCTATATCGGTTGGAAATTCAAAAACATTAGTCGTCTGCCTCTGTGAGAAGGTAGGGGCGAGAACTGACTTACCGACAACCAAAAAAACTCCCCCAAAGGTTAGTGCCAGAAGCGAGACTCGTATTGGCTTCCAAAACATCGTAAGTTTTAGCTCCATAGCACCCTAGGCTTCACTCCTCTCCTGCCGCATGAGAAAAAGATAGAAAAAGCCGAACAACATAACAGAAATCAGCATGAAGAGGAGAGAACCTTGTCCGTCATGCCAATAGGCAAGACCCTTTTGATTTTGGGCATTGGCGAAAAATGCCATCACTACGACTCGAAAGCCATTCACCACAAAAGCCAAAATCATTGCAACAATTGGCACAAAGTATTTTTTTACCCCGCTCACGGGAAACATCACTAGGGTTAATACAGCCAAACCTAGTAGATAAAATACTCCTCTTAAGCCGGAACAGACTGGTTGCACATTCACTCCGCCTCCTGGCAGAATCACAGTGACACCTTGGTTTAACACGTCAAATCCCATGTACCACAGAAGGGCTGTAGCAAATCGGGCGGTTAAAACCGAAATATCCATTACAGGAAAGAGAGTTGCTTTGGGAACACCGAGAAAAAACAGGATGAGCAACTCTTGCCAATATTGCTTCAGTCCTTTAAAGCCAGACGCCAGCAAAGCCAGACCAAGACTGCTGAGAAAGGGAAACACACCAAGAAATTCAGTTGTTGGCAGCGAGGAACTCCTTACAAGTACTGCCACGATGAGGATAATTCCTAAAAAGCTGGGGAATACCCCGCTTTCTAAGTTCAAGCTGTCGCGTTTTTGCCAAATCAAGGACGCAGCAGCTAGCCAAAACAGGAGACTGAGGGAAGAGACGCTGCTACCGTCGATGTGGTCGGTCAATCTGAGATGAATTGTAATTAAACCCACTGCGATGCCTGCTAGCCAGAAATTATGGTCTTTCAGCGTTCTGACTGAAGGAAGAGAGAATGTCTTCATTGTTTGTGTGGCAGTGCAAATGTCCCTTCTGGTTGTTAAGAGGGGGACACAACATTAGCGTGTCCCTATATACCCATATGAAGTAGTTCAATACCCTTTATTACTTTAGAAGCATTATTTTATCTGTCTCTTATGCCTTTGTCTTGAGTTAGGCACTGATATTTGGAGCGCCCCGACACCAATATGCCAAAAGCCTAGAAAGACTGCCCTGGTAATAATGACAAGCAGTTTAGGAATTGTTTCGACTTGAGAGCCAAAATTTAATTTACAATTATTTTCAAATCTTTGAAAAATTTATAGCATTTCTCTGTCAAGTGAGGTACATTTTTATGGCTGAAATCCTTATGGGGCAAGAATTGGTTGTACCTCATCAGTCAAGGAAACGCTATATATTAACAATCACTGCATTCACTGCTAAATAAAGCTGTCATATACCCGCTAAATGTTGCACTGTTATGTATTTGCTATGTATAAATATACCTGTGACCAAAAAGGTTAGGACAGTTTGAACGCCTGAAACGACGTTTTTGATGATTAAGGTCTACTAGAAGACTATGAAATAGAAATGCACCCTAAAAGGGGACCCAGTATATCTGTGTCCCATAGGCAAGCTCAAGACCTTTTCTAGATGAGATTGCTGAGATTAGTTTTCTCTTAAGCTTTTACCTTAACTTGGACTTTACTTAGACGTTTGGACTGTTCCCGTCTGAACAAGCCAGCAAAGCCAACTGCCGCACCTGTACCCAGAATGGTAAGGGGTTCAGGAATATCGTTAGAAGTAACGCTAGTGTGGCTACCAAACCAGTCACTATTACCACCGCTACCACCTATGCTTTGGGCATGGAGAGCGATGACCAGAGTACCATTGTTGTAGAGGTTTTGGAGGTCGTTAAACGAGGCTCCAGGCTGTAGAGCAAAGGTAAAGCTTACATTCTCACCTACATCCACACCATTTTTGTTATACCCAGATGGTGCATCGGCATCAGCTGAATAGGCAGACTGCCATTGAAATTGACCTTGAGGAGGGTTGGGAGGACTAGCATCTTGACTAAAGCTTACTGTACCAGTTGAGCCAATAGTAGCAGTCGTACCTAAGTAAGTAGGGAAGGTGTCAGATTTTCCGAAATAGATATCGGTAATTGAAGCCGGTGCTACTTGTCCAGTGTTATTGAAAGTAAACTTGACTTGTCCATTTCCTATATCGTCAACACTAACGTTGAAATCAGGAGCAACGTTCGGTGAAGTATTATTAGTTACATTGTTGAAACCAATGCTAAAAGCATCTGCGGGCATTGAATTCATCGATAGGACAACGCCCGTTGCTAGTAATGCAGCGGGAATGAATGATAGCTTGTTCATGCGCTTTGTATGAAGCTGAGTTTGATAGGTAAAGAGCTAATCAAGACTTTGACCGGACTTTCTGTAGCTCATTAAGTAAGATACTCTAATAGAATGAAAAAACCGGACAATGCTTGTAGTCTTTACGGAAGCTTTAAAAAAGCGCTAGCGAAAGTTAAAGGCACAATAAAGGTAAACTTTGATAAAAGGGTAAACGCTTCGTAATTCTATAGAAGTTAAGTGTGATAGTAACAAACCGATCAAAAAGCATTCATTTGATATAACACCCAATTGGTCTAGGATAGCCGAAAATAAAGTCTAACGAGTAAAGTTTGCCCATCGGCATTATAAGAAATAGGCATTTTAGCACTTATAAGTGCACTATTCCAATAGTTCTCTCCACCATTGGTTCCTGATTTTTCCTATGATTAAGCCCCTCGTAAGAACTACAGGTGTTCGCTCATAATAGTGCAGGTGCGATCGCATAGCACTGGCAAGAAAGGGTGGTGGACATTGAACTTGACAATACTGATCGAACCCGTCAGCTTATCAATGCGATCGCGGTAACGCCCTAGAACAACATCTATTAAATCTTAATTGAGCAAAATAGTTTGCTTAATCACCTGACCCGACTGATCTAACTCGTAAACAATTGGAATACCCGTCGTCAGTTCCAATAGAGGAACTTCCATCTCGCTGAGGTTGTCCAGCTTCATCATGATGGCTCGCAACGAATTACCGTGCGCTGCCACCAAAACATTGTCGCCATGCTGGAGATGGGGCAGGATGCGGCTGCTGAAATAGGGAATTACTCGCTGTTGCGTGTCTTGTAGACTTTCACCACCAGGAGGCCGACCGGAATAGGAACGCCGCCACTCTTGGACTTTCTCCATGCCATACTTTTCAGCAGTTTGGGCTTTGTTTAACCCCTGTAACTCTCCGTAGTAGCGTTCGTCTAGGGCTGAGCTAGTGAAAATGGGCAGCTCTTCATCAGGATTGCCTTCATACTTGTCCCAGCCATGCCAGTCCTGGTCATCTGCTTCATGTTTGATGATGGGAGTCCTACCACCGCATATATCATCACACTCGGTCAGACAAATGATGGCTGTCTCGATCGCTCGGATCAACTTACTAGTGAAGCAGACATTCACGCGATAATCTCTCAATTTACAGGATGCGATCGTGGCTTCCGCCCGACCTCGTTCGCTGATCGGAACATCCACCCAACCTGTAAACTTATTAGCCGCATTCCAGAGGCTTTGACCGTGACGAATTAAAATTAGTTGAGACATGGTAGTAAGTGGTTAGTGGTTAGTGGTTAGTAGAGATTTTGAGGTTCCTGATTCGTGCCTGGATCGTCCTGCTCAACCATCAACTGTAGTTTAGTGAACCATTCGTAAGTAATGGGTAATGGGCGATTCATTACCATCGTTATTGCCCATTACCCATTACTTATCACCTGATATTGTGTGAATTTTGAGGAAATTCGTCCCTCGCGTTTTACGGGCTGGAATACCTCCCATGACTAAGACTTTGTCACCTGGAGTAGCAAAGTTTCGTTTCAGCAAACAGATTTCCATTTGTTTGATAATCTCTTCGATCGAATCTCCCTTGTACTCCAATAGGATGGGTCTGACGCCCCAAACTAGATTGAGCTGGTGGTAAACGCGATCGCTCGGAGTGAACGCAACGATGGGAACGCTAGGACGCTCAGCAGCAGCAAGTTTTGCGGTGTAGCCGGTTTCTGTTAAAGCAACGATGCACTGAACGTGGAGCGTCTTTTCGATCGCATTAAGGGCTTCGCTAATCGCGTGGGTTTCATCAATTTCGCTAGGAGGATAATTGACGAACTGAATCTCCGGTTCTACGTCTGTGGCAATTCGCGCCAACATTTTTACGGCTTGTACCGGGAAATTGCCCACAGCGGATTCTCCCGATAGCATCACAGCATCAGTACCATCAATAATTGCGTTAGCAACATCACTGGCTTCAGCGCGGGTGGGACGGGGATTTTGAATCATGCTGTCGAGCATTTGGGTAGCCGTAATCACCGGGATGCCCTTCTGATTACACAGTCGAATAATTTGCTTTTGGATCAGCGGCACTTTCTCTGGACTCATCTCCACGCCCAAATCGCCCCGTGCAACCATAATGGCATCGCACTGATTGACAATCGCTTCCAAGTTAGCCACGGCCTGAGGTTTCTCAATCTTGGCAAGCACGGGAATATCTGCCCCCTTAGTCGCTAGGAGTTCTTTGAGGGTCAGAATATCCTCCGGCTTGCGTACAAAACTCAAGGAGATAATGTCTACGCCCTGCTCGATGCCAAAGTCCACATCTTGCTTGTCTTTCTCGGTCATCGAAGGCAGACGCAGATTCAGGCTGGGAAAATTCACGCCTTTGTGGCTTTTCAGGACACCGCCCTCAACGATTCGACAGCGCACGGCATTCCCCGTAACCTCCTCCACCTGTAGTTCTAAGAGTCCATCATCCAAGAGAACCTGCGTTCCTGGCTTTGCCTCTTCGGCAACGTAGGGATAATCGATAGACACGGTGTTCGGTCGATCGGTAAATTCTGCGATCGGTACCAGTGTGAGAAATTCCCCTTCGACTAAAGTTATCCCCT
>DATNPT010000568.1:0-3667 GCA_036703075.1 Chroococcales cyanobacterium
CATCCTCTTCTAACAGGGGAAACATGGCACAGCTTTCGCCTTGGGTTTCCTCGCTGGGAGTTTCCGCAATATGCAGGCCTAGGGAAATACCCTTTTCCGCCGCTACCAACTGTTGCTCTTCGATCGCTTCCATCAGCAAAGCGTCAAGTTGTACGGGTTGCCACTCCGGTTGTACCATGCCACTATCTACGCGAGCGAGAAACAGCAAGTCATTCACCAAACGTCCCAATCGCTGAGTTAATCGTTCTACAACCTTGAGCTGCTGGCGTTGTAAGGGAGACTCTAACTCCGGATCGGCAAGGGCAACTTGTACGTTGGTTTGAATCATTGCGATCGGGTTTCTCAGTTCGTGGGACGCATCAGCGGTAAACTGTTTGAGACGCTGGTAAGACTCCTTCACGGGTTTTATTGCTAGTCCTGAAAGGAACCAACCAATGGCAGCTACAGCCATTACCGTGACAGTGGTTCCCATGGTGAGATCGAAGATTAACTGGCGAATGGGCTTCGTCACCTCAAACCAAGGATGGCTTACCCGGAGATAACCTAAGACATAACGCCCAACTTGTACCCGTTCCGTAACCTGCCGCAACAAGCGATCGGCTGATGAATGCACCGTTTCACCCGTGTTATTGGCATGTAAGGGAATATCCAGTGGCTCCGATGAGGTTGACCACAACAACTCACCCGTCGGACTAAACCATTCTAAGTCGATATGGTCATCTTCTACCGCATCGGCGTTGTTACGAAAACTCGCCTCGACGTTAACTCGATAGGGGATATTCGATGCTACTACAGGCTCGATCACAAGCGATCGCTCCACCACTTCTACCACATGTTTGAGGGTGTCATCGACGCGATCGATCAGGGTGCTGCGAACGTACAAATAGAAACCAGTCGCAAATAGTAGCAACAGCACCGCTGTGACGGTGGTGTACCAAAGAGCAAGGCGTTGGCGAGTAGCTTGGAACATTCTAGATGCAGTACGAGATTAAGTGATATCAAGGACGCAGATGAAGAGCGAGATGGGGTTGGCAATGCCCGCAAAATTAGCCAAATTGCAACGCGCACTCTGATTATCCACGGTCAAAAAGACAGGTTAATCCCCGTTGCACAGGCGCTAATCTTGCACCGTTGTTGTGCAGCACCAGATAAACAACTGGTGCTGATTCCTTATGCGGGTCACAACGATTTAATCATATTCGGGCGAGCGCTATATTTTGCTGCTATTGACACATTCCTCAGCAGTGCGATTCCTTAGTGCAAGCAGGCAGAAGGTAAAAGGCAAGAAAGCTTGTATAGCAAACCTTTCAACCTTTTTCAACTGGATATTTATTCTGCCACGCTGCACTTAGGCGATCGGTACAGAAGGATTGACCAGAGCGCTACCATAGGGGAAAACCCAAACTGGCTTAAGAGAAACGTCTATGGCTGAGTATCAAAAAATTGAGTATCGCATTGGCAAAGATGGCAAGATTGTAGAAACCGTCCTCAACGCCACTGGAGAGAGTTGTATCAATACCACTAAGGCAATCGAACAAGCATTAGGAGAAGTTTCTTCTCAAGAACTGTTGCCAGACTATTACGAAGGGGAAGAAAATCTGGCGACCCAAGAAGATATTTCCATCAGCCAGATGTAGTGAGTGTTGCTCATGCTCGATAATCTTAGCGTATCAGTACCGAGCTTCAGTAGCCTCCTGATTTTGGGAGGTCTTTTTTTGGTACTGGTCTAT
The DNA here is from genome assembly GCA_036703075.1 of Chroococcales cyanobacterium. GTDB lineage: Bacteria > Cyanobacteriota > Cyanobacteriia > Cyanobacteriales > Coleofasciculaceae > DATNPC01. Next base: position 1,731 of record DATNPT010000568.1, read on the forward strand.
CTCAATTCAAGGTCAAAAATAGCTCAGACGCCTCTTGAATATGACCAACTGCTGATATCTCGAATGAATCAGTTGAGGATGACCAGTTTTGCGGCGTTGCAACAAAAATCTGGTTTAACGAATTCGTGCCTACGTCAAGTGCGCCGTGGCGAGATAACTTCACTTCCGCTCAAGGAATTAACTCAACTTGCTACTGCTTTGGAGTGGACGCTAGAAGAACTACTGTGTACCTTTGGGATTGAGAATACTTCCTCTGCAAAATTGCGATCGCAAGTAGAAGCGCTGCGAAGTGAAGCTCTCCGACTGCGTGAAGACCTGCAAAAACAGAAGCTTGAATTAACAACTGAGTTTCGTCATTCAACCTTTGAGCAATTGCAGAGCTTGTTGGCTAATTATCCTAGCGTTCGCCAACTAGTACAGGTAAAACCCGACCTTCCGGCAAAAAACCTAATTTCGCTATTTACCTCACTCGATAATCTCATACAAAGTTGGGGCTATGAACCCATCGGTCAGGTATGGGAACAGGTACCCTACACGCCTCAATTACATCAACCTGATGTTAGTCATCTTGAAGCCGGAGAATTAGTTTATATCCGGTTTATTGGATATCGAGATGGAGAAAAAATTCTTTGTCCTGCTAAAGTTAGCCGTACTCTTCCTACGGGAACTCAACGAACAGCGAGCAGTTAACAGTGAGCCGTTTCTGAGGGAGTAAGAATTCCCGACTTCTATAAAAAACTTCATCTAACCCTCAGCCTCTAGCCTCTTTTTGAGATGACAGTTATCGCGATCGATTTTGGCACTAGCAATACAGTTGTTTGTACGCAAGACCCAGTAACGCTTGAACCCAGAACTTTGAAGTTTGATAAGGTCTCACGTCAATTTGAAACGGCGATGGGTCAAGTGAATGTAGTACCGAGTTTAGTCTTTGTCCAGAAGGAAAATCAACTCATATTTGGCGACCAAGTGCGGCAAGGACGCCTAGGATTTGCTCAACCAGAGCGATTATTTCAAGCGTTTAAACGAGACTTAGTAGCGGAATATCGACCCCCGGCGCGTCAACTTGACGGTCAAACTTACACGGCTGAATCGATCGCGGAACTGTTCATCCAGCAAATTTGGCAGCAGCTAACGGCAATGCGGTTGCAAAGCGATCGCATTGTGTTTACTGTACCAGTAGGAGCATTTGAGCTATACCTGGATTGGTTTCGAGACGTTGCGCTACGTCTGGGTTTACCTGCCGTCCAAATGGTAGATGAATCTACAGCTGCGGCATTAGGTTACGCCGTGAAACGCCCCGGTTCTGTTGTTTTGGTCGTAGATTTTGGCGGCGGTACTTTAGATTTAAGTTTAATTCGCACCAGTTCTACTCCCCTCTTCGTCAAGGGCGAAGTCACCGCTGCGTCTTCAGTTCCTTCCCTTAGCAAGGGGGGGTTAGGGGGAGTCAAAGCAGAAGTGCTGGCTAAGTCTGATGCTTATGTCGGTGGAGTCGATATTGATGTTTGGATTGTCGAACATTACCTGCGAAAAATTGGTTCTTCGCGAGAGGAAGTCAAAGAAATCGGCTGGCAGAACTTACTAGAGTTAGCGGAGAGGTTGAAAATCCAACTTTCTACGGCTGTAGAAGCGAAAGATAGTTGGTTTGATGATGAAAACTTTATCTCTCACGAGTTGCATTTAACTCAAACGGAATTAGCAGAGATTCTGGAAGAACGGCAGTTATTGGAACAACTGCGCGAAGCATTAGATGAAGTATTAGCGATCGCACTTTCCAAAGGTATCCGCAAAACTGATATCGAACAAGTACTACTGGTCGGAGGAAGTTGCCAAATTTCTGCCGTGCAGCAATTGGTTGTTTCCTACTTTGGACGACAGAAAGTTCAGTTAGATAAGCCATTTGAAGCGGTTGCCCACGGGGCTTTAGCTTTAGGTCAACT
>DATNPT010000586.1:0-10730 GCA_036703075.1 Chroococcales cyanobacterium
TCTCAACTGAGCGTTGCTCAAATTAGCACCCGTTAGATTAGCGCCATCAAGCTTGGCCCCATCGAGCTTAGCTCCTCTCAAATCGGCCTGTTGGAGAATCGCACCCGTTAGCTGAGCATCGGTTAAATCGCAGTTCGGACAGGCTTTGGTTGCCAAGAGTTGTTCGAGCTGTTTGGGCTCGGCGGCTTGAGCTACTGTCGTAAACCCTTGTAAGACCAAAACGGAAAAAGCCAAGAGTATAAGTTGTTGTTTTTGCATGTTGCTGTTTTACCAAAAGGCGGCGGGCAAGCTCAATCTGCTAGTGGCGTGGAGAGGATAGCTACCCGCTGCCGTTAATAGTTAGTGGATAGTGGTTAGTAGAGACCTATTCTGATTAAATTCAAGAAAATACATCAAGCGCCTCCGATTAACTACTCACTGTTAATCACTAACGCCGCCAACTCTGTGTAGCATTCAAGGAACACTTGGATTGAAATAACAGTTAAAGTCGTGAATGCTTTATTTAGACAAGGTTTGAGGAGAGATAGGTAAAGCCTAAGCCGATGAGTGAAGACTGTCAAATCAAAAGCCCTGGTACGTGCAACCAGGGCTTTGAGGTGGAGATGCAACCTCGATACAACCTGTACAAATGACCAAAACATAGCAATTACACCACACATTTCATAGTACTGACGGAAAGAGTGTTGTGTCTCTCTATCGGTAGTGGGATTTAACGCTAACTGCCCGATCGCATAATGGCTGCAATAAATCCTTGGCAATTTGAAGACCCGACAGCCGATCAATCTTGCTTCACGGTATCGGGGACACCCACTGGGGAGAGGCCCGCGATCGCTTTTAAGTTCTGAGTGCGAACCAACTCCGTAAAATCCAAGCTCGGACGCCTTTCAATCTGAGCAACCGTTTCAATCCCCGCTAACAGATGCCTCGCGGCTTCAGATTCCGTGTAGCCCCGCCGAGTCGCGACTTGAATTGCCGCCTCATCGGCATCCAACTCCCGCTGAGAACTGCGGGTACTGCGCCAAATTTGCGTACCTGCGATCGCACTTAACCCTGTAGCCACCACCGTACCCACCGCATCTCCCTGCGCCAGTTCCACTATTCCCCCTAACAGCCCCACCAGCACGATGCCTTGATAGATATCAGGCTTAAACCACTTGATGTTAATCAACCAACTGACAGCCCGCAACATTAGCACGTCCCGCTGAGCTTTTGGTATGCGACGCCACAGATCGAAGTTGACATAAATGGAGCGCGATCGAGACCAAGGGTAAGGAAAGGGAGTCTCAATTACTGTACTCTGCTGAGGCCTGCTAACGATTTTCGTCAGCATTCGCCCAGACGCAGGCATCAGTTCTATTAAACGGCGAATTTCAGGCTCTGGATTCATAGATGGGGGATAGCAAGATCGAGTTCCACCTCTAAATTTTAGGGCGTGGGAGATGGAGTAACTGAAGTTTGAGGTGTGGGACGAGGCGAGGCCTGAGTTGGGGAAGCGGTGGCTTTCGGTGTAGGACGCGGTGCGGCTGCGTTGGGTGAAGCCGTCGCTTTTGGTGTAGGGCGCGGTGCTACCTGAGTTGGGGAAGCTGTCGCTTTTGGTGTAGGACGGGGTACGGCTTGATTAGGGGAAGCGGTAGCTTTTGGCGTCGGACGAGGTGCTGCTTGATTGGGGGCTGCTGTTGCTCGTGGAGTTGGGCGCGGTGTGGCATTGTTCAGTACTGGGACTGGAACTACGGCTGGTGCAACGGGAGAGGGCGTTGCTAGTGCTGGTGCTGGGGATACTGGGGCAGATGCGGGAGGTGGAGCGACGTTTCTTTCCCCTAAAATGCTGGGATCGCCCGTGTCAAACACACCAGCAATACAGGCGATCATCGTTGTAGCTAGCGTCCCAACTAATAAAGCTTTCCAACCCAGTTCGGTGATATCTTTGCGCCGAGAAGGAATCAGAGCAATTGTGCCACCCACGAAGATACCGACAGAGGCTAAATGAGCAAACCCAGAAAGAGCATAACTGATAATCAAAACAGCGCGACCGTCCAAGAGTCCTTGTGCTGCTTCTTGACCTAGGGTTTGATAGGGTGGAATGGCTGTCTCGAAGAGTCGGCGTCCGATAATCACAGAAGCTCGCCACAGTTCGTCCCACTCCAAAGAGACTCCTGTCAGAAGTGTGAGCGGTAAGAACAATGCGCCCAAAATATTCTGCAAGGTGACAATGCTAAAGAATTGTCCGACGAGCTGGAACAGGAAAATTTCTGAGTTTTGGAGGCTGGCTAAGGCACCGAAGATTTGATTGATTAAGGAAACGAAGCCCAGGATTAAAATCAGTACGGCTGCGATCGCGACTGCCATTTTTACCCCATCCAATGCGCCCACGATTGCGGCATCTAAGGGACTCACTCGTTCTATGGGTTCTCCCCCTACAGTCTCTTTCGGGGCATCCTCAAAATCAGACTCTACAACGTCTCTTTCCTTTTTCTTTTGGGCTTTCTCCTCCTTAGGAATTCCACCGGCTGTGAGAGGAATTTCTGTTTCGGGAACTACGATTTTTGATAAAACAAAACAAGCGGGAATAGCGATAATTGATGCTGAGACAAGATGGACGAGAATATTAGGAAAAACATTTTCTAGGGCTTTGACATAAATGATTAGAGTTGATGAAGCCGCCGTACCAAAACAACAGGCGAGGATCGCACACAGCTCGCTACGCGTCATTTTGGCTAAGAACGGCTTGACCACAATTGCCGCTTCAATTCCCACAAAAATATTCGCCGAGCCACTTAACGCTTCAGCCCCACTTAATCGCATGGTGGAGTAAAAGATTTTGGCAAAGAAGTTAATAACGGGTTGAATCGCACCGATGTTGTACAGCAACGCCATCAGTCCAGAGAAGAAGATGACTGGCGGTAAAACCCGGAAAGCAAAAATGGTACCGATGCCCGGAGTAGGGACTTCGCCCGGTTTGGGAATCAAGGCAGGCCCGAAGACAAACCTTGCGCCGAAATCAGCGGCGACAAATACAGCATCGAGCAAGCGACTAAAGGCATCTAGGATGATGCGAGTGAGTGGAAATTGAAAGACTAAAAATCCTAGAATGAGCTGCAAGCCGATGCCCCAGATTATGACGCGCCAGGGAACCACTCGCCTATTTTCTGAAAACAGCCATGCGATCGCACACAGCCCAAAAATGCCGAAAAAGGAAATAATGTTGAGATAAAAGGGGTGATTCATGGGCTGATTCCTTCCGATGCAGCGGTATACATCTCCATAGGGATGTCTGGTGAACCGCTTTACTCCTCGGCTTTATCTGTATTGAGTGGAGGTTAGCACAATTCTCCAAAACAATAGCCGATCGACAGAGACTTTCGCAGGGAAGGAATCTTAAGATAGCCTGAGCAGAGTGTAAAGAATTTCAACTCAAGCTTCACATAACTTTTGCTATTGCAATACTAGAGATTGCTACGAGCAATTGGCAGCTTGCCTCGGCAGTCAAGTCATAAGGATCGCTATCTATGGACGCTTTTTCTCCAGTCCCTCCAGAATGGACAAAATCAGCAATTCATGCTATGGAATTTTACTGCCCTAACTGCCGAGCTTCTAGTATGGAGGCTGAGCAAGTTTGGATTAACCGTCGCTCGCCAGTGATGACGGAAGACTATCGTCGGAAGTGGCAAGAATTTTATCAGTGTAATTGTACTTCTGTGTGGTGGGCTTGGAGTAGCGATCGCCCCCCGTCAGAGTTAGCCAAGCGTGAAAGTCCACCAACATCGTGAAGCCAAGAACTAGTGCCGCTCCATAAGGAAGTCAAAAGACTTTTGACTTTTGAACAAAGCGGTTTAACCACCTGTAAGCTGGTGACTTATTTGGAGCTGTGCTGCACTAGGACAGTTTTCAGGATGGAGACTCAAGTTCCGCCAAATCTGAGGCGATGAGCCTGTCAATGAGTTCGACTACTCCAGCACCTCGCTCTCCTTTCGTCACATAATCAGCATGCTCTTTGAGCATAGGAAGAGCATTAGCAACCGCAACTCCGCACCCACAACTGTCAAGCAACGTATGGTCATTTTCTGCGTCTCCCACACTTACAGTATTGTGTGGCGATAATCCCATTTCATCTAAGACCGCGCTCAGTCCAAAGGCTTTGTTGATGCCTGAGGGAAGTACCATCACAGCACCTTTGTTAAAGATTACTTGCCATTCGAGTCCCAACTCACGGATGACTTCCAAAACCGTCGTCTCGTGAGGATGCCAGGTGGCGACAATCACCTTTCCTACAGCAAGGGGGTCAACTCCTCGCTCTTGCAGCGCTTTAATAAACTCTTCCGGTGGAGGCTCAGCTAATGGCTTTTCTTCACGGGTTGCCGGTTGGTAGAGCAAGGCTCCATTTTCGGCTACAACCCAGTCGCAAAGGTTAATCTGAGGAAATACATTGAGAAGGTCGTCTAGGTGTCGCCCTGTAACTAGGACTAATTTTCGACCGGAGTCCCGCAGATGCTCAAGTGCGGCTACAGTCTTCTCATCCACCCCCCCATCTGTGGCAAGCGTACCATCATAGTCACTAGCCAGCACCCGATAACGCATCAATCCATATCCTCGGTTGTATGTAGAGCCAATCGTACTGGAGGCAGGAAAAGACGTTATCCTGCTTGGGTCATAACTCAAACAAAGGCTTCCAAGAGGAAATATAGCGGTTCTCAGTTGCATAGATCAGGGGTAGGGGTTATCGCATGCGAGAGTCCCAGCGATGAACTGTTCCAACATTTGATAACCGTAATAAATCGCTTGTGTTACATTTGTAGGTCTTGCGCTACATTAGTAGTAACTTGCGAGCTAAAGCCGATCGGCTTTAGCTCGCAAGTACTCAGTTCTACAGCCAGTACCGGATTAGAAACCAATTGTTTAATTCCATGAAGTGCGAATTGTGTGAAAGAGAAGTTGAGCGTTTAACAGTTCATCACCTAATTCCTCGACATACAGTCAAGCAGAAACGCGCTGAACCTGGACCAACAACCAATATCTGTTCTCCCTGCCATAAGCAGATACATGGTCTCTTCGACAATAAACGCTTAGCCAAGGAACTTAATTCTTTGGACGCTTTAAGACATGAACCTCAGATGCAAAAGTTTCTAGCATGGGTTAAGAAACAAAAAACCAACAAACGCATCCAAGTACACCGTCAAAAAGCTATTTAAGCCGTAGGAGTTTCTATAAAAGGATACTAATAACCCTAGTAGTCGCTCGATATCTAAGCTCTAAACCTTATTGCCAAGACATGGCGTTTAAGAGCGGATAAATCTTGCTCTATTTTGGCAATCTGCACCGCTAGATTGTCCTGAGGTTTCTCGGCAAAGTAGCTGCTCAAAATGGCTTCAATGGCACTTGTCTCTGACAGTCCCTCTTTAGCCATATATTGCTGTAGTTGTTGATAAATTTCGGAACTTAGGCGGCTTCGCACCTGTATTTTATTCATCGATTAATATAACCTCGACTGGCTATCTCTATTTACTAGTCAGCCTAATTAACAAGAATACGAAAGTTAAAGGTGAAATTCCCGACATTAACTGTATTTTTTAAGATTTTTGCCTGAAATTAGCTGATTTTAGCCAAAAGAGCTAAAAATTGCTTCTATCTGCTGAATGATTTTGAAGTTGGTAATAGGTAATGAGCAAAAGGTTTTAATCACCTATTAATTATTAGCTTTCTTTGTAGTTTCCGTAAATGATTGAGGTTAGCTATATAAATGAATAGCCTCCGGATTAATCCGAAGGCTAAACAATAAGCTTCAAAATTAGTCTTTTAATTTTGAATTTGAGTTAAAGAAACCTTAGTAAATGATTAGGGAAATGATTTAGCCATTAATCACTGTACCGCCGTTAGGATGTAGAACTTGACCCGACATATAAGAAGCATCATTGGAGGCTAAAAACACATAGCAAGATGCCACTTCTTCCGGCTGCCCAGCACGTTTCATCGGCACTTCAGAACCGAAATTTTTAACTTTTTCTTCTGGGAAGGTAGCGGGAATCAAGGGTGTCCAAATTGGGCCAGGAGCCACGCCATTGACGCGAATTTTCTTCTCAACTAGGCTCTTTGACAAAGAGCGGGTAAAGGCAACAATCGCCCCCTTAGTAGAGGAATAATCCAATAGCTGTGGATTGCCCTGGTATGCTGTCACCGAAGTAGTGTTAATAATCGAGCTTCCTTCTTGAAGATGAGGCAGTGTTGCCTTAGTGAGATAAAACATTGAAAAAATGTTTGTCCGGAAGGTACGCTCTAGCTGTTCTGCACTGATGTTCTCAATACTCTCTTGGGGATGCTGTTCGGCAGCATTATTGACGAGAATATCAAGATGTCCGAATGTATCAACGACCTGTTGCACCGCCGACTTGCAGAACGTTTCATCGCCAATATCACCAGCGATAGAAATGCAATTGCGCCCTAGTTCTTTAACCCGGTTTTGTGTCTCTTTGGCATCTTCATGTTCGTTCAAGTAGCCGATCGCAACATCAGCACCTTCTTTGGCAAATGCGATCGCAACTGCACGACCGATGCCACTATCACCGCCAGTGATGAACGCTACTTTCCCCTGAAGTTTACCACTTCCCTTATGTTGTGGGTCTTCAGCTTGAGGTTTAGGCGTCATTTCAGACTCTAGACCCGGTTGTTGCTGTTGATGTTGAGGGGGTTGTTGTTGTTGCTCGCTTGGCATATTTTTCTCTTTTTTTTGCGTTCGATAGTGATACTTATTGTTAGAATTCTTGCAAAATAAAATTTTAGGAACTAGCAAGCACGGGCAGGCACAGATAGAACTAGGTTTAATCACTAGTTCCCAATGAGCTTCTACAAGAAGTCTATTCTTTTCAAAAACTCCTGATGAGTTGGTGATGAATTCAGAATTAAGCTAATTCCACCATTTACTTACCGAATATCAGAACGAGTTTCAACATTTGGATCGTAGGTTGTGTCCTGGTATACCGTAGGTTCTTTACGTTTACCAGCTAATCCTGCTAAACCAATTAAACCCAGCAAACCTAACCAACCCCAATCGAAATCTCGGTTAGTATCTGCTGTCCTGACATCTCCATTGGTCTGAGTAGAGGTAGTAGAGGTACCGGCGTCATTCGTTTGTGCTTCAGCACGCAGCGTTAATGGCACAATCGCCAACGTTCCAGTTAGAATCGCAGTCCCTAGTAGCTTGGACAAGTTAGAAGATTTCATAACTTAGTCACTTTCCAAAAAAGGATTTACCATCCGCAAGGTTATCTAGTGATACTGGAAGAAGAATCGCTCTTTAGCAGGAAATGTGCAGGTCAATAGTCTCAGCCCTAAGAATATACTCAGTACCAATGCTCTTGGTAGATTTCAGCTAATTCCGCACAAGCTTGACGCTATATACCAGCCACCTGTCACAACCAACAGTCCTCCTTGTCTTAGTAGGTAGGTAGAAATAAACACAGCCGCTGACCGTGCGATGTGGCAACTGGAAAGGTATGTTCGAGGAAGTGGCATCAATCCCACTCTGCTGGAACTGATTAAAATTCGGGTTCCATGAAGTAATTGACTGGGGAGAGTACAAACAAAGCCTGTACTCTCCCGAGTGAGTCTAACTGATTTGTGAAATCTAGTTATCGATGAGTGGTAATGGGTCATGGGGAAGAAGTTCCTATTACGTATTACCCATTCCCAAATCCGATCGCGTTCCTCAAGAACTAGACTCAGTCATGACTTTCAGGCGAATAATCTGGTCGCCTGTATCATCCAAGGGAACTTCAATCACCTCAGCCGTCAGACGGTCAATGCAGTTGAGTAGCGATCGCAAATGAGGAGTACTCGCCCCCGTATCAACATACAAGCGATCGGATAAACTCCCTAGACGCTTCCATGTTGTGTAGAGCTTGCCGACGGTTTGTTCGAGTACAGATGCCTGTTTCACCAAATCAGCAGCCGTGTTTAAACAGTCAAGTCGTAAGGCTTCTTGTAGCGCCACTTCCATATCGAGAGATGACTCCTGGATGGCTTGGACTTGAGCAGCCGAGTCGAGATACTTAGCTAGGAAACGGGCGTCTGAAGTGATCTGCTTAACGGTGTCAACATCTGGATTTGCTGCAACTTCTTCTTGTAAGGGTTTCAGGTGCAATTCGGGCAACTTTTCCATTTCTTTGACCAACGGTGCTAAGTACCGCGCTGGCATGGTACCCGCAGCAGCTTTTTCCTTCACTTCATCCGGTAACAACTCCGAGGACATTGCTGTCCATTCATCGGAGAGTTGTTTGACCTCGCGACGAGTAATGCGATCGCCTTTTTCGGCGGCCTCTGTTACCAGTTGTTGCACTTCTGGGGCTGACTTGGCCGTTTCGACGAATGCCCGTTTGCTAAAGTTTCTAATCGCATCCGGGCTAAGCTTACCTTGGGATAAGAGAGTATCGGCACTGTTGGCTAGCTCAATTAACGAATAAGCTTGACTCTTGCTGATTTCGCGACTTTTGAGCCAGTTGAGAAATCCTGTACCCCGTCCGTCGCCGCCTTTTTTCTCTCTATCACGCACGACGCGAAGAATCCGCCCCCGCCAAATTTCAGTTTGCAAGTCGAAGCGATCGCAAACCCGCCAAGCATTATCGACTAGCTGCTGAAAATCATACTCCTGAATCTCTTCATCGTCTGGGTCAGGCAGATCGAAATTGAGGTCAACGGGTTGTTCGAGGACAGCAGCGAGTTCAGCGGTAGATTCAGGGATTTGAGCCATAGGGAAGCGATCGGCGAGTGATAGACGGACTATTATTGCACGCTTCCCAAATTATAGGAGGTACCCTACGGATAGAGTGGCTTAACTCATTCGTCAAGGCTAATGCACAAGATGTAATGTTAGTAAAGCATCGCCTAACTCTAGTGAGTTCCGAGCATGATCAGAGCCACAAAATTTTTCTTCCTATCTATATTTGCATTAGTATTTTTTATCTCTTTTCTTAAAATTATCCATGCTCAGGATTTGGGAATGCCTCCAACTGTTGCCAAGGACTCCCAACTGGTAGAAGCCTACTCCGACGATCGCTTTTTTGAAGGCCCTACCTGGGAACCCCGTTTTGGCAAGGTTTACTTTACCGCGTTCGGCAAGGACAACCAGCAGATTCTTCGCTTAGAACGTCCGGGTAAGGTGGCTGTTTGGCTGGACAAAACAGAGGGAGTGAACGGAACTTTTCTGTCAAATCGAGGAACGTTGCTGGGCGCTCAAGGTAAGGGCCATCGGGTTATGGAATACAGCTTCGGGGATTCTGGGCCTGCAAAGTCACGCGTCCTCTATCACAACCCTAAACTAAACGAGCCTAACGATATCTGCCAAAGCGTCAAGGGAGATATCTTTTTTACTGACCCTGATTTCAAGGAACGCAAGCATAGTGCTGTTTACCATCTGGCTACGGATGGCAAAGTCACAAAAATCATTACAGACATGCCGCTCCCAAATGGCATCCTCACGTCGAAGGATGGTAAGACTCTCTATATCAGCGATAGCCATTTAAAGCTCTGGCGCTCTTATCCCATTTTGGAGAACGGTACGGTGGGAGCGGGTAAAGTATTTTTCAATCCCGATGTTGAGAATCGCAACGATCCAGATGGTATGACAAGCGATCGCGAGGGGAACCTTTATTTTACAGGTCGAGGAGGAGTCTGGGTCGTTCGCCCCGATGGTCAAGCGATCGGTTTCATTCCCACGCCGAGATTTTGTTCCAACGCGACCTTTGGCGGACAAGACGGACAGACGCTCTACCTAACCTGTGACAAAAAAGTGTACAGCCTAAAAATGCAGGTAGTGAGCCAGTAATAATCCTTCTGCCTTCTGCCCTCTGCCTTCTGCTACCAGTAGCACAAGCTTACTTAGAATTTAGAAAGTCTTGTTTTTCTCGTAACACCGTCTGAACCTTGGCATACTCAGCTTTGAATCGCAACACCATGGCTGTAGCTTCCAAAGCGTTAGCCTGCTCGATCGCTTCCATGCGTTGACACAGTTGAGCGAGAACGAGTGCGCCTAGGGTAGCACTAGCCGACTTGATGGTGTGAGCAGCGCTTTGCCAACCTTCTGCATTTCCTTGGGCAACAGCATTAGACATTGCCTCCAAAAGCTTGGGCGTTTCTTCTAGATAGCTATCAATCACCTGCACTACCACCTCCGCTTGACCGATCATCTCTTGTAATGATTGAAATGCCGTGGCGTCAATCACTTCTATTGCAGGAGATTGCTCTTCTTCCTTGCTAGAAACGTGACTTTCGGGTGCTGTACCATTTTGTTGACTGAATCGCTCAGGTTGGCACTTGCTTAAGGCCTGACTCAGTTCCTCCACCCGAATGGGTTTACTGACGTAGTCATCCATCCCTGCCTTGATACACACCTCTCGGTCTTCGACCATGGCATTAGCTGTCATGGCAATAATTCGCGGACGTTTCGATTTTGGATTAGCTCCAGAACTATCTAAGGTTTCACTATCATTCCCTAATTCTGGATTGTCAGACCATTCTTGGTGAATGTGACGCGTGGCCGTTAAGCCATCCATTTCTGGCATCTGTACGTCCATCAATACTACATCGTAAGCTTGACGGCGCAAAGCTTCGAGTACCTCTAGTCCATTACTAGCGACATCCGCTCGATACCCCATTCGCTGCAACAGGTGCAAGGCGACCTGTTGGTTGACCACATTGTCCTCAGCGAGCAAAATCCTCAGCGGTACGCGCTGCGACAAGTTCGG
>DATNPT010000590.1:0-8121 GCA_036703075.1 Chroococcales cyanobacterium
GGAAAACGCTGATTGCCGTTAAAGGTTACAGCGACTACTGGGATTCCACCTGCTCGATCTTCGATGGGGACTCGGATCATCTGCTGACCGCCCAAACCACCTTGTCTAGGAAATCTTCTGTTTTGAGTCAGCAGATTGACACTCGGTCTAGAATCGCTGAACGGACTGGGCTGGCTAGTGGCAGCAAGGCTTGCTGCGGTCAAGGAAACAACCAGGGAAGCAGAGGTAAGACCGAGCCATTTAAAAATGTTTTTCATCGGAGTGACAAGTGAAAGTGCTTTCTCTGATTAGTGATATATCTGACAAAGGGGGAGCTTATGCACTTTGAAAGAACAAAATACTAGATGACAACTCGAATACCACCTTTTACTCAGCAATAAATTTTTTGCAATCACACTAAACCTGAACGCAGTGCTACAACTGCGGCCTGAACTCGGTCATCCACCGCCAGTTTGTTCATAATCCCTCGGACGTGTGTCTTAACAGTATTGGCGCTGAGAAAAAGCTTTGAGGCTATCTCCGGATTACTGTAGCCTTCAACAATCAGTTTTAATACTTCTAGCTCTCGCTGCGATAAATTCGCGATATTACCACTCGGAGACGGTGGAGACAGATGCTGGAGTACTTGACGACCAATTTGAGGGTCTAAATACGTTGCGCCTTCTGCTGCTGCTGCGATCGCTTTTAACAAACGATCCACGCTAGCCCCTTTAATGCAGTATGCATCCGCACCACTAGACAGTGAGGCAATGATTTCGCGATCGGTTGTATGAGATGTTAGCATTACCACCCTGACATCGGGCAGTGCTGCCTTAATTTGCTGAGTGGCCGCAATTCCATCTAAACGCGGCAGACCGATGTCCATCACAATCAAGTCAGGCTTGAGTTGCTTTGCCGCTTCAACTCCCATGTAACCATCTTCAGCCTGTCCAACAATCGCGATCTGAGGATAAACCGATAGCGACTGCTCTAAACCCAGTTGCATCATTGGGTCATCTTCGACAATCAAGACGCGCAATGGGATCGACTCAGTCGGTAAGTTCAGCGATGGCGGAGTTTCAGGTGGCATGGCTCGTGTAAAAAGCGTTGCTCTGAACTATCGTATCTTACGGATAATCCTTTGAACGGTAATCATCTGTGCCCGTTCTGATTCTTTCCCTAGTACAAGAAGGTAGGAGGCAAAAGGCTCCAAGGCAAGAAAGTTTTTTTACAGTAAGCTTTTTAACCTTTTTCAACGGGATAGTTATTTCTGCTACGCTGCACTAGCCTTAATCCTTAGTTTTATTCTCTGTCTGTTCTTGCGGGGGTGAAAGACGGTATTGACTCGCCATGTAGTAGAACAAGCGAAAGTAATTGGCAAATAGCTTACTGTCGCATTGCCCCTGCCAGTAATATTGCACCTTTCCCTGACTCAAGGTCAGTGTCATCAAGCTTGTTTTAGCACCAACCTCGACTTGCAGTTGACCTGTAAATCCTTGCTGGGTTGTAAAGTTCTGGAGTTGGGCGGGTGAGGAGTTGGTGAGACGGTTGTGGTAGGAAGGCATGTCAATTGCTGGTAGTTGATTAGCCGCCCATCCTCTAATCTCAGCGCTTGGGTGGTTTGAATCTCGAAACGCTCGACCATCACGATTATCGGGCATGGGAAAAGACTCCCACTTGCTTGGATAGGGAAACTCGAAGTTGTAGCGTGGATTGCGGTAAATCGTCCAAGTATCCCGTTCATCCAATAGGGTGGTACTACAGCCTAAGAGGATAACAACTAGTGGTGTAATGCCCACCATAAGCTTCCCTAGTACCCAAGCCCTAGTTCGCCATCCGTCACTGTTTATTTGCTGGTGACTGCTGACTGTGGATGTTTGGTAACCGACTCGTTTTAGGCAGTCGTTGACGATGGACACCGATAAAACTGCTTTTACTTGATTGTTCTTTATTCATCCGCCAGATCTTCAGGACTAGCCGGAAAGTATAAAGCGATCGCCAAAATATAAAGTTATGTAACAAATATGCTGTCATACTGGCTTAGTGTCTTGACAGCCAGTTTGAAACTCGATAAGCTTGCACAGTATACCCGGGTAAAACGATTGAAACTATATGCAAGACAAGCAAAAAGTAACTTTGTATCTCCCACCAGGAATTCACCGCCAGCTCAAAATACGAGCAGCTGTTGATTCCGACTCCATGTCGGCAATGGTAGAGAGAGCAATCTCCTTCTATCTGCGCCACTCAGACGTAGTTGAGGAGGTAGAAGCATCTGACTACGGAAGAAATCATCGGGTCTATACATGTCCTGACTGTTCTAGCTCTGTAGTCCTCAAACAAGGGGAAATGGTTTCTTTAAAGAACCAGCCTACGACGTTGACAGATGAGCTTCCGGTGGAAAAAGTGCGAGAACGAGAAGAACTCAACTCCCGCACGGACTCTCAGGGAGAGGAAGAGCTAGTTCCTTGTTAATGAAGTGGTTCCCTTGTAATTGCTAAGTTTCAGGACGAGCAAGTTAGTTGTTCCCTTGAAATGTTTGAGCAGTGGTTGCGCCGTCTCTAATTTAGGTCGATAGTCATGCAAGAAGAGATCAACGTTCTCATTCAAGCTCAGTACCCCTTAATTTATCTCCTGACTCCTGAGGAAGAGCGGGCAGAAAAGGCAGTAGCCTTGATTGCTCAAACGAAGACCCATCAACGGCGTGTTTTCGTATGGACTGTTACTCACGGAATTGTTGAATACGGTCAGTCACGTCATATCACCCAACACAATACTGTTTCGCCAGAGGCAGCAATTCAGTGGGTGATACAGCAGAAAGAAGCCGGTATTTATATATTTAAAGATCTACATCCTTTTATTGATTCGCCAGCAACGACGCGATGGCTGCGGGACGCGATCGCTAGTTTTAAGGGTACGCAAAAGACTATCGTTCTGATGTCTCCAGTTCAGCAAGTTCCCATTGAGCTGGAAAAAGAAGTGGTTGTTCTCGACTTCCCCTTGCCAGATCTATCAGAACTCAACCAAGTATTGTCTCAGCAACTAGAGCAGAGTAAGGCTCGCCGAACTACAACGGAGACTCGCGAGAAGCTGCTCAAAGCGGCTTTAGGATTGACGCACGACGAAGCAGAGAAAGTTTATCGCAAAGCCCAAGTCAAAGCAGGGCGTCTCACTGAAGGCGAAGTCGATATTGTTCTTTCTGAGAAAAAGCAGCTAATCCGTCGCAACGGTATTCTAGAATACATAGAGGAAGACGAGACGATTGACGCGGTTGGTGGCTTAGAAGAGTTAAAGCGCTGGCTCAAACAACGCTCTAATGCCTTTACCGAAAGAGCAAGAGAGTATGGCTTACCCCAACCAAAAGGGATGTTAATTCTAGGTGTTCCAGGGTGCGGTAAGTCACTGATTGCCAAGACAACTTCTCGTCTGTGGGGTCTTCCACTCCTACGCCTCGATATGGGTCGGGTTTATGACGGCTCAATGGTTGGGAGATCGGAAGCTAACTTACGCAATGCCCTGAAAACGGCAGAATCCATTTCTCCAACAATTCTCTTCATTGATGAGTTAGATAAGTCTTTTGCTGGTACAAGTGGTTCTTCTGACTCGGACGGCGGCACCTCAAGCCGTATCTTCGGTTCCTTCCTAACCTGGATGCAAGAAAAAACTTCACCAGTGTTCGTAATGGCAACTGCTAACCGAGTTGAGCGTCTACCTGGAGAGTTTCTCCGCAAAGGTCGTTTTGATGAAATCTTCTTTGTAGATTTGCCCAATGCGGAAGAGCGCCAGCAGATTTTTAGCATTCACCTGACCAAGCGGCGTCGAGATATCACTCGGTTCGATCTCGATCAGTTGGCCAAAGTTTCCGATGGCTTTTCTGGAGCAGAAATTGAGCAAGCGATCATCGCTGCAATGTACGAAGCATTTGCTCAAGATCGGGAATTTACCCAACTGGACATCATTGCGGCGATTAAATCGACTCTGCCGCTGTCCAGGACAATGACTGAGCAGGTCACAGCCCTGAGGGACTGGGCTAGGCAGCGCGCGCGACCTGCGGCAGCCTCCGTTGCTGAATATCAGCGATTGGAGTTTTAAAAGGCTTTCTCCTGCTCCCAACAGGAGGAAAGGCTAGCAGATTCTTGCTAGCAGTTTGACAAAAAAGTCGCATTCTCAAAAAGCGACTTCATCTACAAAACAAAACGCTACGTTGTCGTTTCTTTTCTATCTCTACTGGAGGAAATCCACATGTCTCACTTTAGCACTCTACGCACCAAGATCACCGACGCCGAAATCCTGAAAGCTTCTCTCCGTGACCTGGGTATCTCCGTTAAGTCAGAAGCTGACGTTCGTGGCTACAATGGCCAGCGGGTTCGTTCCGACATCGTTGCTGTTCTGGAAGGGGAGTATGACCTCGGCTGGTCTCGCAATAGCGATGGTTCCTTCGACCTGATTGCTGACCTGTGGGGCGTTGCTAAGAAGCACAACCAAACTGAGCTGATCAACTCGATCAACCAGAAGTATGCAGTTAACAAGACCTTAGCTGAAGTTAAGCAGCGCGGTCTGCAAAATGCCAACGTCAAGTTGGTTCTGCAAAAGTAGTCCATATAGGCGTTCCCAAGCTCACGGGTTGACCAGAGTAAAAAAGCGGGTTAACCCGTTTTTTTGTGCCTACTGAAACATCAGTAGGCACAATTTTTTTAGCAATGGCAACCACCCCTCAAGGGCATACCATCGGTTGATTTATAAGGTTCGCCCGCTATAGCGGACATACTGCTCATCTAGCCAGGTACCATCGGCTGCCTGTACCCAAAACCCACTGCGGCTACCTGTCAGCAATAGTCGCTCTCCATTAGCAATACTACCAACGACACGACCATTGGGGCCTGAGTAGAGATCGATCGCATTACCACTGGTAGATATATAGGCTTCATATCGGGTTTGATTGGTTGAAGCATTGCTATAGTTACCACCAGAGGAACCACCGCCACCGCCGCCACCACCACTGCCAGAGTTATAGGCGTAGTTGTACAAGGCGGCTTGGGTTTGTGGTCCAGCAATTCCATTGACTTGGATGCCCTGCGATGATTGGAATCTTCTCACAGCAACTTCGGTTAAGTCACCGTAGTATCCCGTGATTGGGCCCTTGTAAAAACCAAGAGTTCTCAGTCGATTTTGAAGGTTAGTTACAGATTGGCCGCTACTACCCCGTTGCAAGGTACCTGAGGGATTACCACCACCGCCACCGCCGCCGTTGGTTTTACTAATCAAACTGGAAGCAACCCAGTTGCCATTAGAAAGCTGAACCCAACTTCCTGAGGTACGACCGCTTAGAGTGATGTAACTTCCATTGCGTAAACTGCCAACAATCGAACCTCCAGGACTCGAACGGACATTGAGCGGATCGCCATTGGTGCGGATATAAGCGCCGGTGCCAGGATTGCCACCGCCACCACCACCGCCGCCACTACCTCCGCCGCCGCCACTAATCCAGCGAGAAGAAGCCCACCCGCGAGGATTAGTAAGCTGAGTCCAGCTTCCTGAAGAATTGCCACTCACAGAGATATAGCTTCCATTACGTAAGCTGCCAATAATCCTACCAGCAGGCGCAACACGGAGATTCAGCGGACTGCCATTGGTTCTCACGTAGGCAGCTTGGACGTTAGTGGCTAAGGTTACGAGTGTCATTAGCGAGGCGATTAGACCGATCCAAGCGGAACTCGGTGGCGTCCAGTTCAATCCCTTAAATAATTTCAACTCATACGCATCTGGTGCGAGGTACTCTACCTCTTCATGCGCGAGGGATAAATGTGTATAAGCGAGTGTTTCCATTGTTTTAAAGAGGTTTGTTGTGTACGTAGGGTGTGCTATTACCTAAGCAATAACTTACCAATAGAGCCACAAGACAAAGACGTTTAATTACGCAAAGCGATCGCAAATGCACCTACTCAGCTCGGCTACAGTCATGGATTGAACGCAGATGGCAAGCACAAGCTCTACCTCTCCCTAGAGAACATGCAGCGATTGTGCGAGGTTAAGCAACCTTTAGGCTTTTACCATCAATCCTGGAAGTCCACCCTTATATAATTTTTCGATATTCAGTTATTGTTGCTGTGTTGTAGCCAACTACCACCTCAAAGGGTCTGTACAGGGATGTCTTGACTGGATAAACGTAATACTCAGACATTCTTCAGAGGAAAAAAATGATCTGAAACACGTTAGCTTGTGACTTGAGTCAACTATCTTGTGATAGAGATAGGGGGAAATTGCGATCGCGATCGCATTAGACACAGATTTCCTGTACCGTGGTTTTCAGGCATCTCTTATTGCGCTAGGGACTGATAGATAACGTTATGAAAGCGATCGCCCAAGAACTCGCACCGATTGTTGGCGACTCTGGCATCTATGACTGGGACAGCTTAAAACCAATCTGGCAAGAACGGCTGGCAAAACTCAGTACAGCAAACAGCGTCCCTAGTAGCATCGTACATCCCAGTACGGCTGACGAACTCGCCCAGGTCGTGACCCTCGCTCATCGCCATAACTGGAGCATCCTTCCCTGCGGTAGTGGTAGTAAGTTGAATTGGGGCGGTGTGGGTAAGGACGTTGACCTTATTGTCAGTACCGAACGCCTTAACCGCATCATTGACCATGCCGTGGGTGACTTGACTGTTACGGTCGAAGCTGGAGTCAAATTGGCAGATGTGCAAGAAAGACTTGCCAAGGTTGGGCAATTTTTGCCCCTCGATCCTGCCTATCCGGAAGACGCAACCCTTGGCGGCATTGTCGCTACAGCAGATAGCGGTTCTTGGCGTCATCGCTATGGCGGCATCCGGGATATGTTGCTGGGTATTTCGTTTGTTCGCAGTGATGGGCAAATCGCCAAAGCTGGAGGACGGGTGGTCAAAAATGTCGCTGGCTATGACTTGATGAAACTGTTTACAGGTTCCTACGGGACGCTGGGAATCTTGACAGAAGTAACGTTCCGTGCATATCCAATTCAAGGGGCATCGGAAACCGTGGTGTTGACAGGGGAAGCGGAGGCAGTTGCATCTACCACAAAAACCTTACTCGCTTCTGCACTAACTCCCACAGCCGTCGATCTGCTATCCTCTCAGCTTGTCAGCCAACTCAATTTGGGTCAAGGGATCGGCTTAATGGTGCGGTTCCAAAGCGTGGCACCCAGTGTCAAAGAGCAGTCTGCTCGGATACTGGACGTTGGGCAAACCTTAGGGTTAAAAGGTGCGCTGTATACCGATGCAGACGAAGCCCATTTATGGCAGTCATTGCCAAAACAAATCTGGAAAGCCCCACAACAACCCGGAATTATTTGCAAAATAGGGGTATTGCCGACTGCTGCTGTTACGACCTTGACTAAGCTAGACACTCTAACATCTGAACCTGGATTAGGATTAATTCACGCGGGAAGTGGGTTGGGATTATTGCGGCTCGATCCAGACGTTGTAAGATCGCATGCGATCGCACAGATGCGAAACCACTGCGAAGCTCAACGCGGCTTCCTTACCATTTTGGAGGCACCGATTTCGTTGAAACAACAGGTGGATGTTTGGGGTTACAACGGCAATGCACTGGATGTGATGCGGGGAATTAAACAGAAATTCGATCCAAAAAACCTGTTAAGTCCTCATCGTTTTGTTGCTGGGATTTAAGGAATTAGTATCTTGCAAAGTCACTGCATTTCGCCCCCCTAGCCCCCCAAATTGGGGGGGAACCGGAATTCAAAGTCCCCCAGAATTGGGGGATTTAGGGGGCAGACGCAGAAGCTTACAACTTGATGGGTAGCTTGCTAAGGGGGGTAGTGCAAGAGTTCAAATCAACAAGCCCTTTACATGCAACAACGCCCTTATCCAGCGATAAAAAACTAGCAAAGAGATAAGAAAAGAGAAAAAATATGCAAACTTTACCAGAGGGTGTATCTCAACCCGTTGAGCCAGTCCTAAATGCAGCAAGTAACTTTGATGCTCAACATCCCCCGGAACAAAAACTCATCGATACCTGCGTTCACTGTGGGTTTTGCCTTTCTACCTGTCCCAGTTATCGGGTAATTGGTAAGGAGATGGATTCGCCGAGGGGACGAATTTATTTAATGGATGCCATCAACAACGGCGAGGCACCCCTTGCTGAGGGGAC
>DATNPT010000601.1:0-2815 GCA_036703075.1 Chroococcales cyanobacterium
TGTGGGGTTAGCAATCTTGTAACCATTCAGATGCAGAATGGGCAGAACCGCACCATCCCTTATCGGGTTAAGGAACTTATTGGAGTGCCAAGCCGTAGCTAGAGGCCCAGTTTCCGCTTCACCGTCACCAACAACGCAGCAGACTAACAGATCGGGATTATCAAAAGCAGCCCCGTAAGCATGAGAAACCGCGTAACCCAATTCGCCGCCTTCGTGGATAGAACCTGGGGTTTCCGGGGCAACGTGGCTGGGAATTCCACGGGGAAAGGAGAACTGCTTGAACAGCTTCTTCATCCCTGAGGTGTCCTGGGAGATGTTGGGGTAATACTCGCTGTAAGTGCCTTCCAAGTAAGTATTGGCAACTAAGCCTGGACCTCCATGCCCTGGGCCTGCAATATAGATCGCGCTTAGATCGTATTTTTTAATGACGCGGTTCATGTGAACGTAGACAAAGTTCAAACCCGGAGTAGTTCCCCAATGTCCGAGTAGCCGAGGCTTAACATGTTCTAGCTTTAGAGGTTCCCTAAGCAGTGGGTTATCTAATAAATAGATTTGTCCGACTGAAAGATAGTTAGCCGCACGCCAGTAGGCATTCATTTTATGCACTTCTTCTGGACTTAGCGGTCCTTGTTGGGTTCTAGCAGCAGTCGCTTGAATCATAATGAATTTGTGCCTTCTATATTTTGCAATTATTGAAGCTGTTGCATTGACAGGGATGAATGTTCGTTGCGATCGACATCCCACTATTGAGCCACGACAAAAGAGCTGTTGAACGTAGTTTTAGCACCCAGCTATTGACCAGCCATCATCCTTTTGGCCTGTCCTCTGATACATTTTTGTGGGTTGCCAATCTATCCTCTAACGTTAATACTTTCATATCCATGTAATACACATAGACAAGGAAAGCAGCACACTTTTTCACTGTTTATTGAACAAAAAAAAATTGGAGATTTGACATTCGTGAAGTGTCTTTGAAATCACTATTGCATTTACGCTTAAGACAAGTTGTGTCAAATCTTAGCAAATCTAAAAGTAATCGGCTCATCAGGAAATCTCCCTATGGTAGGTAGCTTTTGAGCTGAAAATTTAAGCTTGGTACGTTTTATACTGCCTTATCCATCTGCATCGTACCGCCTTCTTTCTCAATCGTAAATCAGGTATTTTTTCTTTCTACTGAGGAGGAGGAGGAAGACTTTCTATCATCGCTATTCTGGGCGCTTATTAAGATAATATTAAATGTTTAAATCCTAAACATTCTATAAACGATGCTTCTTAAAAGAAACTCTAGAACGAGAGATTAGAGTAGATGTAAATAGAGCAATGTAATGTCAGATACTAGTTAATGCGACAACAGCCAAACTTCAATATACTTTAAAAATAATGTATTTCTCTATACATTATGAATTTTGAAAAACTAAGAATAGTCAGAAATTCATTCATTTGGCTCTAATGTTCCTTAGAACTGAAACCAATTCTTTACAGAATGTTGGCATAGAAGCCCTTGTACTTACTCCTCGCCTGAGGAAACTCACCTACCGAAAACGGGTAATGGGTAATAGAAAATTCTTACCCACTACCCATTCCCTATTACCTGTTATATCTTCCGTACTTCGGTCGAGGGGCGAAATCGATGAACGTCTTTTTTTAGAGTACTACCGTTTAAACAGAGAGTTTAACCAGTGCATCTTTCACAGCTGATGGCAGCTGTCGCAAAATTTTACCCTTTTCGCGATCGACGGCGACTAATGTAACGCGGCCGGTTAAGTAAAGTTCTTGTCCGTCTAGCGACTGAATCTGGTAATCCCAATTAATGCGGACACCTTCCATCTCCACCATACGAGTTTTGACAACGGCTGCCATACCCATCCGAATCTGGCGATGGTAGCGCAAGGAAAGTTCTACGACTGGCAAATCGCACCCCAAAGCTACCAAGTCAGCAAAGTCAATGCCAATCGATCGCAAGCATTCAACTCGTGCCTCTTCCATCCAGGCAAGATAGGTGCCATGCCATACAATACCCCCATAATCCGTGTGATGGGGTTGCGCTCGCACGGGGTATTCAAACCAGTTCTCTGTCGTAGCGGTTAGGGAATAGTTTTGGATCTCGCTGCTAGGTGGCAGTTGGGCTGATGTCTGTGATTCTTCCGACACGTTGCAAACTGTCCTGTAAAAAAAGGCAAAGGGTCAATTAACTTGATAGCACACAAGAGGGAGCGAATTGCAAGAATCCATCTGCGTCGAGGGTTACAGATGGTCTTCACACGACTCCCGTCGCTCTTGCCCTGATGTGGGTGAAGGAGGAAGAGGGCAGAAGGCAGAAGGGTGCAATAGGGTGGGTTCAAGCCTCCACCACCAGTTGCAAGCCACCAATCAAGGTTGTTACTGAGTCCGGCTCATGCATAAGCTCCTGCCTTTGAGAGATAAAAACTGAAGAGACGGGCTAATTGACATATTCCCTCACCTGAAAGTTCGAGGGATGTCATACTAATCCGCTTTTATAAGCTCCCTTTCAATGCAAGTAATTTTTCTCCTTCAGCTTCCCCTGCTTGCTTAAACAGGCAGTATTTAACCCGGATTTGGTATCACGCCATATCACGCTCGTCAGTCAATAGTTCCCAAAGAGGTTAGAAATGCCCTCCATCAAGCGGCGCAAGTTTTTGCAATTCGTTGGCGCATCTACCCTGACAAGTTTAGGTTTAAGTCAAGTCGATATCCAACTCTACAGCGATCGCTATCGTCAGGTTCTCGCTCGCAGTACCCCGCGCAAACTGGCCTTGCTCGTTGGTATTAACACGTATCGCGATCGCACGAGATT
>DATNPT010000625.1:0-9583 GCA_036703075.1 Chroococcales cyanobacterium
GCGATCGCTTCAACCAATCCCTTAGCTTAAGTTATCTCTCGCTAGCCTATCAAGACTTGGGACAATGGCAGGAGGCACAAAAAGCGATTCAACAGAGTGTAGAACTGATTGAAAAAACTTCACCACTCACTCCAGAGCGGAGTTTAATTCTGGCTCAAGCCCTGAATGCGCGAGGCAGTCTACAGTTGGCAATTGGACAAACCGAAGCAGCTCTCACTACTTGGCAACAGGCAGAAAATGCCTATGCGGCAGCTAAAGATGAAACCGGGATTTTGGGGAGCCAAATCAACCAAGCTCAAGCCTTGCAAGTTTTAGGACTGTACCGACGAGCTCAGGCGACCTTAGAGCAGGTCAATCAAAAACTCCAAACTCAGCCCGATTCTCTCCTCAAAGCTGCAGGCTTGCAGAGTCTGGGGGTTGCCTTGCAAGTTGTTGGGGATTTGCAGAAGTCTCAGGCTGTCCTAGAACAGAGTTTAGCCACGCAAGAACACATTGGCTCATCCCCAGACATCAGTACCACTCTTTTCAGTTTGGGTAATACAGCTAGAGCCTTGCAAGATTATAAAAAAGCGATCGCGTTCTACGAGCAAGCAGCGGCAAAGGCTACGTCTGGACTCGATCGACTAGAAGCTCAACTCAACCAGTTCAGCCTTTTAGTCCAAACCCAACAGTGGCAAGCGGCTCAAGTCTTGTTGCCCACTATTCAATCGAACCTGAGCAACTTACCCGCTAACCGAAGTGCGATTTATGCACAGGTTAACTTGGCTGAGAGCCTTCTCGAAATGAGGAAAGCTAGCCAGAAGATGCAACAGACTATTTCACTGCCTTCACCTTCAGAGTTAGCTCAGTTATTAGTCAAAGTGCTCGAACAGGCGAGAACCTTGAAAGACACTAGAGCCCAATCTTATGCCCTGGGTGAACTAGGTAAGCTTTACGAATACACGCAACAATGGACAGATGCTCGACACTTGACTCAACAAGCTCTGAGTCTGGCACAGGC
Source organism: Chroococcales cyanobacterium (assembly GCA_036703075.1). GTDB lineage: Bacteria > Cyanobacteriota > Cyanobacteriia > Cyanobacteriales > Coleofasciculaceae > DATNPC01. Next base: position 1,001 of record DATNPT010000625.1, read on the forward strand.
GATTAACGCGGATGATATTACCTATCGCTGGCAGTGGCAATTGGGACGAATTCTCAAACAACAGGGGAACGGCGAACCAGGAGTCAGTAAAACTATCCTCGACGCAATTGCTGCGTACTCTGAAGCCGTCAATACCCTCAAATCTCTCCGCAGCGACTTAGTGGCGATTAATCCCGATGTCCAGTTTTCCTTTCGCGAGAGTGTCGAACCTATCTACCGAGAGTTAGTCGAATTACTCTTGGAATTTGAGCCAAGTCAGCAAAACCTGGAGCAAGCTCGCGAGGTGATTGAATCTCTCCAGCTAGCTCAATTAGATAACTTCTTTCGAGAAGCGTGTTTGAGGGCTAAGCCAGAGCAAGTCGATCGCGTCGAGCCAACAGCAGCCGTTATCTACCCCATTATCCTGCCCGACCGTTTAGCCGTCATCCTCTCCCTACCGGGGAAACCGCTACACTATTACCAAACTCAGTTACCCCAGAGCGCAGTAGAAGACACGATAGAACAGCTTTTACAGTCTCTCAATCCAGTTTTTTCTAATAAAGAGCGTTTGCGGCTGTCTCAAGAAGTCTATGACTGGTTGATTCGGCCAGCCCAAGACCAATTAGCCGCTAGTGGTGTAAAAACCTTGGTGTTTGTGCTAGATGGTTCCCTACAAAATCTCTCCATGGCCGCTCTCTACGATGGACAACAGTATTTAGTGGAAAAATACAGTATCGCTCTTAGTCCAGGATTGCAGCTTTTGGAGCCGCGATCGCTCAAGCGCCAACAACTGAAAGCATTAATGGGGGGACTGACTGAAGGTCGTCAAGGCTTTTCTTCCCTGCCAGGAGTGCAGATGGAACTCAATCAAATTTCGTCTGACGTGCGTTCCGAGATACTCCTGAACCAACGCTTTACCAAAGAAACATTAGAACAGGAGATTAATGATACTCCTTTTCCCGTCATTCACTTAGCTACCCACGCTCAGTTCAGCTCCAAAGCCGAAAATACGTTTCTCCTGACGTGGGATGGTCGGATTAATGTCAAGGAGTTTGATACTCTACTGCGAACGAGAGAACGGCAAGATACCAACCCGATTGAATTGCTAGTCTTGAGTGCTTGCCAAACGGCTACGGGTGATAAAAGGGCAGCGTTGGGACTGGCGGGTTTAGCGGTGCGCTCTGGCGCACGCAGCACTCTAGCCACCCTATGGTCTGTACGCGATCGCTCCACAGCCGAAATTATGGCTGAGTTTTACCGAGGGCTAACCCAAACAGAAGTCAGCAAAGCCGAGGCTCTCCGTCAAGCTCAACTTGCGCTGCTGAAAAATGCTCAATACCAACATCCCTTTTACTGGGCTCCCTTCGTTTTAGTCGGAAATTGGCTTTAACACTGAGCAGTGAGTCACCAGGCTTCCGTTGGAGATTGCCCCTCAACGAGCAATAAGAGCGAAGATACCAACTTAGCGAGAGGCGTACCAAGTATTCGCGGTTTATCTTGAAACAACCTCAAGATAAGTGGCTTGTCTCTCAAGATAGGCGTTGCTTATCTTTATACAAACTAAAGATGACAATCTTTGAATCAAAGAAGTAAAAAATATACATAATGAAAGATGCAATTCAGAGGAATTTTGCATTATGGCTTCACTTAATTACTGCCTACCTCTGACACTATTTCTAGTTGGAGAACTTTTTTTGACGGCTGGCTTGCCAAAACCGGGACAGGCACAGTCAGCTCCGACCACACCGCAAAACATAATATCCAGTCGTTCTGTCGTTCAAGTAACGTTCGAGCCTCGGGGGAATGGAACCCCTGATGATACAGCTGGGGGAGCATCACGAGACGGCGGTATTTGTCCCCAAGATTCAGCGAGTTTAGGTTCGCCAGTCACCCCACTGATGCCAGCTACCCTCCATGGGTTAACTCTGGCAGACCATCCCACATTCTTTGTCTATGTTCCTCGGACTTCAGCCCAAAAGGCTCTTTTTGTGCTAAAGGATGCATCCGAGGATTATTACTATCAAAAAACGCTCGCAATTCCTCGCACGGCTGGTATTGTGAGCTTCAAATTGCCCACTGATGCTCCAGCTCTGGTGAGTGGCAAAAGTTACAAGTGGTCTTTTGTCATGATGTGTGAAGAGGGTTTAAGACCCGATAGTCCCAGAGTAGAAGGGCAAGTTGAGCGAATTGAACTGACTCCAGCTCTGAGCGCTCAGCTCAAAACACTGTCTCCGCTGGAACGTGCCGCTTTATATGGAAAGGATGGTGTTTGGTACGATACCCTCACCAGTATTGCAGAACTAAGGCGATCGCAACCGAACGATGTAGCCTTAGCCGCCACTTGGGAAGAACTGTTAAAATCGGTAGGACTAGAGGGGATTGCCAATCAGCCACTAATCCAATAAAATTCAACTTTTCATCAGGGTGCCAGATACCCGAGGGCTAATGCTAATGGCCAATTGTAATTAGAAACTCCAATTAGCAATTAGCAATCAGCGGTTCAACAACTCAATTCTGGTTGCTAATGATCGATGTGGCAAAAGCTCAAGCGGCAAATTTGGAAATGGCGGGCAGTGCTGATTGTCGCTCCCAGTGTCGCGGGATTAGCGATCGCAGTAAATTCGGCTGGCTTGTTCCAATTACTGGAATGGTCTGCTCGCGATCAATTGTTTCGCCTGCGTCCGAGAGAGGCTATTGACCCTCGCATTGTTGTCGTCACGATTGATGAATCGGATATTAAAAAAATAGGACAATGGCCAGTTCCTGATGCTGTTCTCGCTAAAACGATTGAGAAACTGAAGGCACAGCGGCCAAAAGCGATCGGTTTGGATCTTTATCGCAATCTACCCGTAGAACCCGGTCATCAGTCCTTGGTGAAAGTCTTTAAGTCTACATCGAACCTAGTCGGTGTTGAAAAAGTTGTTGGGGAAACTGTTGCGCCCCCTCCCGTGTTAAGCCAACTCAATCGCGTTGCATTCGCGGATCTGGTATTAGATGCTGATGGTAAGGTGCGTCGAGGTTTATTGACGATCAAAACCAAGCAGGGTCAGACCCGAGAAAGCCTAGGAGTGAAGCTAGCGTTGATGTATCTAGAAAGCAAGGGCATTACTCTAGAGGTAATCGACGCCAAAAACAATTATTACCGCTTGGGGAAAGCTGTATTTAAGCCCTTTACGGGCAATGAAGGAGGCTATGTTCGAGCCAATTCTGGTGGCTACCAAATTTTGCTAAACTTTCGCGGGATGCAAGAGGATTTCCGGACTGTATCGCTCTCGGATGTCTTAGAGGACAGGATACCACCAGATTTAGTCCGCGATCGCATTGTCTTGATTGGGTCTAGCGCCCAGAGCCTCAACGACCATTTCTTTACTCCTTACAGTAGCAGTTGGTTCACTACTCCTCAACGCATGCCTGGGGTAGTCGTTCATGCTAATTTAACGAGCCAGATTTTAAGCGCTGCCCTGGATGGACGACCTTTGATTAAAGGGTGGGCAGAGCCGATAGAGTGGGTATGGATTTTAGGCTGGTCGTTTGCAGGTGCTTCAGTTCGTTGGATGTCCCTACAGGGAACCTTACCTAGAAAGAAGTTATTCGCCAAATGGATGGTGCTTGGTGTTGGCATCATCCCAGTAGGGGGCATTCTTGTTACCACCTATCTGGCTTTTCTAGGGGGGTGGTGGATACCTGTCGTTTCTCCGTTAGTGGCTTTGATCGGGTCTGCCAGTGCGATCGCAGGTTACTATCGTCTTGAGTTGCAGCGGCAAAAGGCAGATTTGGAAATCGTCCTAGAGACGACCACCGAACATTATGACATCCTGGCGATTGAGCTGCAAAACCAGACCCAAGAGGTGGTAAGGGAGAGCGAGAGAAAGCTCGCTCAATTTTTAGAGGCGATGTCGTTAGGGGTGACTGTAATTGATACCACAGGCAGGCCCTACTTTGCCAATCAGACAGCACAAGAATTACTGGGTAAAGGGGTTGTGCGATCGGCGACGATCGAGCAATTGGCGGACGTTTACCAATTCTATCGGGTCGATAGCGATCGCTTGTATCCTGTAGAGAAGTTGCCCATCGTGCAGGCACTCAGGGGCGAACGAACCACTGCCGATGATATAGAAATCCACCGAGGCGACAAGATTATTCCCATAGAAGCTTGGGGAACCCCAATCTATGATGAAAAGGGCAATATCACGTTTGCGATCGCGGCTTTTCAAGACATCACCGATCGCAAACGCTCTCAAGAGGCCCTCAGGCAGGCTGAGGAGAAGTATCGCAGTATCTTTGAAAATGCACTGGAGGGTATTTTTCAAACCACGCCTGACGGACGTTATGTCAGCGCAAATCCTGCACTAGCAAAGATTTATGGCTACGACTCGCCTCAAGAGTTGATGACAAAAATCACGAACATCGCGAATCAACTCTACCTCAATCCCAAGCATCGGGATGCGTTCGTCACATTAATGCAGCAGCACGGGTCTGTGTCTGGCTTAGAAGCTCCCGTCTATCGTAAAGACGGTAGCATTATTTGGATTAGCGAGACGGCCAGTTCAGTCTATGATGCCAATGGTCACTTACTGTTCTATCAAGGCTTTGTCGTCGATATCACCGAACGCAAACGAGCAGAATTAGAGCGGCAAAAATTTATTAATCAACTGTACGAACTCAATCAGGCTAATGAACGATTCGTACCGCGCCAATTTCTTCAGTTATTGAATAAAGAAAGTATTAGTGATGTCAACTTAGGCGACCAAGTGGAATTATCGTTGTCAGTTCTTTTTGCCGATATTCGCGACTTCACGACCTTATCGGAAAAGATGACTCCTGAAGAAAATTTCAAATTTATTAATGCTTACTTGAGTCGTATGGAACCCGCTATTCTTGGCAATAATGGCTTTATTGATAAGTATATAGGCGATGCCATTATGGCTCTATTTAGCCGCAATGCTGATGATGCAGTTAAAGCTGCAATAGACATGCTGCATCGGCTTACTCTATACAATACCACCAGAACCAAGCCAGAAAGACCACCCATTCAGATTGGCATCGGCATCAATACGGGTTCGGCGATGCTGGGGACAGTAGGGGGACACAATCGAATGGATGGAACAGTAATCGGTGATGCGGTCAATTTAGCCTCTCGTCTAGAAGGACTGACTAAAGAATATGGAGTGTCGTTGGTCATCTCTCACCACACATTTCAACACTTACACCATCCGATTTCCTATTCTTTCCGCTTTATCGACCAAGTAAAGGTTAAAGGAAAATCAGAAATTGTCTCCGTTTTTGAAATATTTGATGCCGATTCACCAGAACTTTGCGAGGGTAAGTTAGCAACAAAAACGATATTTGAACAAGGTCTGTTTCATTACAGAATGCAGGCGTTTCAAGAAGCAAGACAATTGTTTCAGGATTGTCTGAGGATTAACCCTAAAGATACAGTCGCCCAAATTTATCTGGAACGCTCTGAGCATAAGCTGGGTAATTTAACAGTGACGAGTTATCAGTGAGTATTTAAAGTTTTGAGTGCGACAATGTTGAGTGCGTGAGTTAACTCCATAGATAGGTCTAGGGAATTGGAATAAGGACGTACTGAAGAGAGTGGCGAGGGTTGAGTTATAAAGTTGTTTAATTCAAAACTCACAACTCATAACTCCACGTAGCAGTGACCAAGGATAAATTCAGTGTTCTGACAGGTTAAAGGATTGCTAACATAGTTGGACGTACCTGAGTGCGAGGATGGGGAGCAGTGGGTTTATTTGAGGATTTCAACCGATTTCTGGAAAGCCGTTTAGAGGAATTTTTACGCAATAATCCCCATCTAGAGTTACAAGCACTCGAAGAACAGCTGCGGGAACAGGAAGGCGATACGCTGCGGTTGATAGCCGATCTACAACTGGAGCAAAAGCGTTTGCAAGATGATATTCTAGCGATCGCTCAAGACATTCAGCGCTGGCATGAACGAGTTGCCAAAGCGAAGTCTCATGGAAGAGAAGATTTAGCTCAAGCCGCTCAAGAGCGAGAAGCGACCTTGTTACGGCAAGGGAACCAACGCTGGGGACAGATGGAAGGCGTTAAACAACGCATCACAAAATCTCAAGAACTCCTGCGTCAAATCCAAATCCGACGGCAAGAAGTACAAGCAAAAGCTAAAGAGGTAACAGCCGCACGAGCGAGCGCTCAAGCGCAGTCCCGCGTGGAAACCGCCGCTTGGAATCAAAGCAGCAGCTATAACCTCAACAGCGGTCCAGATGTCCTAGAAGATAAGTTCAGGCGCTGGGAGATGGAGGAAGAGTTGGAGCAGATGAAGCGGAATTTGGGGCGTTAATACGTCCAGCGAAAGCTGAAGTATAAAAATTACGGCATCTGTAAAGGGGCGCGGTTCTCATTTAACGTTCAACTCGCGACCTAACCATTCTCTTCTGGTCTCACCGCTTCGCGATCGCGATGATGAATTGTAAAAGAAATTGAGCGAGTAGACTTGGAAACGGCTGCGGTTGACGATGGATTGAGCGCTGCCCAGTTGGGTGCCTTCGTCAGCTCGGCAGGTTGAGGTGTCTGGCCTTGCTCGGTATCGGATGAAGGGGGGGACTGCTGGAAAGACCAACCTGCGTATTTGCGATAGTTGGACGCGATCGCTAATAAGGCTCCACCTAAAATAAATGCTGGTAGCGGTACTGTGACGTGCTTCATCCACTGGTAAAGCTCTACCATCGCAAACACCAGTAGCACGCTGGCAATCCACATTTTCATAACTTTATTACCTACCCCTCTCCTACTTTCTATGCCTTCTCCCAATTTTCGTTCAGCAGCCCTGTTATCGGGTTGTCATTATTAGAATCCTAGTCTTTCTCAATACTAGTCACTAACAACCAACAACAAAAACGCGAGAGCCGCTATCGGCACCTCGCGAGTTGTACTCTGGAGTTGGTTTGAACTAAAACCGATTACACCTGAGCTGCCACTTTAGCTGGGTCAGAAGTCATTAAGTATTCATACATAGCTCGCATTTTCAGACCAACCAGCACTTGGAACAGGCCAGAGCCATTGTTGGAGCCTGGATAATCGGGGTGCTGGAGCATCAACTCAGTCATTTCACCGTAGTACTTGGTGGACGTGTTGCTGAGGTGACTCTCGATGTAAATCATCTCTTCCAGGTTATCGAACTGACCATCGACTTCGATGACAGAGACATCGTGACCGAAGTAGCTGTCTGGCCCGTAGTACAGTTTGATACCGGGGTAGGCACAGGTTAGCTTGCGACCACAAGGTCTCCAGTCAATGGTTGACCCTTCGTCAAACAGATATGCTGGCTCGAAACCTTCGATGCCATCCTTTTGCACCAGGCGTACCCGCAGAATCTTACTTTCTTTGTCGTCTTTCAGAAGCTGCGTGGGTAGAATCTGGATGACAACATCGGCAAATTCTTTCTGGGGTTCGATGTAGGCACTAAAGTCAGGTCGTCTAGAGTTAATGGAGGCTAGGACATCTTCATAAGTATGACCCCGCTCTGCCATGTCTCGCTGGATTTTCCAGTTAATCTTGACTTCATCGCTGATGTCGAGATAAACACCGAAGTCAACGAGCGATCGCACCCGCTCATCATATAAAGGATGAAGCCCTTCAATCACAACGATTTTGTTCGGCTCAATCCGTTCAGGTGGGTCAATTTCACCCGTTTCATGGTTATAGATCGGCTTATCAATTGCTTGACCGTTTTTGAGCGCTTTGATTTGCTCATACATCAGGTCAAAGTTATTAGCCTTGGGATTCAGCGCAGTAACACCTTGCTCTTTACGCTGTTTTCGATCGAGACTGTGATAATCGTCTAAACAAATCACAGTCATCAGTTCTTCGCTAAATAAATCGATCAAGCGGCGCAGAAATGTTGACTTACCGCATCCCGAGTCTCCAGCAACACCTATTACTACCACGCGATCCAGCTGAGTGGTCATATCTTCCCTCTAACGCAAAACATATTTCTCAAAAGAGTTTTCAGTAGGCCAAATCCCAAGCCTATGGTCAACCCGTCTTATAGGGCGGCTCTATAGTACATCACGTGGGCATGATGTACGCGAGTAAAGTCCTTGTAGGGACAACTCCAGCAAGGCACAGCATAAGTATTTACTACTACTGCTATTATGAATATTACCAAAATGAGAATATCTATACAAGGCTTAATATAATTACTGTTTTTGTCCTCTGTAACTTTAAGAAAGCAACGCCTTTCAGGGGTTAGGTTTTGAGATTTAACGAGGCCCTGCGATTAACTCGTAATTGGCAAGCTTCCCGATATCTTACCAGCGATCGCGTACTTGTCTAGCCTCTAAAACGTTCGATCGCGTCACTCAGGTGTAGAGCAATTGAGTCAAGCTCAGGAACTGAGCCACTTGAATTGCGTAAAGAAAACATGAAATTGCTCGATGTTGACAGTTTTTGAGTAGACGGCTGGTTAGATTGGATAACGGACGGCTTTCCCAAAATAACGGTAAAACAGGACTGTACATCGCTTTACAATGTAGGCTAATGGTGTTTTCTTAGGCTCTAGGAAAGTCTATCTGAAATCCGGCAGTGGAGTCGGCTTGTAGTGGGGAAGGCACGCATAGC
>DATNPT010000626.1:0-11252 GCA_036703075.1 Chroococcales cyanobacterium
GATCCAGTTTGGGCCGCTCAATTGGGTGAACTCGGTCGGCAACGCGTGGAAATTGCCATGAGTTGGGAGAGCATTGCCTTAAGACTGGGTTCTCTTTACAACAAGCTTCTCGCTCAAAGCGCACCCGTTCCTGCCACCACTCCATCGGGTAGCAGTGTCAAGGTTGTTAAAAAATCAGACGTTCAGAAACTTCGAGATTCTGTTGCCTAGAGTAGTGCTTTCTAGAAGGACTTAGGGACTTAAGAGAGCAAGTTTCTCATTAGGGACGTGCTCTCTTCCCTTCCTGCCACTTCCGTAATTTTTTCTAGGAGTTCAGGCAGCACTGTCAATCGCGTAGAGTGCCTCAACCAAAGCGTCCGCTGACGTAGTCCCTGGTGGCTTCTTCCTGTGGGTTCTGGAAGATATTTTCGGTGCGATCGTATTCCACCAAGTATCCCTGTTTCCCACCTTTTTCAGTTGCCTTAGCATTAAAAAAGGCAGTCATATCAGCTACCCGTGTAGCTTGCTGCATATTGTGAGTCACGATCACGATCGTGTAATTCTCTTTAAGCTGATGCATTAATTCTTCGACCTTGAGCGTCGAGATGGGGTCAAGAGCAGAGCAAGGTTCATCCATCAGCACGACATCTGGATTAATTGCGATCGCGCGAGCAATGCACAACCGTTGCTGCTGTCCGCCGGATAGCGCTAGTCCATTTTGCTTGAGCTTATCTTTGACTTCATCCCAGAGAGCCGCTTGTCGCAAGGAACGCTCGACTAACTCATCCAGATTGCCTTTGTAGCCATTAACCCGCGCCCCGTAGGCAATATTGTCATAAATAGACTTTGGGAAGGGATTGGGCTTTTGGAAAACCATACCAATCCGCCGCCGTACCTCTACGGGATCGATGCTTGGCTCGTATAGGTCTTGGTTATGGTAGTAAACTTTGCCCTGGATATGAAATCCATTGATTAAATCATTAAGGCGGTTAAAGCAGCGTAGTAGCGTACTTTTGCCACAACCAGAAGGACCGATGAAAGCCGTGATGCGGTTTTTCGGAATTTCCAGAGAAACGCCCTGAACCGCTAAGAACTTACCGTAATAAATATCTAGACCTTCTGTTCTCAGAACAGTTTCAATTTTCTCGGCAGCATAGCGATCGCGCTTTGCAGTTTGCTGGTTATAGGACATAAAATTTCACCTGGCTTGTAAGTTGATATTCCAATGGCAATGAACTGGTCTTTCTGGTTGTTGCCTACAACTCGTGTAGGTCTCATGTCGATCGCACGCTTGAGTAATTGACCTTCGTGTCTGGCAATTCCCTCCACATAGCTCAATTTTGACTCAATAGACGCTCTTGCGAGTTGCCCAACGGGCAAGCACACTGGTCATGAGAATTAAGAACACGAGGATTAAAGAAGATGCCCAAGCTAGCTCTTGTAGAGGTTTATAGGGTACTGAGGCAAAGTTGTAGATTAAGACAGAAAGGGATGGGGTTGGATTCCAGATCCCTCGTGCCCAAAACGGTGAATTGAGTGCTGTGAAAATTAATGGAGCGGTTTCTCCTGCTGCACGGGCAATCGCTAAAACCACACCTGTAATAATGGCAGAGGTAGCGGCGGGTAGAACAACCCTTAACACTGTTTGGTAATTTGATGCTCCCACACCGACAGAGGCCCACCTAACTTCTTGGGGGACGATCTGCAACGCTTCATCAGTCGTTCGCACGATCGTTGGTAACATCAAAATTGCCAACGCCACTCCTCCAGCAACTGCCGAAAAGCCTCCTGTTACCAGTACCACCGTCCCGTAGGCGAATACTCCAGCAATAATGGAAGGGACGCCAGCGAGAATGTTTGTCGCAAAGCGAATCCAACGAGCAATCTTACCCCTGCTGAACTCGGATAGATAAACGGCAGCAAAGACACCAAACGGCAAACTGATTAGAGTACCAATCCCTACTGTAATCAGAGTACCAATAATTGCATTCCCAACACCACCTCCCTTCAATCCGGGCGGAGGAGGCAGCTTGGTAAATAGATCCAGGTTGAGACGGCTTGCTCCCTGAGCAATAACATAAATCAGAACCGCGAACAAAGGAATGAGGGCAATCACTAAGCAGGCACCAGCTAGGATTGTCATCACAATTCCAAACAGCGATCGCGGACTGCTGTAAGACCGGGTCATATCGCTGGTGGAGGAGCCATAAGAGGATTGGTCTCGATCGCTAGTTGACATATATAAGGACGTTTAAGAGATAAGAACCGACTTGCTCGTTGATGCTAGAATTTCTTGACTTTGCGAACGATGAGTTCAGCTAAGACGTTGACAATTAGGGTGATGAAAAATAACACTAATCCGGCATACATCAGCGCAGCTACCTGCAAGCCTGACGCTTCAGCAAATTGATTAGCCAGTAGAGAGGCAATAGTATTGGCAGGGGCTAATAGTGAAAAATTCAACTGGTTGGCATTACCAATCAGCATAGTAACGGCCATAGTTTCTCCCATCGCACGCCCCAGCGCCAGCATGATGCCGCCAACAATACCAGAGAACGCTGCGGGGATAAGCACTCGGAAAAGCGTTTCCCAACGCGTTGCACCTAAGCCCAGTGATGCTTGCCGGAGTTCAGGAGGAAGCGATACTAGAGAATCGCGAGAAATTGCCGTGATGATTGGCAAAATCATAATGGTCAAGACTATACCTGCGGGGAACATACCTGGACCACCTGGAGGAGTACCAAAGATGGGTAACCAACCTAAAGTACTGTGCAGCCAGTTCTCTAGGGGAAGTAAGAAGGGAATCAACACAAAAATCCCCCACAAACCGTACACAACGCTAGGAATAGCCGCAAGTAGCTCCACTAGGAATACTAGAGGAGTCCGAACCGATAGTGGCAGAAAGTCTTCACTCAAAAAGACAGCAGTACCAATTCCCAATGGTACTGCTAGTAGTAGCGCGATCGCAGAACTCACGAGCGTCCCGTAGATCATGGGAAGCGCACCGTAGGTCTCGTTAACGGGATTCCAGGCACTAGAGAACAGAAAGCCCAAACCGTATTTCTCTATAGCAGGCATTGCCCTGATGCCAACCACAACGGCAATATAGATCAAAACACCAGCAACCGCCAGCGCTAAGATGCGAGTGAGCCAAACAAAACCGCCATCTAGCGCTTTCTCAGAACCGGAGCGAGGTTGAATTCCTGCTGGAGCATTCTCAGCTTGTGTAGTCATGATTGATGACCGGACATATCTCGTGGAATAAATGTGGGAGCGAACACGATTTAATCTATTGCGTCTGGCTTGCTGTCACTCAAGACTAACCAGGGAATTAACAAGCAAGTTCGAGAGTTCGGCTCTATTATTGAACGCTAATCTTGTTGTCGGCACTGATCTGATCGGCTGCTGCCGCTACTTTATCAACAACAGCTTTGGGTAGAGGCACATAGCCGAGTTCTGGAGCTGCTTTCTGACCCTCTGTCAAACCATACTGAATCATGGTTTCGATCGCTTTAGCTTTTTGGGCATCAGGATACTTTTTATGAGCGAGTATCCAACTGTAGGTCACGATAGGATATGACTCGTCTCCTTCTGGATCGGTAATGAATTCGCGTAGATTTTCGGGGAGTTGAACGGATTCTAGGGTTTTCGACGCCGATTGGTCGCTTGGTGCAACAAATTTTCCTGCTTTGTTTTCTAAGGAGGCAAATTTCACGTCATTGTTCTTGGCATAGCCGTATTCAACGTAGCCAATTGAACCCTGAGTTTGCTTAATCTGAGCCGTGACACCGTCGTTCCCCTTAGCGCCAACTCCAGTCGGCCATTGTACCGTCTTACCATCTCCGACTTTACTTTTCCACTCCGGGCTAATGGCGCTAAGGTGCTTGGTAAAGACACCTGTTGTACCGCTGCCATCAGAACGGTGTACTATCGTAATGTTCTGATCTGGCAGTTTGAGTCCTGCGTTAGCCTTGGCAATGGCAGGGTCATTCCACTTTTTGATTTTACCAAGGAAGATATCAGCATAAACCTGTCGAGGTAGTTTGAGTTCGCCTTGAACCTCTGGCAGATTGTAAGCAACCACAATGCTACCTGCTGTCATCGGCAGCATCAGAACTCCGCCTTTGGCGTCTCCCACCTTGGCGATTTCCTCATCCTTCATTGCCACATCACTGGCTCCAAAATCCACGGTACCTGCCGTGAATTGTTCGACACCCGCACCACTACCGACGCCTTGATAGTTAACCTGCAAATTGGGATATTTACCGTTCAGGTCTTGGAACCAACGTTGGTAGAGCGGTGCTGGAAACGTTGCACCAGCACCTGTTAACGCTACGTCCCCCGTGAAAGCGGCTTTATCTCCACCAGCCTTATCTGTGCCGGAAGACGCTCCACCACTCGAACCTTGATTAGACGTTCCCCCGCAAGCGGCTAGGCTTATCGTCAAAGCTGCCACGGATAATGAAGCAACTAAACGAGTTGATTTGATCGAATTGATACGAAAAAGCATCGCTATCCAGCTCTTAATAACTTCCATTGAGTAAGTCTCTTGAAGGATAGCGTTTGTACGTAAAGGGAAGTTTAAGGAATAGAGAGCTAATCCACTGAACTGAGTTGAACGTGACGTTGCTCTTTTCAGCTCTCGTGGAAGCCGTGCTTTGGGTAAATTTTGGCACTGGTTAGATAGACTACCGGAGTGGATAGCTGAGCTGCGGTATCGCTCGGCACTTTTCTCTTCTCTTTGGATTTTAGCTAGTTACCGTAACCAGCCTTTCTCGCTTCTAGAAGCCGTCTGATACTCGAAAGCCTCTGTCGCATCTAGTTAATAGTTACTCAAGACCGAGAATTTGCATCTAATCAAGACGTAAGAAGCGAAAACGATAAAAGAATAACATAATTACTCCAATATAATGTTAAAGCCCTAATTGGTCAAGACTATCAAGGTCAGGTGCGATCGCGCTAACAGAGAAGAAGCCTGAGCTACGTTTGGATTGTAGGTTAACAGACTGTATCTGTTACTAGAGGCAACTAGTAACAAGGGATCGCCTACTGAAGAACACTGTTTGTACGGGGTAGTAAGAAGTCAACCATTGACAAAGAGAGGGTAGAAGGGAGAGATTAGATAGTCCGTATAAACTGGACACTGGCGCGATCGCACGAGCGTTTAATACTAACGCCTGTAATCCCGTAGCATCTTACAGCGAGCGAGTTGATTGCCTACTGTTGTAGGACTTCCAGCGAGCCATCGATTTCGCTCTCTCACCTGCCGTTTACGCTCTGCTTTCAACGCAACCGTTGCCATTTACCGTTTACCTTTTTGGCTGCAACGCCCCAACTAATCGTGTCTGTTCCCCATGAGCTACTTTGGGCATTAATTGGTTTACTGCTGACTATCGGTGGTACTTTTGTCGAGGCTTTCGTTACGAATCCGCCCTGGGATTGGTCTGGACACGGTATCCATACCATATCGCTGGGTGTTACCTATCAAATTGGAGCGGTACTGCTCACGGCTTGTCTCGGCGGGAAAAATGCTGGAGCTCTTGCTCAAATTGCCTATATCGTTCTAGGGTTAAATCTTCCGGTTTTTACCCAAGGTGGCGGGATTAGCTACCTCAAAGAGCCAAGTTTCGGCTATTTATTGGGCTTTATCGCTGGTGCCTGGGTCTGTGGTTTTCTAGCATTTCGGCTACCTGCACGCGTTGAGTCTTTAGCCTTTAGCTGCATTTGTGGTCTTTTAACAATTCATCTCTACGGCTTTGGATATTTAGTTATTTTCCACATCTTCAATTTGACAGCCAGCCCCGGTTCGTCCTTAATGCAGGCTATTATGAAATACTCAATCTATCCTCTACCAGGGCAACTAGTGGTGGTCTGTGCAGTTACAGTTTTAGCCTTTGCCCTACGGCAACTCATGTTCTATTAGTCTTTTGTTGTTGGTTATTAGTGGTTTGTTGTCTGACAATACCAACAGCTAACAACTCATTACTAACAACCAATAACCAATTGTCATGCGTCTGAAAAATCGCCTCTTTTGGATCGTTGCTATTGTCAGCCTTATTTTGGATCAGCTGACCAAGTACATAGTCGTACAGAATTTTAAGTTGGGCGAGACTCTTGGGCTATGGCAAGGGGTCTTTCACTTCACCTATGTAACCAATACAGGGGCAGCGTTTAGCCTGTTTCGTCAAGGCGGAGGCTGGCTGCGTTGGTTGTCTTTAGCGGTGAGCATTGGTCTAATTGCCCTAGCTTGGTTTGGACCAAAAATGAAAACGTTCGAGCAGCTAGGCTATAGCTTCATCTTAGGAGGAGCCTTGGGGAATGGAATTGACCGATTCGTTTCGGGTTCCGTTGTGGACTTTCTAGACTTCCGCCTGATCCAGTTTCCTGTATTCAATCTGGCAGATGTGTTCATTAATGTCGGTATTATCTGCTTACTAATCGCGAGCTTTAGCCATTCACCCGGAACTTCAAACTCTCGGCGTCTTTGACCGAAAAAGGGAACAGGGAACAGGAATTGGGAACGGTGAGGCAACGAACAGTTCCTCAATCTTGGCTGCAATTCCCCCTCCCACGAAAGGATACAAGCCTCTGCCTCAAGGCAGTTTGTCTTGGAGGGGGTACAAATACCACTTCCATTCCTACACTGTTCAGGAGTTCCCCGTTAAAGTAAGGCTGCTCTTAGATTTGTGGCAGTTAAGAGGGATAGGCGCGCTCTCCTTTTCCGATTTGCGATCGCTTCTGTGTCCTTGGGAACTGGGTAGGGGGAGGGAACCTCCCCTCACACAGCTATCGGGATTGATCGGATAGCGTCTATGAGAAGTGGAAACCTGATGATGATTGGTGATTGCCCAGCAGATGTGCTGGGCTTCTTTTTTCAACAGTGTAAGCGTGAATTTCCGATCGGCGATCAGTTGGTCAGGAGTTTAGTCAAACGTTGGAGTGAGAATCCCCTGCTCAAAGTTTGCAGCTTTGTTTCAGGTGGAGTATAACTCTCCTGCTTTTACCTTAGTCTCTGCTCAGAAGATAAATGGTCATTGTTAAAACGGAGAGGGGGGGATTCGAACCCCCGAAGGCTGTGACACCCTAACAGATTTCGAGTCTGCCGCATTCAACCGCTCTGCCACCTCTCCCCATGATTGGTGTATCCTTCGATATTTTACTGATATTGAGGTAAATTGACTAGCATTCTACAGAAGTGGAGCATCTCGATTAATCTCCTCTAGGGTTGTTTCAAAACCTCTGTTGGGTGTCCACCCGATTGCTCCATCACGACCAGTCCAGTAAAGTGGAATCTTGCTCTTTTGCAGCAACTGTACAGCATCTGGGTCTATGGCGTTAGAAGATGCGATCGCAACTTTTGGCTTCAACGCTTCTAACAATTCTGGTGCCAAGCTCTCTCCTGACCACCAAAGCACTTGAACCGGAGCAAGATGACCGGATACAGCTAAGTACCGTTGAACATCTTGCTTCATCATCCCAAGCAGCAACCAAGAGCGATTGTGAATTTGTAGCTGCAATGCGGGTGGGTTGGCGCTCACTAATTCAATCTGTACAGAGCCAACCGCAATTTTTTGACCTGTTGATACCAATTGGTAATTGCCCTGCTGGGCTTGAACTGCACCTGTAATCTCAGCGCTAGATACGGTTGCATTCTGTGATTGAGCATCAACTGACGTGGTTTTTGCATCAGCGTTGTTATCGTAAAACGTCTTGACAGGCAAGCTTTGCAATATCTGCAACCAGCCACTTCTGAGGTGTGGTTGCGAGTCAAGAGCAATTGCCCAATCAATTTGATTCACTCCTTGCTTTTGGAGAAAGGGTAGTACTGTAAACGTTGCTGTATCAGCTTCCCCACTATTCACTAACGTCACCTGTCCTCGATCTTGAATTACAAGAATTTGCTCTTGGGCGGTAGCTAAAACGGTTGCTTGAAGTTGTGCTGTCTTCGTTTGCCAAACTGGAAGTGCCACTAGAGCCACAGCAACCAAACCCACTAGCCACCAACGACGTTGCCATCTTGGCTTAATGCTGCTGATGGCAACTAATCCGTATAACAGGAACACTTGCACTAGGGAAATCGTACCCACAGCAACTGAACTTCCCGGTAACTGATTGAACACTGTCACCAGTGCCATCAACATCTGAGTTGGATAGTAGAGCAACCAAGCCAGAAAACTACCAACTACAGGTGAGACTAAGGCAGCTAATGCACTGATTGCGCTACCAATACTGATCAGCGCAATCAGTGGAGCAGAAACAATATTAGCCGCTATGCTATAGGGGGCTAGCGTGCTAAATACGTAAAGTTGCAGGGGTAAAGTCCATAATGAGGCAGCAATCGTAATCGCGATCGAGGAAGCGATCGCAGGTAAGAGCCAGTCCAGTTGTTTAATCAAGGGTGGGGCTGTAACCAGCAATCCCAGCGTTGCTAAAAAGCTTAATTGAAACGATAAGTCCCAAATCCAGAGAGGATTCCACACTAGTAGAATCGTTGCGGCTAGTAGCAACGATCCTACTGGCTTAACTTGCCGTTGCGTTAATAAAGCAACTAACGCCCCAAAGCCCATAATGGCAGCTCGTAGGACTGAGGGCTGAATACCCGTTAGCCCAACGAAAATAGCTAAGGCACTCGTTCCCACAAAAAACTGAGTTTTCGCGGAAAATCGCCTAGTTAGCACTAACACTAAACCCAGAATTAAAGAGGTTTGAGTTCCAGAAGCGGCTAACGTATGAGCCAAGCCAGCTCGGACAAAGCGATCGCGGATATCGTAGGGTATATCTACTGCTCGATTGCCTAACACGAACGAACTGACGAGTTGTCCGGCTGGACTCCCCAGCCAATTCACTTGCGAACGGGTAATTCGCTGTCGCAATACCCACCATCGCCACCGATGCTCTTGTTGGTCATCAGAGCTACTAACTTGGCGTCCGCTAAAGCCAGCGAATGCACCTTGTTTAGCTAAATATGCCTCAAAGTCAAATGCCCCTGGATTTTGTACTGGCTTGGGTTTGTACAAAACTCCAGTGACATCAATATACTTACCTGGATAAAGCCCCGTTGCCTGAAGTAGCGGCACTGTTACGTATAACTTACCAGTGACTTCTTTGCTAATCGCCCCTGCATTGTCACGGCTTTCAACTTCATTGAGTTGCATCGCCTCTAACCAGAATTGCCCCTGCTGACTGCGCGTGAGGCGGGGTATGCTTTCTACTTTGCCATGAACTGTAACGACTTGCCCCTGAACGGCGCTACTACTGGAGCGAATGAATCGGCTGATATCGTCTGACGCAGGGTGTGGTACTCGCATTTGAAAGTATACAAGAGCGATCGCTCCCACTATTCCAGCCATCAACCATAGCCATGGTCTCGGTCCTGTTCGCCAGAACCGAGGTATCGCGATCGCCGCCACTACACCTAAAACAGCTATTCCTATGGCGAGTAAAGTATACCCTTGCCCAGAAACAACAGGAGTTGGCGGTCCTAGAATTGCCGTAGACAGTAGACCGACGATATAAGCCAAGCTCAGCAGAGCACCACTAGCAAGATTCAGATTCATTAGATAGCTAAACCCAGCTTCAAACCCAGCACAGCATGAAGAAACAAGAGGCACAGCGCTGTACTTCCTAAGTAAGCATGAATGGTACGCAGCACTAAGCGATCGCCTCCAAAGCCGGTAATCGACAGCACACCATTAATTGCTAACAAAATCAGTACGATCGATCCTGTCCAAAAATGCGGACTCTCTAAAATTGGCTGATGCTGCATCACTAACGACAGAACACCACCAGTAAAGCCCGATGCCATAAACAGAAACATCCAAGGGGCAAGTTGGCGGTGAGCTGCTCGACTCTGAATAGCTGCATCTTTATCAACCACTACCCGTCCGCGCCATCCTGCCAATCCCACAAAACTTCCCATAACCAACACGACAATCGCCATCATAAAAGGGTGACCCCAATGGACAATGGGATCGGGAATTCCCATACTCCGAAATAGATCTGCGATGGGTTCTAGTAGCTGACGTAAGTCTGCCATCAGTTCAATCACCTCTTTGACCTTGGTCTTAGTACTCTCAACACTAATCTCCTTGACAATCTAACCAAACTTAGCAAGCTAGTGAAGTCCCCAAATCTCCGAAGACATTAGCTAACATTGCCCATACAGATTAAACAAGCAGATGCTCAACTGTTGTAGCTTGATTGAGCGGGAATCCTAAAGCTTCTCGTTGCTGCAAATACAGTTGAGCGACTCGCTTTGCCAAATTGCGGATTCTACCGATGTAGCGGGTGCGCTCTGTAACCGAAATTACACCTCTTGCATCAAGTAAATTGAAGGTGTGAGAGCATTTCAACACATAGTCCAGTGCAGGGAGAACAAGTTCTCTCTGAGTGAGTTGTGCTGCCTCCTGTTCATAAAGATTAAAAAGCGTGAATAGCAAATCTGGGTTAGATACCTCGAAGTTATAGGTACACTGCTCAATTTCTCCCTGGAGATGAACATCACCATACGTAATGCGGTCATTCCAATGAATTTTAGTCATAGCATCCACTTCCTGAAGGTACATGGCTATTCGCTCTAGACCATAGGTAATCTCAATGGAGACTGGACGACAATCTATGCCACCGCACTGCTGAAAGTAGGTGAATTGAGTAATTTCCATCCCATCGAGCCAGACTTCCCAGCCAGTCCCCCAAGCTCCTACTGTGGCATCCTCCCAGTTATCTTCCACAAAGCGAATGTCGTGGTCTTCTGGATGAATTCCTAAGGCTCTTAAGGAATCCAAATAAATCTCTTGAATATTGTCGGGTGAAGGCTTAATGAGAACTTGGTACTGATAGTAGTGTTGGAAGCGGTTAGGGTTCTCGCCATAGCGTCCATCAGTTGGACGGCGGCAAGGCTCCACATAGGCAATCGACCAAGGCTCAGGTCCAAGCGCTCTTAAAAATGTATGAGGATTCTTGGTGCCTGCCCCTTTCTCAATATCGTAAGGTTGGGCGATTAGGCAACCGCGATCGCTCCAGAACTGATGAAGTGCAGCAATCACCGACTGAAAATTCATATATACCTCTGGTCTAAACCTGCTCAGATGTTGTGTAAAAGTATTGTAATCATTAGGCTTGAGCTATTTATGAAAAAAATTCAACAAGTAGTTGACAAACTTGATTGAAGTGAGTACATTGGTAAATGCGCTTGAAACGGCACAAGAGGTCGCCAAGCGGTCTGAACCTAGAAAAACCAATAGTTTGAAAGCTATTTGACAACTAACCTCGTC
>DATNPT010000641.1:0-6730 GCA_036703075.1 Chroococcales cyanobacterium
ACTATAGTTGAAGCGGCTAATATCAAACGCCAACAACCAACCCGTCAAGTTGTTGCCCTAGAACCTAACCAACCGAGCTATCGAATTCTGGTTGTGGACGATCGCTGGTATAATCGTCAACTGCTGATTAAACTGCTTTCCTCCATTGGCTTTGACGTGCAAGAAGCAAGCAACGGTCAAGAGGCGATCGCGATCTGGGATCGATGGGAACCGCACTTGATCTTCATGGATATGCGGATGCCTGTGACGGATGGGTATGAAGCGACCAAACGCATCAAAGCTACCATGAAAGGCCAAGCAACAGCAGTCCTTGCTTTGACTGCCAGTACCTTGGAGGAAGAGCGAGCCATTGTCCTCTCGGCAGGTTGCGATGACTATATTCGCAAACCCTTCAAAGAGGCAGACATTTTTGAAGCAATCCATAGCCATATCGGCGTGCGCTACATCTATGAGCAACCCACTCCCGCACCCACTTCAATCGGAGCCGATTCAGATGCCCTTACTCCGGCTGCCCTCGCTGCCCTACCCTCCGATTTAGTCAGAAATCTCCACCAAGCGATTTCAGAACTCGATGTCGAGTTGATGCAGAGCTACATTGCTCAAATTAGTAAGCTAAATGCACCTTTAGCCAATGCACTTGCTGCCTTGGCTAACAAGTTTCAGTACGAGCAGTTGTTAAAGTTAACACAGCCATCGGCTGATGAAAAATGAGTATGACTCAAAACCTTCCCCTACAAGAGAACATTTTAATCGTTGATGATACCCCTGATAATTTGAATCTTTTAAGCGAGATTTTGACTGAACACGGGTATAAAGTGCGTCCGGCACCCAGCGGCAAATTGGCTCTCAGGTTTATCCAGTCCACCCTACCTGACTTAATTTTGCTAGACATCAAAATGCCGGAAATGGATGGCTATGAAGTCTGCAAACAGCTAAAAGCGTCTGAACGAACTCAAGCTATTCCAGTTATTTTTATCAGCGCGTTGAATGAAGTATTCGACAAGGTGAAAGCCTTTTCTCTCGGTGGGATAGATTACATCACCAAACCATTTGAGCCTCAAGAAGTCTTGGCTCGTGTGGAGAATCAATTACGCATCAGTCGGCTCTCTAAGCAACTTTTAGAGCAGAATGCAAAGCTTTCTGAGGAGATCGAAGAACGCAAGCGGGTGGAAGAAGCCCTACGGCAGAAAAACGAACTCTTACAAACTATTTTTGACCACATCCCCGTCATGGTGACGCTTTATGATGCAAACGGGCGGATTCAATTTGTCAATCGGGAGTCACAACGCATGATGGGTTGGTCGCCTTCAGAACTCCAAGAGATTGACCTGTTAGCAGAATGTTGTCCCGATCCAGAGCAGCGGCAGCAGGTTTTAGACCACATGATAGCCGCCACTGGGAAATGGCTGGATCACAAAGTTAGGACGAAAGACAATCGTTACGTGGATACATCCTGGGTAAATATTCGGCTGAGTAATGGGATGAATATTGGGCTTGGGCAGGATATTACCGAACGGCGTACCACTGCGCTACGCGAACGCAAACAAGCTGAAGAAGCGTCTGTTCTAGCGGAGCGTAACCGCATGGCACAGGAAATCCACGATACCTTAGCGCAAGCGTTTACAGGCATTATCGTTCATTTGCAAGCCGCCTCACGCAAGATAGCTACCGATCCAGAGACAGCACAAGCCTGCATCGCAACGGGGGGCAACCTAGCCCGTTCTGGGCTTGCTGAAGCGCGTCGTTCAGTGGCAGCGCTGCGGCCAGAACTGTTGGAAGACGGTGACTTGTACAGCGCACTCCATCGCCTGATCGCCCAGATGTTTTCTCATACCGATATACACATCGTCTGTGAAGCGATCGGCGAAATCTATTCCTTACCTAACGACGTAGAAAACAATCTGCTTCGGATTGGTCAGGAAGCATTGACCAATGCCTTTAAGTACGCCAAGGCTAGTGAAATCCAAATTGAGTTGGTATATGCGATAGAGCAGTTTGTCTTGCGAGTCAAGGACAACGGACAGGGGTTTGAAATTAGTAGTAATTTGTCCGTTGGTAACGGTTTTGGTTTGCTGGGAATGTCACAACGGGCTGAACGTATCGGGGCCCAACTGGCGATCCACAGCCAACTTGGACAAGGAACAGAAATTGTCGTGTCAGTCAATCAAGGGTAAGCGATCGTGAACCAATCCGATATCATTCGCGTTCTAATTGCTGACGATCATTGTGTCCTAGCGCATGGTTTAGCGTTGTTGCTCGAATGCGAGCGAGATATAAGTGTTATCGGGCAAGCCCGTAATGGGTACGAGGCGTTAGAACTGTTTCGCCAACATCAGCCCGATGTAACGTTGATGGACTTGCGGATGCCTCAATTGGACGGTGTTGCTGCGATTACTGCCATCCGCGCCGAGTTTAATGATGCCGGGATTATTGTGCTGACGACCTACGACGGTGATGAGGATATTTATCGCGGACTGCGGGCAGGTGCCAAGGGTTATCTGCTCAAGGATGCTGAACCTGATGAACTTATGGCAGCGATTCGCACGGTTCACAGCGGTAAAAAATACATCCCACCTAATATAGGAGCTAAGCTGGTGGAGCGGATGAGGAACCCCCAGTTGAGCGATCGCGAATTGGAAGTAGTCCGTCTAATGGTAGCTGGCAAGAGTACTCAAGAGATTAGTGCCGCTCTGTCTATTGCTGAGAGTACTGTCAAGTACCATTTCAACAATATCTTGAGTAAACTGGGAGTCAATGACCGGACTCAAGCCGTCATCGCGGCGATGAAGCGGGGGATAGTTAATCTCTAGCGGTTTACTACATTAACCAGCTTGCTCGGCATTCAAGTTGCATCCTGAAGTACTTGCTATAATTTATAAATAAATTCTTAAGAAAGGTCTAGCTTTTATAGTAGTTAGCGTTCAGAGCGGCTAATCTAATAGACTTCATACAAAAGACCACTGCACTAGACCCAAAGTATTACCTAGTACCTATCCGAAAGTTAGAGTCATTCCTGCATCCCAGAGTTGACTCGATGCCGACCATTTTTATAGGTTAAAAAACTAACTTTAATCCGGCGACAACGACAGGCGACTTCTCTAAAGTAATACCTAGGATGAATTAGGTAGGAGGTTTTATGGCAATTTCTTGTCGTTGTTGCAAATCATTTTTACTTCAATGAGTCAGGCAAATGGGCGTAATAGGCTATCTGTCCCGCCCTCAGAACGAGATCGCATCCAAGGAACGCTCGACGCCCCAGTAGTACTAGTAAAGTACGGCGACTACCAGTCTCCTGATTGTGGCAAGTCTTACAGGATCATCAAAGCAATTCAGCAACAACTCGGCAATCGTCTAGGCTTTGTCTTCCGTCACTTTCCTCAGACGCCGATCCATCCCCAGGCTCAAAAAGCCGCCGAAGCCGCCGAAGCTGCCGCCGCGCAAGGTCAGTTTTGGCAGATGCACGAGATGCTGTTCGAGCATCAACAGGCATTGGATAACGGTTATCTCGTTGAGTATGCCAACGATCTAGGACTTGATATGCCGCAGTTCCTCCAAGCTATGTGGAGGCACGTTTATGCCGATCGCGTTACCGAAGACGTTGAAACTGGTTTACGCAGTGGTGTCACCACTACTCCAACGTTATTCATCAATGGTATTCGTTACAACGATGCCTGGAACGTTGAGAGCTTGTTGGCTGCGATCGCCAGAATAGAAAACCCCTAAGAAAGTCAAAAGTCAAAGAAGAAACCTCAGGAGGCTCAGTATTTGAGCTGTTGCTCGTATACAAGTTAAATACAGACTAGCTGAACAGATGTAACCGGACACTGCAAGATTACCGAATCACCGTTCAAGAGGATACGACCGATGATGAGTTACAAACAATTGGCTGTAGACTATAGTTTCCTAAAGAAGCTTCAAACCCTTGATTGGCAAACCATCCGTTATCATTTGCTCAACTCTGATGAGGGTCGAAACTTCACAAGAGCGCAAGTAGCGCGTGCTATCTGGCAGTACAGTTTGTTTCTATTCCTCGCGCAGCAATATCCGGGTATGCGACTAGTACCCACCGAAGAAATTGATGCAGTCCTGCACGCTCATATTGCCACCGATCGACAATATCAGGACGATTGTCAAACTCTATTGGGTGGCTCGGTACATCACTCTGCGGGACTGGGAACGCGAGGCGATCGCGCAGAATGGCTTGAGGCGTTCGATCGCACGAAACAACTGTTTGAAAGAACGTTTGGTCGAGGCGCAATGGGTTATTCAGCGCCTGCTGCCTGCGACATACTCCTAGCCTTCAATTAAAAACAATGAGTACTCAAGGCTCTTTAACAGACTTTTCCTTACTAGAAATTCTTCAGTTTATCGAGAACGGAAAGAGAACGGGCTTGCTGACGCTGAGTACTTTATCTGTATCTAAAACAACACCTGATTCAGGTTATTATATCTGGGTGTATCGGGGTCACCTAGTGGCAGTAGCTAACCAATTAGACTGTCTCAATTTAGTAGAGTTGATTAATCAACAGCAGTGGGTTAGCGAACGTGTAGTCACCAAACTAGCTGAGTTGTGTCCGATCGATCAACCGTTGGGGTTGTACCCCTTGAATCAAGGTGTTCTCAAAATCTCTCAGCTAAAACACCTGTTTTTCCTTCAGATCTTGCAGCAAATTGAACCCTTGTTTCAACTCAATGAGGCTCAATTTAGATTCGACCCGAATGTGTTACTACCGAGGCAAGAAATGACGGGTCTGAGTGTATCGCCAAGAAGTTTAATGCTGATTACGATTCTAAAAAATGCCTTCGTCAGTTTTTACGAGGATTCAAATCTAGTTCCGTTATCACAAAAAGACTGGGTTGAGCAGCACAAGGCTGAAATTGGTAGCAGATGGACAAAGCACCGAATTGCTGAGCGGTATAAATTGAACTCCCGTTATTCCAGAATGTTAGCCGCCTCCTGAAAGAGCTGTATCTAGAGTGAGGATTAAGGAGCGTATCTCTTCTGCTTCTGGTAGCATTCCTAAAACCTCGAAGTTGTTAAACGCTTCAATTGCCCACCGCCGCGCCTCAGCCAGATTTCCGTGCGCTTTGGCTAAACTCGATAATGAATACTGACAGAATGCAATGCGAACCTTATCTTGGTTGACTTGGGCAACATATAATCCTTCCGTCAGAAGTTTGTGGGCGTTGTCCAATTCTCCTTGCACAATGGCAATATCAGCCAACCAATTTTGAATAGAAAAGATGGCTCGCCGCCAATCAATTGTATTAGCATAGTTGAGGGCATCTGTAAATAGCAGTTTGGCTTGCTCGTAGGCTTGTTGCTTAAAGCAGATTTCGGCTTGATAGTAACGGATTTGTGTCAACCATCGTAGTCGTTGTTCCTCCGGTAGTTCAATCTTTTTTAAGAACTCTAATGTTTGGTTGAGCCAGGACTGAGCGTCGTCAAATCGTTTTTGTTGAATCCGCAGAATCGCCAGATGTTTAGACAAATTTATTTCAAAGAATCGATCTTGATACTGCCGTAGCTCCCAAGCTTTCATGAACAGTGAATCGGCTTCTTCTAACTGAGCGGGTTTTCCCATTGCCGTGAGCGTCTCGCCTCGATCCACTAGAATCTCTGCAAGGATTGACCAATCACCTCGTTGTTGGGCTGTTTGAATCAACGATGCCGTCCAAATCAAGCGATCGTCCCAATGCCCCAAGCGACTTTTTCGGCTACCCATGATGTGAGTGTATGCCTTCGTGTTCCGCCAGAGATCGAGCAGAGCCCCGTAGCGCCCTTCGATCGCACAAAAGTCAATGACAGCTTGTAGATTCAACCATTCTTCTTCTAACCCCTCAAACTGAGCCTGCCACTCTTGGGCATCTTGTCCTCTATACTTTTGGGAAAAGCTTAAGTACCAGCCGATCCAGCGCTCTCGTGCCTCATGCTCAAAGTCAGGGTGAGCAGTCAGTTCAGCAAGCGCATACTCTCTGGTTAGGGGTAAAATCCCATAACGGTTTTCTTCATGCCTCACTAACGAGAGTCCTCGCAATCTAGCTAAGGCGTTCTTGACAACATCAGCTTCAGCGTCCGGTACTGCCACTTGAACGAGGGCTTCTCGCAGTGCAGACATGGGAAATAGGGCAAGCGCCATCAGTAGTTGGTGCGCGGCTTGCCCTCGCAGGGGTTTCACTGAACTCTCAAAGCAGAAGCGAGCAACATCCCCTGTGGTTTGAGACATCCGTTCGAGCACTTCCTCAATCGGGAAGCCATTCGCCAACTGTCCAATAGCATAACTGATGGCGACTGGGACACCTCCAGTTCCTTTGTAGAGAGCCAGAGAATCTTCTGAACTTAGTGTTACTCCTTTCTCTTGCGCTTCATACTGAATCAAGTGGAGAGCATCTGGCTGGGGTAATGAAGTCAAACGGACGGGGACAAACATAATTTGTTCGCGGGTAGTGATGACTGTTTTCACCGTAGGTGGCAGTTCGTACAGAAATGCCAGAACATCCTGCTGGTTTTCAACCGTCTCCAGGTTGTCTACAATCAGCAGGGTGCGCTGGTGCGACAGAGAGTCTTTAATCAGGTCTACTTGCTCTCCAAAACTGGCTCCGGTGATGTCTAAGTCGTCTAGAGTACGAGCAATCTGTCGGAAAATGTCGTTGAGCGTGCGTCGAGGAGCAAGGCTTTTCAAAACACCAAAGGGAGTCAGGTAGGATTCTTTGGCCGAGGTAAAGATAA
>DATNPT010000004.1:0-7233 GCA_036703075.1 Chroococcales cyanobacterium
GCGGTTAAAACCGCAGCTATACAAACGAAACCCGCCTGCGCGGGTTTCCAAATCCTTGATATTTCGTTAGTCCGCGCAGGCGGACTTGGTTTTTATAGCCGCGACTTCCAGTCGCTAGGGCTTAAGTTGACACCAATGACGACTGTGCGCCCCTACAATCGGGTGTCTCACACACCATTGAGAACCTCTGCAAACCCTTGCAAAAATATTGGATTTTTTGTCAAAGTGAGAGAGGCAAACCTATTGCAAATAGAAAATTGCAGGAGTTAATTGCAACCTGCACTTGACGTTCCTATGATTGACCCAATTGATGCCTCTAGTTCAAATCAAACCGATACTACTCTTCCAGAAGCGTGGAACTACGAGGTAACTGTCGCTCAAGTGGAAAGCATCATTGAGCAGATAGAAGCAGGGACATTATCCCTCGATGAAGTTTTTGAACAATTCGCTGCTGCTGTGAAGTCTCTGCGTCAGTGCGAAGCTTTTTTGCAGGAACGCCAGCAGCAGATGAATTTGTTGATTGAAACACTAGCCGAGGAGCCAGACTTTTAAGCAACTCAAAATTCCAATAGGCAAAACTGAATAGTGAATTGCTTCGTGTCTGGCGATCGCATAAAAGTTCAACGTAGAACAGACAGCTCATGCCTGCCTGTGAGAACCCATTAATTAACCAACTCGTTGCAGACCCACATGTTTGATAAAGACATACCAATCTTGAGTAAACCCTTTTATTTCAAGAGTCTTTAAAGTGAATTTTAAATGGCTGTCCTGAATCGGTAACCTAACATTATTATTCACATCTGGATTGTTGGTGACAATAATGAGTTCCGTTCCTGCCGGGATTAGTTGTTTTGACTGATCGTTAAGCACCGCCGCATCAACAGGTTTGCGCTTGATGACCGTGTCTACGTTAAAGACTAACTTTTGGAGGTTCGCTGAAGCGGGGACAGTTACTCCATCTTGCTTGGATTGTCCGGCAACAACATCACCAATCGACTTGATAGGAGAAAATGACCGCTTAACGATTTGAACGTGTTGGGAAAAGATATACCAATTAGTGCTGAAACCTTTGATTTGCAGGTCTTCCAGATTCACTCGGTAGTGATTGTTCGAGGGTTCCGCATAGGACTGAAGCACTAAGTAAGTACCAGCGGGAACATTCTGTTTCTCATTGCTCGGTAATCCACCCGAGTCAACAGGCTGTCGCTTCAGAACGGTGTCTTGTAAAACGAGAACTCCGGCTATGTTGGGCATTTTTGATAGCTCCCTGAAAAGTTAGATGAGCTTCACAACTTTAACCTTGATTCAACTGATACTGCCACGCTTGCGAGCCTCCTTATAGGAAGTTCCCACATTTCTTAAGCCGACACGAATCATTTGCTGTTCTAGGAGAGCGAAGAAGCGGGCGCGATCGCCTCCTCGCACTACGGCTAGATTGTGCGCCTCAGCCAGGGCAACCGGATAACCAAAGCCTTTGTGAACCTGCCCAAGGGTTAAGCTCAAAGATTGAGCGAGTAAAGCGGAATTTTCGGCAACCCATTGAGGAATTTCTATCCGGGCAACTTCTGTTCCAACATGCAGATAGCAGAAGTAAACCCGATGATCGCCATACAAATCTAAAATCCGAGCAGAACTGCGATACAAGGGACTGCGTTGACCGGGTTTTAACAAGCTTGCCCAGAACGCGGCATCTCGCAAGGGGTCAATTACTTGGCAGGGTAACTTGTCAATGATGCTGGCGCAGTGGGTGATACAGTCTGGAGCCTCGTGAGGGCAGGCTTGCAATCGAAAGAAGTTTAGGGCTTCGAGACTGCGAGACGCACTCAGGTAACCTAAAAGCGGAACGTTAACAGAACGTAGCTGATTCCATGCATCCATAATCGGAGGCAAAATGCGATCGCGTGCCTCGACTGGCATCCCCTCCAAAAACCAGTAAGTTAGCGAGCCATCCACCATCGCTAGATTGGGGATATCAAAGTGCGGCCCCGGTGGCCTAACCCAACGGCCTGCCATCTCTGCCAACACTGACGCCTCAGACACCGTGCGCTGGTGTCCCATCCACTCCTCGGTGCGAATGCCCCACTGCCGCGCAACATACAAGTCTTCTGGTCTGTAAAATACTTCAGGCAGGCTATCCAACAACGGATACAAACTCTGGCCGTAGTGCAACATCACTCGACCGATATTGATCAGATAGCAGTAAGCAATTTCGTGGTGAGACGGGGCAATCTGAGAACCATCGGTGGCGAAGATGGTGTGACTGTCCGGAGGGGAATCCACATCGACGCGAGTATCTAACGATTCTACAGGTGTAGCAGCAGTAAACGTCATGCGATCGCGCCATTGCTGTTGACGCTTTACCAGTTCTTCTTGTCGTGTATAGGTCTGCAACAGTAGCTGCTGCGCTAGTTCCAAGCGTTGACGACTGGCTGCCGCTTCCACTCTCAGGTGCTGACTAATACCAGGAATCTGTCCTGCAAGTTTTGTTAAATCCAGCATTGGTTATTGGCTATTGGTTATTGGTTATTGGTTGTTGGTTATTGGTTGTTGTCTCTCCAGCAAACAACCAATAACCGACAACGAACAACTAATCAGGCCAAACCGAAAAATCCTGAACAAACACCGAGAGAGACAACAGCCGAATTCTGGAGTCATGTCGGGCAAATTCTCGATGAGTTTCAGTGTTGTAGCCCCAATCTGCTAGATAGAGTTTTACATCGTTGAGGTCAGCCTGCTGTTGTACTAATTGTAAGGTTTGCAGCCGATCCTCCACAAACCACAGTGTTACCTCGTTACCTGGGCTAGCGGCACCAGACGCGATCGCATTCTTCGCCTCGATCAGTTGCCGTAGCGTCTGATATTTCGGACGTTTAATCTCTTTACCAATAATGCTCTCCTCGGAGAGCTGGATGCCTTGTTGCTGCAATAGCTGCTTGACGAAGCGCCCTTCTTTAGTCGTAACAATAAATAACTGTGTGGGACTTTCTAATGGTGATGTCTCTGCGTCAGTGGCTATTCGATGCAACCGCTCGATCGTACCGGGATAGAATCGGTGCAGTGCTAGCCAACCATCCAAATCTGTTTCAATCCACTCATCACGGACAGCATCTAGCTTCTTACCAATGTCTGCCGCATCCAGTTGTTCGCTGGAAACGAGTTCTCGAACCACTGCTGACCAATCCTGCAAAATCTGTTCATCGGAAACGCCTAGTACTAATGCCCTGATTAAAACAGGCATTTCCCACCCAATTTCAACCACAGGTCGCAAGCGGTAGAATCGGGGTGCTAATTCATCCGGTGGCTTTTGGCTATTGGGTTTCCAGATTTTATAGTAAGTGCGCCAGGACGTCTGAAAATACTCCAGTAGTCCATCACACAGAACACCGTCAAAGTCGAGAGCGAGAATCGTAGGAGCGAGAACAGGCATAGTAGAAAGGCTATTACCTCAATGGCTTGTTATTGCAAACATATCATTATTAAAAACCTGCCAAAATGGCAACCCCTCATTATATTTTACCTTTATCTTAACAAGAGTATTGTCTGTTTCTAAAACACAAAGAAATTTCTTAAATAAATAGGGGAAACGAGTATGCATCCTTTTGCTTTAAATCTTAGCAAGTTAGAATCTATTGACTTGGATTTTGAAGAGCATTTAACCGAAGATGATGCTGCCAATATTGGAGGCGGAACAATATCAGATGGTCGCCTGATTACTAAAGCTTGGTATGAAGGAGGTGGTTGGTATCCGCCAATTAATAAATACCCTCCTTATCCTGTAACCCCTACTCAACACCCCGACTATCCTCCTATTAACCAACCCCCTGCCTATACTACTTTAGCTTTAGGAGAAGAGGGGGGTGGTTACTACGATAGTCCGTAATACTGGGTTACTTCACTTAATGAACTACCTCGTCCTCCGTGTTGCAGGGCGGGGTAGTTCATTCACTAATTCATCAATAGGAGCTTTACCAACTGCTCTGTGATGGGGAAACCAGTTTGATGTTCAAAGTGCAGAAACATTGGACTGGGATTAGCTTCTAAGAATACGTATTCACCTGTCGGCTTCAATCGCCAGTCAATTGCCGTCCATTCTAGCTTTAAGGCTTTCGCGATCGCTAAACACTGTTCTTGCACAAAATCAGGGAGTTCGACGGGAATCAACTCAGCCTCTAAGTCTTCTCTGAAATCTAGGGAATTACTACGAATCTCAGCAGTGTAGACTGAATTAGCAAGAACGTAGCTACGAATATTTGTACCCGGAATATACTCTTGAACGGTGACAGGAGAAAGACTCAAAGCCAATTCCAGCCGCTTGGGTTGCAAATGAGATTCTGTCACGAGCTGAGTATGAGCACCCCCATAGACGGGTTTAAAAATTACTCTTTCTTGAGATAAGGCAAACTCGGTAACCTGATTTGGATCGTTACTAATCAAGGTAGCTGGAATGTTGACCCCGATTTGTTTGACTGCCCTCAGTTGCAGGGGCTTTTCTTTATGGAAGTCATAGGCTTGCCAGGTGTTAATCCATCGAGCTGGACAGGCTTTGATTAGCGATCGCAAAGCACTCATGGAGTCGTTAATCGCGATTCTCTGTTGCTGAGAATTTTTTAAATCAGGAATATAAACCCCACCAAGCTCGCGCCAAAATACACTCTTAATATCGCTGAGGTTCCATTGGGTTCCTCCAGACAATGTCAAATATCCCTCTTGAGTATCGGGATGCCAAGACATGCGTACCTCGGAAGGAAACAGACGAGTATCTAAGTACTCCACCGCTGCACCTGTTTGGGTTAGAGCTTGGTATAAATGGGCCGCATGAGCGTCTTCAGGATTACCTAAAATTAAAATATTCATCGACCACGTCTAACAACTATAATTTGAGCTAGAGCTAGAGTTCCAACTAAAATTATAGGTAGTCTAAATACTAACACAGTGATTAAAATAAGAAACGATTAGTAACAGCAGAGATATAAAATATGGCATCCCTTCAATTACTTCTCACTGCATCTGATATTGAGTGGGTAGCGATTTCAATGCCTCCTGAACTCGATCCAATTCCTTTGCCCGATTCCATACCAGAAGACCCCACTCCTGAACCCGTTCCTGAGCCTGAACCTGCTTCTGAACCCGACCCCGAACTAGTTCCTTCGCCTGCCCCTGAACCCGACCTTGTTCCCGAACTCGATCCGGGTGCTACATCTTAGAGTTAACACTAGTTTCTAATAGAAATAGACGATACCAAGCCGCTCAAATCAGTCGTGAATTATCCGTACCGATCGCTAAAATTCAAAGTTTCCGATTAGTCAAAAAGGGTAAGGTGGGCAGTGCTTATCAGCGCTATTTTTGGCTTATAGAAGATGTCTGAGTACTGCCCACCCTACATGAACAAAGCTTGCCCTTGACTGATGTGAACTACCCTATAAAAGCGCTCCATTACCCCTTTACACAAACAACTTGCTTGAGCGTTGCCACGATTTCAACTAGGTCAGATTGGTTGTTCATCACCTCGTCAATTGGCTTGTAAGCGCCTGGAATTTCATCCAAAACACCACCATCCTTGCGGCACTCAACCCCTTTGGTTTGCTCGACCAAATCGTCTAGTGAAAAGTGCTTTTTCGCCTTGTTACGAGACATCAGACGCCCAGCACCGTGGCTGCAAGAGCAGTAGCTTTCGTGATTGCCCTTACCCTTAACGATGAAAGATTTTGCCCCCATCGAACCAGGAATGATGCCGTAATCGTCTTCTTGTGCCCGAACAGCACCTTTACGAGTTACGTACACTTCCTCACCAAAATGAACTTCCTTCTCCGCGTAGTTGTGATGGCAATTCACCTCTAACAGAGGCTTAGTCTGCTTACCTCCAGCCAGATGCTTCTCAACAATCCGCTTGAAGCGAGCCATCATCACATCGCGATTAACGCGGGCATAGTTCTGCGCCCACTGTAAATCCCGCCAGTAAGCCTGAAACTTTGGTGTTCCAGCGACAAAGTAAGCTAAGTCTGGGTCAGGAAGATAGGTATTGCTCATTTTTGCAAGGTCTTTAGCCGTGCTGATATGGCACTGCGCCAGCATATTACCAATGTTGCGAGAACCGGAATGCAACATGAGCCAGACAGAGTTCTCGGTATCGATGCAAACTTCTATGAAGTGATTCAATTTGTTACTGATTGCTTGCTGAGTTGCAATCGACCAAGTCATTTCTGCTTGGTTCTATACCTTCCTATTCGGTATAGTTCGGAGCACACCTTCATCCTAATTAATTAGGATGCCCAAGTCCCTCTGCTCTCTACGGGGCGTTTTACCGCTTCCCTCGGTATTAGCAATCTCAGCCTTCACCGATTTGGACGAGTTTTGATTACTGCATTACTACAGTAAGGGGCAATCTTTTACCCCCGCCAAGAGAACCCATTTGTCTCATCGCTTTTCCCTTCAAGTCCTGCACCCCTGGATGCAGTTCCTTGAAATCTGCCCAACGCTGCCAGTTGGTTACGACTTTTTCAACTTCTTTGTTTTCATTGAAACCGACTGGGATAGCAGCTTCAATATCTAAGCGAATTTTCTTGAGTTTACCCTCCAGTTGGTCAGCAACAAATGGAGTTTTGATCGCACACATTCCACAACCAATATCTACGCCAATCGCACTTGGGATGATTGCTTCTTTAGTGGCAACTACAGAACCAACCAAGGCACCCTTACCCAAGTGAACGTCTGGCATCAGTGCAACGTGCTTGAAGACAAAAGGTAACGAAGCCACGTTCTTTGCCATCTTGGTTTCCTCGAAACCAAGGTCGTGATTCGCCCAAGTGAGGACTGGTGTTGGGGTTGAGAGATTTAGCTTTTCGTATGGCATAAACGAAACGTTTGCCTGTAAAAATAGCTAGGACGCAGGAACCTTGAGCGATCGCTAAAGACTCACATTGGGTCGTCCTAGGTTTCTCAGTTATACTACGCATATACTACACTTGCCAACTTCAGCTTCAATCTGGTGCAGCAAATCGTTTAGGGAGAAACTACATTAATATTTGTAAAGAGGGCAACGCTCTATTGACTTTGCTCTAAGTGTGTCATCCCAATTCACGACAACGCAGGTTTATCCTTATGGCAGCTCGTAAAGACACAATTTGGGATCGATTCTTATCGCCGATTGTTCGCAACTTTATTGATGAGGCAAAGCTGCGGCAGGTTTATGAGAGTACTGACTGGGAGAGTGAAAGCGATCGCTTCCGACGCCCT
>DATNPT010000005.1:0-6824 GCA_036703075.1 Chroococcales cyanobacterium
GCTAGTTGTCTCTGTCGCCAATCAATTGGGTTTGGTGATTCGGCGCAAGCAGGCAGAGAACGCCTTGCAACAAATCAATGCAGAACTGGAACTAAGAGTCAACCAGCGCACGGCTGAATTAATTCAAACGAATGAGCAACTTCTAGCTGAGATTGTTGAGCGCCATCGGGTCGAAATCGCATTGCGCGAGAGTGAAGAAAAATTTCGTCGGATTTTTAATGATGCTCCGATTGGCATTGCTCTTGCCAGAGCCTCAGATACTCAATTTGTCATGGTCAATCCAGCTTTTTGTCAGCTGCTGGGTTATACCGAGTCAGAATTGTTATCACACTCTTGTCTAAGCGTTTCCTATTTTGACGATTTGGCAGCAGAGAAGCCCTATGCCGAGTTGATGCTTCGAGGGGAGACAAACGGATATCAAATCGAGAAACGATATGTCAAAAAGACTGGAGAAATTATCTGGGGAAGTTTGACGGCAACGGCACTTCGCAACCCAACTGGCGAAGTAACCTACGTCTTTGGCATGGTAAAAGACATTTCTGAGCGCAAGCAGGCACAGGAAGCGTTACGTCGAGCGCATGATGAGCTAGAACTGAGAGTGCAAGAACGCACTACAGAGCTAGCTCAAATCAATGCTTCATTGCAAGCCGAAATCGCTGAACGCAAGCGAGGACAAGAAGCACTGTGGGAAACGAATCAAAAGCTTCAGACCGTGATTAAAGCTGCACCCGTCTCGATCGATATTCTCGATCTAGAGGGTAACGTTCAGCTTTGGAACCCAGCTGCTGAACGGATTTTCGGGTGGAGCGAACAAGAGGTGCTTGGGCGTCCGCTGCCGATGATTCCGACAGATCGGTGGGACGAGTTCCAAACGTTCTTGCGTAGCAGCTTGCAGGAGGGGCAAGTTGCGACAGGATTGGAGGTGCAGCGCCTCAGGAAAGACGGTTCAGCGCTCGATGTTAGTCTCCACACCGCACCCCTGCGCGATGCCCAAGGCAAGATTATCGGTGGAATGGGCATCATGACTGACATTAGCGATCGCAAACGAGCCGAGGAGATGCTCCGGTTAACCCAGTTTTCTGTAGAACAGGCTTCAGATGCGATTTTTTTGCTGGCTCCCGATGCTCGAATCCTGAGCGTTAATCGGGCAGCTCGTCAGTTAACAGGTTATTGTGCAGACGAACTGCTCAGCATGCACGTCTACGATTTCGTCCCAGACTTTCCACTAGAGGTTTGGCCTGCTCACTGGCAGGACGTAAAACAACACGGTAGCATGACGTTTGAGTGCCGCCATCGGCACAAGGATGGCAGCATCACGCCCACTGAAGTCAATGCCAACTTTTTCCAATTTGAGGGTAAAGAATATCACGTAGCCTTTGTCCGGGATATTACCGATCGCAAACGGTCGGAAAATGCCCTCAAGAGCCTCGTCGCCGGTACAGCAGCAGTAACGGGCGTTGAATTCTTTTCTGCACTCGTTCAGCACCTAACAGCAGCACTGGAGGTGCGCTATGCTCTCGTGACAGAAGGCATAGGCGGCAACCTTGGTAAGACAAAAACTATAGCGTTTTGGGCGGGAGATCGGTTAGGAGAAAACTTTGAATATGACCTGACTAATACGCCCTGTAAAATGCTGATAACCGAGGGAAGAATATGTTGTTACCCCAAGGATGTACAAAAACTCTTTCCCCTCGATCGCGACTTGCGAGAGATGCAAGCAGAGTGCTACTTGGGGATACCGCTGTTCAGCACATCCGGGAAGATGGTAGGTCATCTATGCATCCTGGATGATAAGCCGTTAGCTGACGAGCAACGTGCTAAATCGATTATGAGTATTTTTGCGGCACGAGCGGCGGTAGAACTGGAGCGCAAACAAGCACAAGAGGAACTGCAAAAAAGCTATAACCTCTTAGAATCGGTGATTGAAAGCACACCTGATGCTATTTTGGTCAAAGATTGCCACGGCCGCTACGTGATGCTCAATTCGGCAGTGTCCCGTATCCAAGGCAAGCCTAAGTCAGAAATTTTGAGTAGAGATGATATCGAATTATTCGGACGCGTGACGGGGCTTTCCCTCATGGAAACCGATCGCCGCATCCTAAGTACGAAAGAAACTGAGATTCTTGAGGAAGACGTACTAATCGGGAATAGTTTACAAACCTATCTTTCCACAAAAAGCGTCTGGCAGGATGCTCAAGGAAATGTCATTGGTTTGATTACGATCGCAAGAGACATCACCCATCGCAAACAAACCGAGCAAAAAATCCGAGAACTCAACGAAACGTTAGAACGTCGCGTGCAAGAACGGACTGCCGAACTCGAAGCCACTAACAAAGAGCTCGAAGCGTTTTCCTATTCAGTGTCTCACGACCTACGGGCACCGCTACGGGGGATTGATGGCTTTAGTCAAGCTCTACTCGATCGCTACAACGACCAATTGGATGATAAGGGCAAACATTACCTTCAGCGCATCCGTGCCGGGACTCAACGGATGGGAGAACTGATCGATGACTTACTCAAGTTATCGCGGGTAACCCGTAGCGAGATGCACCGCACGACAGTAGATTTGAGTGCAATGGCTCGTGAAATTGCCCAAGAACTGAACTCAACCCAACCGGAACGACAAGTCGAATTTGCGATCGCGCCAGGATTGATGGCTGATGGGGATGCACGGCTGTTGCGTATTGTTCTGGAGAATTTGCTGAATAATGCTTGGAAGTTTACGTCGTCTCGGATAGAGGCACACATTGAATTGGGTGTCATCCTTCAGCCACAAGCTAAACCCGCTTATTTCGTGCGTGACAACGGGGCTGGCTTCGACATGGCTTACGCCAAGAAACTTTTTGGAGCCTTTCAACGTTTACACTCACTTACTCAGTTCCCCGGTACTGGCATTGGACTAGCAACGGTACAACGCATCATTCACCGACATGGGGGTCGAGTGTGGGCAGAAGGTGCAGTCGAGCGAGGAGCAACGTTTTACTTTACGCTGTAATAGAACGCGGGAGATTCGGTACTCGACAAACTGACATCAAAGCTAATTAATTGGATGAACGTACCGCTGAGTATTTTACTGGTTGAAGACTCGCTAGATGATGCAGAGTTGCTAGCGATCGAACTAGAGAGGAGTGGTTATAACCCTATTTATAAACGGGTAGATACGACTACAACCGTACAAGACAACTTGGCTAATACTAATCTCGACCTAAACGTTTCCAGCCTCAACGATAGAGAGTATTGGTTGTTAACCCATGTTCCGAGGCTCGATGTTGGCATTCAATATCTCAGTTGCGATCGCTTTGATGTAGTCTTGTTAGACCTTTCCCTGCCTGACTCATTTGGATTAGATACCCTCAGAACGCTACAAGCGTTTGCACCCGATATCCCAGTTGTTGTGCTAACGGGAGCTGACGATCGGGAACTGTCCTTACAAGCTATGGCTACCGGAGCGCAGGATTATCTGGTCAAAGATCGAATTTCAGCGCAATTGTTAGAACGTTCGATTCGCTACGCGATCGAGCGAAAGAAAGCAGAAACTCACATTATTAGGGCATTGGAACAGGAGCGAGAACTTCAGCAACTGAAGCTCATTCATAGTGACAAACTGGCTAGTCTTGGACAACTCGTTGCTAGCGTCGCTCACGAGATTAGTAACCCGGTTAACTTCATATTTGCTAACCTGACTCATGTCGATCGCTGTACGCAAGATTTACTCGATTTAATCGACCTCTACCAACAAGGCTATAGTCCTAACGCTCCTGAAATTCAAGACAAGATTGAAGAGATCGATCTTGATTTTCTCAAAGAGGATTTGCCTAAAATGCTGAACTCCATGCAAATGGGAGCCGATCGCCTTGGCGAACTTGTCTTGACGTTGCGGAACTTCTCGCGACTGGATGCAGCCGAGATGAAACCCTTTAACATTCATGAAGGAATTGATAGTACGTTATTAATTTTGCGCGATCGCTTGAAAGAAAAATCAGGACATGCGGCGATTGAGCTGATTAAAGACTATGGCAACCTACCCTTAGTCGAATGTTATGCCGGACAGCTCAATCAGGTATTTATGAATCTGTTGAGCAATGCGATTGATGCCCTACACCAGCAAAATTTGGATAGCTCAGACGACGGGAGCGAAAATTTCCACCCTACTATTACGATTCGCACTCAAACTTTAGAGAATAATCGGGTTGGAATAAGTATTAAAGATAATGGGCCGGGGATAAGCGAATCAGTCCAGACCAGAATATTTGACCCCTTCTTCACCACTAAAGAAGTGGGTAAGGGAACCGGATTGGGATTATCCATCAGCTATCAGATCGTGGTGGAAAAGCACGGAGGACAGTTTAAATGTATTTCAGCGCTAGGGCAGGGAGCGGAGTTTTTGCTTGAGATTCCCGTTCGACAAAGCGAGCGATCGCAGCTTCCACTCAATCAAGCGAACGAGTTATTAAGTTAAAGGAGCGAGATCGCATCTGCCAGTTCTTACTGATAAAAAAATTAGTTAAACTTATATCGGCATCAGGTTAGCAACTATCCAACTGCTTGTTCCCTTAGATAGAGTGAGCGTATGTTGAAAGAAATGTATGAGCGGTAAATCAATTGGAATAAAGCTGTACGATATTTAGATCTCCCTCTGTATCTAAAATTGTTCCGGTGACCGCAAAAAACCTTCTTCTTTTAGTAGAAGACAATCCTGATGATCGAGAACTGACTTTGCTGGCTTTTGAGCAAAGTTCAGTTTCTAATGAAATAGTAGTAGCACGCGATGGAGTTGAGGCACTAGACTATCTATTCAGTACGGGCATCTACGCCAATCGCGATACAACCCAGATGCCAGCTCTTATCCTGCTGGATTTACAACTACCCCGAATAAATGGCTTAGAAGTATTGGAACGACTACGTGCCGACAACCGCACGAGATGGCTTCCGGTAGTGATTCTAACAACATCTAACGAGCAACAAGATTTAATTGATAGTTATAGTTTAGGGTGCAATAGTTACATACGCAAACCAGTAGATTACAACCAGTTTTTGATGGTAGTACAGCAATTAGGCTTGTATTGGCTGATCTTAAACGAACCCCCACCTGTCCCACTTACATAAACTCAAATAATATGAGCAAACCACTGCGCGTTTTAATTGTTGAGGATTCACAAGACGACGCTGAGCTAGTTGCCTACGAGCTAAAGCGCGGTGGTTATGACTCGGTAGTCGAACGAGTTGACACGCCTACCGCGATGAAAACGGCGTTGGATAAACAGCAGTGGGACATCATCATTGCTGACTATACCCTACCCAGTTTTAGTGCTCCAGCCGCGTTGAATCTGTTAAAGGAACGAGGACTAGACTTACCATTCATTGTCGTATCAGGCACTATTGGTGAGGATAGAGCCGTTGCTGCCATGAAAGCAGGTGCTCATGATTATGTCATGAAAGACAATTTGGCCCGGCTTTCTCCTGCGGTTGAACGCGAGTTACGCGAGGCGGATGAACGTCGCAAACTACATGTAGCAGAAGAAACGGTGCGCCAAAATGAAGAACGCTTTCGACTACTCATCGAAAATGCTTTAGACATCATCACAGTATTGGGCAATGATGGAATTATCCACTATGAAAGTCCTTCTCTGGAGAGAGTTTTGGGATACAAACCCGAGGATTTAGTACAGAAGAATATCCTTGACTACGTTCACCCGGAGGATGTCGAAACGTTTCTCGATGCCCTGAATCAGGTAACTCAAAATCCCACCCTTACTCTATCAATAGAGTTCAGGTTCCAGCATCACAATGGTTCCTGGCGTATCCTTGAAGCGATCGGCAAACAGTTTCTAGCTTCTTCAGAACTGTCGAGTATTGTACTCAACTCGCGTGACATTACAGAGCGTAAGCGAGCTGAAGAACTTCGCCAAACTTTAGAACGGGAACGAGAACTCAGCGAGGAACGATTTAACTTAGTTTCTATGATGTCGCACGAGTTCCGCAATCCCTTGAGCAGCATTGTCCTCGCTAGCGAACTCCTGAAAAAGATTGATAACTTATCTCTTGCTGAAAAAAAAGATCGATACCTCAATCAAATTTCAGTGTCTGCTAAAGAAATGACCCAACTTTTAGATGATGTTTTGAATCTATCCAAAGCAGAAGTTGGGAAATTAGAAATAGACCCACAGCCGCTTAACTTAGTAGAATTCTGCCAAAACTTGGTAGAAGGAGTGCAGATGAATACTAGTCCTAAACATACGATCGCCTTGCTCATTCAAGGTGAATGCGATCGCGCTTGCATGGATGAAAAGCTCCTGTGGCATGTTCTGAGCAATCTTCTCTCCAATGCGATTAAGTATTCTCCTGAGGGTGGCCATGTCCGGTTTGAACTGTGCTGTAAGCCCGTAGAAGCAATCTTCCGGATACAAGATGACGGCATCGGTATTCCCCTAGACGATCGACAAAAATTATTTGAGTCGTTTCATCGAGGGAAGAACGTTGGCAAAATTCCCGGTACTGGCTTAGGACTTTGCATTGTCAAGCGGTATGTAGACTTGCTGGGCGGTCAAATTACTCTAGAAAGTGAAGTTGGAGTAGGAAGTATATTTACAGCCACCTTGCCATTGCACAGTGTGACATCAGCCCCCTTTCCTCAGCCAATATGTACATCGAACCATTAAGCTGCTATACATCTAAACCACACAACATAAACCTGGGCTGTTGTTAGTTGTTAGTTGTTAGTTGTTAACGCTCTTCTGTCATTCTAGGCAGCGGAAAATAGGAAATCAGGCCTTGGTAAAGGCATAGGAACTGCACCGTGAAAGTAATTCATCAGCGCAATCAAC
>DATNPT010000016.1:0-9938 GCA_036703075.1 Chroococcales cyanobacterium
GGGGGCATCAGGTGAAGGCTAAAAGATGAAATAGCTGTGATGAATGGCTCACATCTTTTCATGCTTCACACTTAATAATGTGCTGGGTGAAGGTTCTCCCAAAGCTTAACTTCAGACACCGAACTGGCTTGGAAAGCGGACTAAACGCTTGTATACCAAGGGTTCAGGCTGAGAACAGCCAGGACACTACATGCTTTTTATTCAGATTAAGTTTTTGCCAGATTAGGATTGTTCGGAGTCAGCAGCAGAGTGTTGGAGCTGGATGAGAGCAGCATGAGCAGCGGCCAAGCTTAAACGAACCTTCTCCATCTGAGATAATTGAGTCCACTCAGTCGCTCGAACATTGCCAGGGATAGCTTCACTCGGCTGCTCTGAACTTCCCCGCATGGCATAAGCCAAGGGACGAGCTAAGACGGATAAGTCATCATCTGTCCAAGTTGGTAGCAAGGGCTTAACACAGAGTACAAGCTGTTCAGCCAACGGCAAATTCGTTGAGAATAGTTGTTGAGCTTTGTGCGCGATCGCTTCGATCCATGCCTGAGGCATCAAAGCCGCGAACCGTTCGG
The DNA here is from genome assembly GCA_036703075.1 of Chroococcales cyanobacterium. Taxonomy (GTDB): domain Bacteria; phylum Cyanobacteriota; class Cyanobacteriia; order Cyanobacteriales; family Coleofasciculaceae; genus DATNPC01. The sequence continues at coordinate 567 of DATNPT010000016.1, forward strand.
ATAGCGAAGTTCTCAAGGCTTCCTCCGCCGCGAAATCTGATGATTTCCAGCAATGGTGCAAGCGATCGAACAGAGCCTGCGAGGCACTCTCAACTTCCTCGTCCTCTTGCCAATCAAAGAGCGAAAACCCTTGTTCTAGTTCAGCGAAATAGATTTCTGCTTCAGGTTCTGCTGGATTCCAAGGATAAACCGCCTCCTCTGGCTGCAACAGTGCTTCTAGTAGTTCTGCTTGTACGGCGCTCAAAGCATCCTCGCAATAATCGTATTGAATAGGTTGTCTCGACATAATGCCCCTCCTGTTTTTGGTTGGTAGATGTAACCTGGCTTTGGATAGCTACAGCAGTACTCTGGGGAGTTCCGTAACAAGTCAGAAATTACTCATAGAACGCGCTCTTGTTCGGTTTTTTGATAGGACAGTCGCCAATTAATATTTTCTGCCTCCAACAGGCAAGTGATTAATCAGCCCAAAGATTCAGAAGCTTCAATAATAAACTCTAAAGTCTGACCGTGGGTACTCCCAAACTTTAACTGAGTACCCGATGGGATGGGGACTTCCTGATGGTGGACTTTTTGCCACCCCTCTGGGCGTAAAATTAGTGTGCCGTAGCGAGAAAAATCGCGCAAGAAGTAAGTAGGTTTCGTCTCTGGTGCCTTAAAATCATCCCGGCAGATAATTTCTGCATGTTGTTGGCTAACCCACTGCTCCTGAATGACCAGATCGTTTTCTGGGCGGCGTCCCACTCGCATCAGCCCGCCCCGAACCCGCCAACTTTGGTTGGTAGTGCCTATGGAACGGACATAAGCAACGGGAGCGGGGGTTCCCAGCCAACTGGGAAGCATGCTGGGAAGTTCTGTAATGCCTTCTTCAATCGGTTTAATCAACTCCCCTTCAAACTCCGGATGCATGTACAGCACGGGCAGCGTCCAAGCAGGTTGGTTGAATTTGTAAAGCGTCAATAGTTGCTGCCTTGCCACCGCCACAGCTTGGTCAATCGGCATTCGTGTCGCCAGAGCTTGAGCCAGAGTTTGAATAAAACTTAAGGCTTCTTGGTCGGCGATGGAGTCGCGCATGCCTAAAACAGCAGGAACGCCATGGTGAATGAGCACCTCAGCTAAACTACTACGTGGGATTGCTTGTCCTCCCAGTTGGTCGGGCTGAGCGCCCCAACAGGCATTGAATACAGCTAACGTTACCTGAGTGCGAACGAGAACTTGAGCCAGTTCCGTCCCGTTTAAGGTCGCATCCGATCGCAAAAACAGCCAACCGCCGTCCGGCCCCGGTTCGCCATGACCAGCATAAAACAGAACATTAAACGCTCCCGTTTCCAGAGCCTCGATCAGTTCTGCGGGTGTTGGTTGTAGGAGTGTCTCGACGTTGCAGGCAACCGGGGCGACAAAGCGTTCGTTCGTAGCATTAGGTTGTCCGCAGGCTTTGAGAATATTGGTTAACGCAGCGGCTTCTTGTTCCAATTGCAGTCCAGCCACGGGACGGGATGGCGTTTTGGCATCCTGTCCCAGGACTAGCAAGATATTGAGCGCTTGGTTTGAGCGGGTAAAGGGCTTGAGCGAATCCACATCGCTCGTGGTGCGACTAAATAGCAGTTGCTGAGACAGGGAAATTGCTTGTTTCCCCGCCATTGACTGCATGACTTCCCACGGAAGCGGGATGAAATCTGGATCGCGAATTTCCAAGCGCAGGCGCAAGGGTTTAGTTTGACCAATAGCAATTCCCTGGCTTCTCTCCAGCACGTTTTGAATCGGACCGTCAAACAACCAATTCCACAGATCGATCCCTAGATGTTGCATCAGGCGGCTGCTGTAGCTAGTGGTTTGACCCGATGCCCCAATGTCCTGATTGGGAGGCAGCGTGCGAGCAGGCTGAGTCGCGTGATGGATCAGAGGCACATGGGGCAGTCCCCGCAGGGAAAACATCTCCTGCCATGCTAGCCAAGTTTGAGTTAACGTTTCGGACCAGGTACAGTCGTGATGAACGTAGCCCCCTGGATAGGGAGCTTTAAGTACCCAGATGGCAAAATTCTCAGCTCCAGCGGTGGATAGACGAGCGATCGCTAAGCTGAGGCAAGGATTTTCAGTACCAGCCATTAAAAGCCCAAAAAAAGAGCAACTATACCTGTTCTGCGATCAAGTCTACCTACTCTTAGACGGTGTTTATGCCATCTAAGTAGGTTTCTTGTATATTGACAAACACCCCTTAGGGTGACTGAGTCGGTGTTGGTGTTGGAGTAGAGGCGGAAGTAGGAGTCGGAGGCGCACAGGCATTTTGTTGGGTAGCTGTTGGCGTGAATGTCGGGTTAATACGCGACACAATCTCAGATTCTCTAATCCAACCGCTATCTCCCCGCATTACCTGACGATAAGCGACTGAAGTCGGCTTAGGGTTAGGAACTCTAGGAGATTGTCCAACTGGGGTTTGAGGACTTTTCGCAGGAGTAGCCTCCACTGGATTGGACGGTGGAGCCTGAGGGCTACCAGTACCAGGAGCGCACACTTTCAACTGTAACCAACTCACTTGCTCTCCGTCAGGTACTTGACGAATCACCTGTAAAATGCTTTCAGTAGGAATGACACCGATCGCGGATTGGTTTTGCGGCGGTAAGCGATCGCGTCGCAGCAATAACGGAACCTCTTTTGCTGGAGAGGTCGCGGTCGTTGCACTGAGAACTTGAATCACCTGCTGCGGCTCTAACGCCGCCGTCGCCGCCGGACTAGCCGCTTGACTCTCCGATGAAGATGGGCTGGCTGGAGGAGGTGCGGAACTGGTGGTGTTGGCATTCTCGTCTCCACTAGGAACCCAACTAATCAGCCGGTCGAATCCGCCAATAAAGATGGAAGCTAGTACCCCACTCGCTCCCAAAAGCGAGATGATTCCTAGCCATAGCCCCCAAGGACGGCGCGTTGACGTTCTTTCTGGTAACGGCTGCGTTTTCATCAGGGAAGACCCGGTACCAACCAAAACAGTTGGCTCTGAACTAGCCCCAGGAGAGGGTCGTGATTCCACAGCAGGGACACTCAGTTGCGTTTGATTGCTTTCTCTGGACTGCGTCACTTTACAATGAACCAGAGCAATCGTGGCATTATCGTGTCCGTTTTGCGTATTAGCAATCCCAATCAGTCGGGAACCTGCGGTCGTCAAATCGACTTGTCCTTCGAGGATGGGAAGAATTTCGGTTTGCCAGTATTGCTCTACGCGATCGAAATCGCTCAGACCATCGGAACAGAGCAGAAAAACACAATCTTCATCCAGCACGAAACGCTGTACAGTCGGATGTAGGTTGGCCGACGATGCCATGCCTAAGGCTTGGACGAGAGAGCCAGAGGTGGGCTGTTGTACGGCATTTCGGTAAAGGGCGTAGCCCAACCGCACTTCACGGGAGGCTAAATCGTCATCTTGAGTCACTTGATAGCAATTGTTGCGAGTAATCCAGTAGACTCGGCTATCCCCGACATGAGTGATATAGATTTCATGGGCGCTGGTGCGAGCCATGACCAGCGTAGTTCCCATCCGTTGACGCTCCGAACGGTTTTCGCTGTCATTTTGCTGGCTAATGACATCATTGGCGGCACAAGTCGCCGTTTCTAATTCCAGCGTTAAGGTCGAAGGATTCCAGCTATCTGGGTCATTGGGGAGCGCCTCTACCCGTTGTCGCAGCGTTTCGATCGCCAAACGAGAGGCCACCTCCCCGCCCTCGTGTCCTCCGATCCCATCGCAGACAATGGCCAACGCGCTCGCACCGGCTGGGGGTCTGACTAATTGCCCGCTCGGTGGATAGCAGGCGTCTTCGTTGTGGTTGCGACTCGGTCCAGCATCAGTCAGAGTAAACACATCATAATTGCGCGATTGCGATCGCCCGCAGTCTTTAAGTGCTCGATCTAACAGTTCCACTAACTGCTCTGAACTCCGGAGTTGTCTTCCTGTCAATTGGGCGCACAATTGTTGGAAAAATCCAGCAATGACGGGTGACACCCCAGCGATTAGTTGCGACCACACCTGACCCAACTGTTGTAGCGTCAAGGTTTGGTTGCGATCGAGCTGCAACTCCAACAGCCGCACGACTGGGCCTTCTACTCTCAGTAGTGTGGGCGAGAGCAAGCTAGACGCGACGCCTTCACTACTAAACGGTTGCCAAAGATTTGCTAATTGCCACAGCCAGTGGAGCTGGCGCACAGGTGAGGCATCTTTCCAGACACGGGTTAATTCTGGAAACAGTTGCGCGGATGCGTTAGCTGCCTCCTGAGCTTGTAGGATTCCTCCTGCATAAATTGGGGCGTCTTCTAGCAGCCAGATTTCGGTTGGGTGACGTTCATCTAATGCTGTCAACCGTCCATAGACTTGGGGGAGGTGCAGCCCGTAGGGAGAAAGCCGAAGATAGGGGATGATGCTTTGAGGAATGTCTTGGGGGGTATCAGGGGGCATTCCCGGTCGAGTATCTAAAACAACCGAGGAGTGAATGAGTTCATAGCGACCGGCGATTGTGTCTCCGGGTTTATAAGCCTCCATGCCCTCACCAATCGCCCACAGGTAGCGCTTCAATAGCGGTGTGCGACATTTCTGACAGAACTTGTTGCTCTGGGGATTAGGAGCCTGACAGCGAGTGTTAGGACAGTGGAGCGTTGCCGCAGGATTTTCCATGAAAATTCGTCGCTACGTTCACCTGTAACAATAGGGCTACAAGTCGCACGCAGGAAGGGTAGGAGAAGTACTGCCCTTCTTGAGGTGGCTTGTGAAAGCGTTATTGCGTTATTGATTACAGATTGTAGCTCTTGAGTTAAGGAGAAGTGGATAAACCAATCGTTAATCTCCGATCCGCGAAGTAGAATCGTCGGGAGATGGGCTAATGCTGGACGGGTTGCTCAAGTACTCCAGCATTAGCCGAGGCCAGAGTAGTAAAAAGAACGCCCACCACACTAAAATCGGAAGGGCGATCGCGATCGTGACCCAAAGGGTTTTGACGAGTAACCAACTCCCCGCAACGATCGCGGTTCCCGTAAGCAGGATCGACCAAGGTTGGCACCACCACGGTTTATAACTCCACGGGTTTAATGGCTGTTGTGTAGACAAGATTCAACCAGTTATTGCTGTATAAGATTATGCTGGGTACGGCACCGTACTGGGTTTAGTATTTAACACCCCTGGTTCTTGATTATAGACACAGTGTCTGGAGGAACCAAAACAGTTGTGATTGAAAGTCATGGGTTCAATCTGCGCTACTGTACTCCGTCTCATCAGCGACCACGCTCACTTTGATTCACCCTTATGCCCCAGCGAGATTTTGACACCTCACAAGACCCAACGTTTGCAGAACTCAATTCGCCTGCTAGCGTTGAGGTTAAGCAAGCGATTGCCGACCTCCAGCACTCCCACGAACTGAGATATCAAGCGATCGCATTGGAGACTTGGGCGCTGGCTCAGACCATGGATGAATTCATTCCTGGCTTTTGGAGCCGCTTTTTAGAAAATCGTCATCAATCCCTTCAGCAATTTTTGCAGACTAAGAAACTTGAAAAATTCCGAGTTATTGGGCGGTAAACCTCCATATAAAGAGAAATTTCACTGACTTGAGCCTAAAAGTATCAGTCTTCAGGCAGAAGGGAAGAATACTATTGTTCGTATTTTTCTTAAGAGTTTGACTGAGCGATCGAAAGCTACAGTTACCGTTTTATATACGAGAAGTGTCAATTACCCCTACAGAAAGAGGCGCTCGTAACTCTTTTTTTTTTAGTATCAACCTGAAGATATCAAGCATTAATAAGGTTAGGAGTTTTAGGAATATGCCAGAAGAAAAGACTGTTAATAAGGCTGACAATACTGAAAACAAAGCAGGTCATGTAACTCAAGACATAGGACTTTCTCCAGATAAGCCAGAGCCACCCGATTCCAATGCTGCTGTCAACCCTGGCGATAAGATTGACCCCAATGCAACTATTCAAGAAAAAGCTCGACAAGTAGCTGTCGATGCTCCTGATATCACGGGTGACCACATCAAGGTTCCCACCTACTTTGTAGTTGAAGAACCTGATGGGGAAGAAAAAGCTCTACACCACGTCAAGGACGCTGAAGAAATTTCTGATGTAATTCGCCAAGCACGGACTGACGAAGAAGGCAACCGTACTTGGTGGTAGAGCGAATTTACGTCTCTCGCTTAAGGAGCCACTTGGGGTAATCCCATACTGTAGTTGAGAACGCGACTGTCAAGGTTATAACTAATTTGACCGCTCTGCAAAAGCGATCGCATGTAGTGCTCTAAGTCAGAGCCAATCCGGCGAAGGTTGTATTCTGTCAAATCTGACCCACTATAGGATTCAACCAACTCGTCGAACTTGTGATACATCTTTTGCAGAGCATCTTCATTCCAGATAAACTCGTTGTCTGGGTCAACATCGAGGGTTAGAACGTTATCACTTTCAACCAGTTCATTATTTTCGATTTGGGCCGTATAGATGCGAATATGACGGGTGGTACACTTTAGCAGCATTAGAAAACTCCTACTTGCTTCTTCTATACACACTACTAAGCTAATTGTAAGGTTATGTAAATGCACGCGGATAATTTATGTGCAAAACAGCAGGTAGCGGTTAGCGAGAAATTGTTTGCCTCGTTCTTACCTAACCTAAGAACTCCTCGACGCGAGTCATCATTGGCATAGCTTATAGAGCTGATAGGGATTACATTGGGTAAGATTTAGCCATCTAGATAACGATTGAACGAGTAGTCCAGTTGAGCATTGGAGCAACTGGGCTTTTCAGGTTGTACGTTAACCTACTAAAATGGCATCACTCTCATAAATCCACTGGGTCTCGTAAAGTCCAGTGTTGCCGTAAACTGAAAGTCCGCTCTCCGTGGAGATTGTCCAAAACACTGATACTCTAAGTTAAAAAAGTTAGCCATAGTTCCTGAATCGATGGCTCCAAGAACAATGCTCGATCCAATGGATGACATCGCCAGACAAGCTCACCAAGGTAGCGTTTCGGCGATTATTCAAACACTGAATGAAAAACTAGCAGATGCTGGTGTAAGAACCCGTGCTATTTTGGCAGATGGGGTTCTACAACTTTTGTGTGAAGCAGAAACGAAGGAAGAGCTGAAGCAATCTGTACTGGTGGCGCAAATCCGGCAAATTCTCGAACAGATTGCGCCACGCAACATTCGTCGGGTCAAGATCAACAGTCGCATTGTCAAAGAGCAGCAGTTGCTTTGGCTAGAAGAAATTAGCCGCGATCCCGAAAATCAACTGTTATGGTCTGAAACCCTACTTCTTAATAAACCCAATCTTTTCAAACGATTAGCTCAAAGCCTCAAACAGCCTGCAACTGTACCGAGTAGAAAGCCTCCCCTGCCCAAGAAACTTGCCTCTCGTAATATTCGTGGCAATCGTCCATTCTGGCGTGGCACTATGAACGGGATAGGCATAAGCTTACTCCTGATTTTGATTGGCTGGTTGCTCAACAGTTGGTTGGGGTCAAAAATCAATATTCAGGTATCCAATCAAGCTCAAAACTCACCAGCTGAGTCATCACCGCAGCAAGCTACGGCTTTGACTTCTGACCCTTTTGCCGAAGCGGTTCGCTTAGCCGAACAAGCGTCTAGCGCTGGTCAAACTGTTCAAACGGCTGCTCAATGGTTAGATGTGGCGGCTAAGTGGGAGCGAGCCTCTGACTTAATGAGTCAGGTGAAGCCAGAGGATCGACGTTACAAAACGGCTCAAAATCGTATGAAGTTTTACCGCCAAAATAGCGAAGCCGCACAAAAGCAAGTTAGAAATACGCGTTAGCGTTGTCTACTGGGGGAGTGATAACGAGCGGCGTCGCTTCTTTTGATTTCAATCTTGATGTCCATTCCCACTTACACCCTGAGTTATAACTGCTCTCATCGCGGCTATGAAGTTTCAATCGTTTACCGTACAGCGAAGAACTCCTCAGTATGCAGAGCCATTTCCTGCTTGGCAATAATATTTCTCATGTGCTTTTTCACCGTGTTCAGGGAGATGAACAATTGAGCGGCAATCTGTTTATACGAGTAGTTGGCTCGACGCAATAGCCACACGTCCGCCTCACGACGAGTTAATCCGTATTTATAGATCTCAAGGCTGGCTAAGCTTTGCGTGGATTGGCGTTGGTCTTCTAGCATGACTAAGATGTAGGGACATTCAGATGGCTCTAACTGGAACCATCGAGTCCGAATTCGCAAAGTCGTTGACTGACTATCAGTAATCATTGACTCCATAATTACGAAGCGATCGGGATAGGCTTTTTTGCTGTCTATCAGCGCTTGGCAAGCCCGCCAGATATCTAGCGGCACTAAGTTAGGTTGCGAGTTATTTTTAGCCAGTCGGTGACAAAGCTGGCGAGCATAGTTATTGGCATGAATTATCTCTCCTTTCTCGGTTAGAACTAAGATGCCATCGACGAAGCCTTCAAGTACCCCTTGTAAAAAAATCTCGTCTAACTGTCTTTGTTGAGTATTTGGTCTCTCTTGAATTTTTGTGGAAGTAGTCATCCTGTAAACCTAGAATGAAAGTTGTAAAGTGGATGAAGCACGAATCTGTTAAATATATACGGGTGCAGGTTACGAGCTTATGCAATTGGCAGGAGCCGTGCAAAAAGTAGGTTACCATTCGAGATTTAAACTCATAGTTTTTGAGTCCCTAGCTCGTAACTAATAACTAAGGACTAATGTCAAGTGACAACGAACCAATGAGTATTAATAAAGGAGTAGTTCGATCCGACTTCCGCTCAAGCTCTTACGGTGAACCACCTCGCTTTCTGCGCCGTCCAAATGGCCACGGCCAGTTGAATGACCAACCTCCTCGTCCTTGTCGTGGAGGTGGTGCCATTAATCGTCTCTCAGGTTTTGTTAGTGATTCCTGCTGATTTTCTTCGGGAAATTCAGCGTCTTGAGAATTATCTAAATCAGTTTCTAAGTCTTCTGTAGAAGCTGACGAAGGCTCAATCCTAATGCTTGCCAGCATAGCGATTAAGGCTAAGGAATATTCCCAACTAACTCCATGCATGTATAGATTGCCTCCCGATCATTGATTGATAGAACAAAAGTCTAAAACCTGACTAATGAGGAACACGAAAGACTTGAAGACTCCCTTAAGCGGTCTTCAACAGCCGTTTGTTAAAGAAACACCATTCACAAGTACTGTTTACCAGAGAACACCATTCAACTGTTTTGCTTGAGTGTTGACGAGCAGATGCCTCACCATCAACCTAGGTAAGCCTTCAAAATTTGCCTGAAGTATGCTTACTCCGATACATAGGTATGAGTGTTTGGAGGTTATGCAGTTCTACTGCCACTTGGTCCGAAAATGTTTGGATGACACCCAGAAGCGATCGCTATCCCAAAACCAA
>DATNPT010000017.1:0-3754 GCA_036703075.1 Chroococcales cyanobacterium
CGGGCTAATCCCCGATCCATCGAGAGCATAAAGTCTCCTCCGCAGTTAGAGTTACCACTCAGGCGAATGGCAGGCATTAAACCACTCTGTTGTTTTTCAGTGCTAGTCGGCCCTGCAATCAATTGTGCGATCGCAAATTGAGCGAGATTTCGACTCGATGTCGTCCGCCAAACGGGTCTGACATCCGTAAAATTGCTACTAGTAACGGGAGGAAAAAAGACTTGGATTCGGTTATTATCTGTCCGGTTAGTAGGAGTAGATGGGCTGGGATTGGCTTGCGCTATTGTCAGGAGGTCGGGTGAGTCAGCCGCATTGGTTGCTCGTCCTCCAGTAACACTAATGCCAACTAGCGTAACGAGGACATAGCTAACGAGTCGAGTTGAAGTATCTTTAAAACGATAAGTATTCCGATTTTTTAGCTGATGCATGGGAGCAATCGAAGTTTGGTATTCGTAATACTTATCCAGTTAACGATTATTACTCTTGTGTAGATGCCTGAGTTGCAAAATTCGCAACAGCTCGGACTAAATCGTCTGGCGTGCCTATATCCAAGTAAGTACCCTGCGGAAATACCTCGGCTTCTACCCGCATGCCATTGTAAATCGCCGCTTGAATCACATCTCCGATGGGCAACTCCGATCGCGCTGGTATAAGCTTATCGGTATCGTTTCGCAGCTTATTCGCCTCGATATCAATCAGGTACTGATGTAGAAAAGAAGTGAAGGCAGGCGTCCAAACGGCAATCGCCCACATGTAGCGCAAATCTGTTTGGGGGGGTTTTTCGATAATGACGCGGACTACACCTTCGTCATCAAAATCCACCATACCTGCTTTGTGGGGGCGATCGGTAGGAAATAACCCCAAAACAACATCGGCTTGATTTCTAGCTTGTCGCTCAAGCAGCCGAACATAAGCATCGTCAGGCTGAAACAGGATATCTGGAAACCCTAAAGCAATTAGGGAATCTTGCACAAAGGGATAAGCCTGATCCAATGTGTAAGGGACACCAAACGGCAAATTCATGATTAGGTATCCCAGATTCATCGTCAGCATTGTGCCATCTCCGAAATAGCCCGGAATATCCCATTTTCCCGGACGCAGCACAAAGTATGCCTGCTCGATGCCTGCCAGTCGCATCTTCTCCAACAGATAATGACAAACGACTTTAGGTCGAAAGCCACTACCGTCATCCACATGTCGGAACCCTACCGGATACAACTCCTTGCTAACGGGTAAAGGAGAAATCCGTGTCGCCTGTCCACCGGCTGGTAGCAACCCAATGACCTTTCGCGTGTTAGTTTGATGGTTGCTCGTCATTTCTATCTATTACAACGCATAGCGATCGCTACTCTTGGTTTAATATCACTCTGAACTTGTCCCAAGATAGCACTGCTGTCCCTCGTACCAAGGCGCAGTTTAGCGTTGTTATGACAATCTGTCTTCTCCCACCACCTCCTCGCTCTCCATTATTGAGATTGTTTTTGGGACGGCCACGGAGTATAGCCTTTCTTGCCAACTGCTCGGCTACTATGAGCAGCTCGAACATCCTTGACAAATTCGATGAGTCTAGCTCGATCTACAGCATTTAGATCGTGTACGTCGGCAAATCGCACAATATCTTCAATCTCATCTTGCGTGAATTCAGTCCGATGCTGGTGGTGATGTATGGGAAATAGATTATCGTCATTAGTCTTTTGGTCTTCAGTCATAGTAGAGTGCCTCCTGGCTAAACTTTCATAGACGACGCTCAAGCCCCAACAATTTTCTTAAACTGGGTAATGCTTTCTAACGATGGGTGGAGCCTTACCAAAGCGAGTCATCGTCCTTGACGAGGGGCTTTCTGTGGATAGCTAAAGACTCTCGATATTGGGCAATTAATCGAACTTTCTCCATCGGGTTTAAATCTCTGGCATCGGCGAATTGATCGATCATCTCAATCTCCTCTTCGGTAACTTCAGCCGCTGCAAACAGATTGTCTTTGGTTGAACGAGTAGCGGGAAATAGATCGTCTTGGCTGGGAGAATGAGCGGCAAACAGACGATCTTCGTTTTCGTCCTCAGATTGAGTCGGAAAGAGATTGTCCTCGTCTTCTCTTGGTGGCATCGATTCCTCCTTCACATCACTACACAGTGCGATCGCTTGGATACTTTGCTTTCAAACAAGCCTACCGATCTAGCAGTACGGTAACACTCCCTTGATTGCTGTCTCCTGAGAGTGTGAGCCTCCCCTCAGCCCGCTTGCAAAAGTACCACTCAAAATGATGACGTACACAATACCTCGAGTGTATACCTATATAGTTAGAGTCCAGCTTTCTAGAAAAGATGGGCTTCCTTGCTAGCAACAGGAAATTTACCCGCCGGTTTGAGTCTCAACGAAGAGGCAGGGGGCAGGGGAGCTGGGAGCGAGAGAGCAATCCGATAAGGAGAAGGATAGGGGCTTGAAAAGGGGATGAGGGAATGGGGGAGCTTCCACGAATAAATTCGGGGGCTTCAGACAATCGAGTCTTTCCCCTTGCCCCACTGCCCTCTCTCCCACTCTCTTTTGGTGAGAAGACCACTAGTGGGTCATTTGCTACGGTTGTTGCCATAGTCGGAAGGAGGGAAGATAGAGATACTCTAGCGTGAGGTGACGCTATGACTCGTCAGCAAAAGTATCCGCTTCGAGAGTTAACTGCTCAAGAGCAGCAATATTTGGAAAAAGTTAGCCGTTCGCAACGTGAAAGCGCCAGCCGAGTTGTCCGAGCCAAGGCGTTGTTGGCAGTGGCAGAGGGGTTCAATTACACAGATGCAGCCCACCGTGTAGGGAGACGCTCTGGAGATGCAGTTGGGAAATTAGTAGCTCGATTCAACGCCGAGGGAATTGAGGCTTTGAACTTGCGCCATGGGGGTGGGCCAAGTATTGTATACGGCGCTGAACAGCGCTTAAAGCTCCTTGAGGCTATCCAAAAACAACCAGATAGGCAGACGGATGGGACTGCAACATGGAGTTTGACGACCTTGCAACGGAGTCTTCGAGTAGGGGAATCGGCTTTATCTAAGGTGAGTACCTACACCTTGCGTAAAGTGTTGAAAGAGGCGGGATGGAGTTGGCAAAAGAATCGGAGTTGGTGTGAAACGGGAAAAGTTGCGCGAAAACGCAAAGCAGGAGTAGTCACTGTCATAGACCCAGATGCAGAAGCAAAAAAGCATTAATTGAGCAAGCCTATCGAATCGCGGAGGGAATGGGAATTGCCGTTTGGTGTGAAGATGAAGCCGGTCCATTTGGGACAGTTCCCTATCCTAGTGAGAGTTGGCATGTGCAAGAACATCCAGCAAAATATCCTCATGAATACATCAGAGACGGGACGGCTAAGTTACTCACGCTGTTTCACCCAAAGGATGGACAGGTTCGAGTTAAGGGGGTGCAAAGCGTCACAAACCAAGTCTTGCATCCGTGGTTGAAACAACAGCTAAGCGAAATTTTGCAATCCCTCCCTCCATCAGCACTCCTGCTGAGCGCAGATGAAACGCTTCTGTTCTGGCAACAATGGCGCGAAAATCTGAGTATCAAATTCACTTTACCGCCCGAACTTCCAACCTTAAGGATGCTGTTAGTTTGTGACAATCTAGCAGGACATAAAACGCCTGAATTTGTTGTCTGGTTATGCACTCACGGCATTTTACCGCTTTACACGCCATTAGGAGGAAGTTGGCTAAATATGGCAGAATCCATTCAACGAATTCTCAAGCGACGAGCCTTATCCGGGCACCATCCT
>DATNPT010000018.1:0-5130 GCA_036703075.1 Chroococcales cyanobacterium
CCTACAATCAAGATCTAGCACTACGGCGGTTGATGGGCGATCGCACGGGAGAAGCAGAGACAATCTATAATGCGGCGATTACACAACGCGATCGGGGCAATCTCAACGAAGCCCGTACCCAAATCGAAGCCGCTATCAAAATCGTTGAGGACATCCGCACCCGAGTCACCAGCCAAGAGCTGCGTACTTCCTACTTTGCCTCCGTGCAGAATTACTACCAGTTCTACATCGACGTGCTGATGCAGTTGCACAAAAAAGACCCATCAAAAGGGTACGATGCTCTAGCACTGCACGCCTCGGAACGCGCTCGCGCCCGGAGTCTATTGGAACTCCTAACAGAAGCTAACGCGGATATTCGGCAAGGAGTCGATCCAGAACTGCTCCAACGAGAGCACACCTTGCAGCAAAAACTCGATGCTACAGAAAAACGGCGCAGTGAGCTATCTAATGAAAAAGACACCTCTGCACAGCTGCAAGCACTAGAAAAAGAAACGGCGACGCTCCTAGAGGAGTATCGGCAAGTCGAAGAACAAATCCGCCGCACCAGTCCGCGCTATGGGGCACTGACTCAGCCAAAACCGCTTACCCTGGCAGAAATTCAGCAGCAGGTACTTGATGACGACACGATGCTGTTGGAATACTCTTTAGGAGAAGAACGCAGCTATCTCTGGGCAGTCACTAAAACTAGCATCACTAGCTACGAATTACCGAAACGTGAGGAAATCGAAACCGTCGCTAAGGAATTCTATCAACTACTGAATAACCGAGACTACCATTTGGGAAGGCGAGGAAGTCTTGATGCTCAAGCACGTCCAGGTTCGCCTATCGGTAACAACGAAACAGCTATCAAGTTGAGCCAGATGCTCATCGCACCTGTAGCTGCACAATTGGGAAATAAGCGCTTGCTCGTCGTCGGTGATGGTGCGTTGCAGTATTTACCATTCGCTGCACTGCCTACCCCCGTTGTTAAGGGAAGAGCAAGTCAGGAGTTGGTGCCACTGTTAGTAGAGCACGAAATTGTCAACCTGCCCTCAGCATCTACACTAGGTGTGTTGCGAAAGGAAACGAGCGATCGCAAAAGTGCTCCGAAAGCCATTGCAGTTCTTGCCGATCCTGTCTTTGGTACGAACGATCCGCGCATCAAGTCAAGTTCAAGACAGGTTTCTGGTACACCATTAGACAAGAGCGATGTCAACAGCCGAGCATTGGAGCGATCGGCTATAACGGCTAATGTTACATTTAATCGCCTGCCCTTTACCCGACAGGAAGCCGAGCAGATTGTGGCGCTAGTCCCTACAGCAGAGCGAATGCAGGCGTTTGACTTTGCGGCTAATCGTGCGATCGCTACCAACCCCGAACTCCAAAACTATCGCATCGTTCACTTTGCCACTCACGGCATCCTCAATAGTACGCAGCCAGAATTATCGGGAGTTGTGCTGTCGCTAGTCGATGAAAAGGGTATGCCCAAAAATGGTTTTTTGCGACTGCACGATATTTTCAATCTCAACCTACCAGCCGAATTAGTTGTCCTGAGTGCCTGTGAAACGGGGCTGGGTGAGGAAGTCAGAGGAGAAGGACTAGTAGGCTTGACAAGGGGCTTCATGTATGCTGGTAGTCCGCGAGTCGTGGTGAGTTTGTGGAGTGTGAGCGATCGAGCCACATCTGAATTGATGACGAAATTTTACAAAAAAATGCTGCAAGATGGACTCAAGCCAGCCGCAGCTCTGAGAGCGGCACAGTTAGAACTGTGGCAACAGAAGCAGTGGCAAGCACCATTTTATTGGGCTGCCTTTACATTGCAAGGCGAGTGGAGATAAGGCGAAAGAGTTGAAACTCTGGGCGCGTTTGCTTGTTTACCCAGAAATAAATTCTAAGGTAACCAAAAATCAGACAATAAATCCTTACCAAAACCTCGTATTGTCTTATTAATCGTCCGAGCAAACTGAATATGTGGTTCATCCGGTTCAATAGGAATAATCCTTGCAGTACTTCCCTGTCCGAAGTACGACATCGCTATATTCGCTGCTTCCAAACCCGTCACATAAGCCTTTTCCTGCGACCAAGAACCGTGGCGAGTAACAACCCAATCTCCGCTCATAAAAACATTCTCGATACTCGTTACGGCTGGCATTAAATACTGATAGCTACCGGGTGCAAAGTGAGTCACGCCTTGCGGTACTCGGATGACGCTACTATCGATAACCTTTGCCTCTCGAAAGGCTGGTACACAAGTAGCTAAATCGCGATGGACTTTCTCGACGATTTGCTCATCGCTTAGGGGTAACAACTGGTTCGCGTGGTAAAAGTCGGCTTCAATCACGCTACCGGGTTCATCGCGGTATTCGTCATGCAACACATTGAGGTCAAAAAACGTCCAGCCTGTAGTTGGATCGAAGCCAAAGCAAGCATTCGAGGGATGACGGATATTAATTTTGCGATCGAACCACAGTCGAGTTGCCAATACGTCAATTCCGCCCAAGTTCGTCAAGTCGCGGAATTCCCGGTATTGTTGCAATGTCGAGCTACCTGACACAATCTTTTTCATGCCGCTGACGCTAACGGCAAAAATTATCGCGTCTGCCTCAAAAACTTCATCGCCGCAGACAACCCCTTTTGCTTTACCCGTACTGTTGAGGAGGATGTCGTTGACTCGTTGATTCGTCAGTACCTTACCGCCAAGTTGCTGGATGCGTTCCACCCAAGGTTTAAATATCATTTCCCCAACCGTTCCGCGACACCAAACCACATCAAAGTCAGGTTGGTGAGCGAGGATGAAGTAGTACAGCATCCCTAAAGCTGCTGCGGCCGAACACTGTTCTCCCGGCGCAAATAAGCCTACCAGTAACATCGGCTCGAAGGAATCCTTGTAAAGTCGGGCGGAAACGCCAAACTGTTTGAATAGTTCGCGGGCGGTTACTTTGTCATAACGCTGCCATGCTTCATCTGAATTATCAAAATCGACTACAGCATAGAGTAGAGGTAAAGCAGAAATGCGATCGCTCAAGGGCAACCGCTTGAACTGGGTGTAGAGAAACGTCCCTAATGGTGTAGGAAGGCGCGGTTCGTTTTGGAAAATCGGCGATTCGACTTCTAGCCCTGCGGGTGAGTATTGGGAGGAACGGGTAAAGGGAGTGAAGGGATTTAATCCCAATTCTCGAACCAGGGAAAAGATATTGCTGTAGGGATACCAGAAGCCATGAATACCTCCTTCAACCGATCTCCCGCCTGGTGTTTTCCAGCCTGCCACTAAGCCACCTGGATAAGGACTAGCTTCTAGGAGCGTAACATCATACCCCTGCTGAGCTAAATGGTAGGTTGCGCCTAATCCCGCCCAACCTGCACCGACGACAACTACCCGTTTATTCTGTCCTTCCGTTACCATCGCTCACCTCTGACCTCTTTGTCTAAGATGACACGATTGGGGCAACTAGGGGAGAATCGGTAAAGAAGGGGAAAGGGGAGAACTTTTTCCCTTAAGTCCATATGCCCATTTAAATGCGCGGCGAGCTTATTTAGGCAACACTGATGAATTCTCAAGCCTTGACGCACTTGTATTATAAATGTAGTATATTATTAACACTAAAAACCTGACCCTCAAGAATGGCGGCTGTCGCTGCGCCCCAATTGGGAGTATTGAGCTAACCAACTCACCCTAAACGGTGGGGAAATAGAGAAGTACGTTGCTCTTGCTGAGAGAGCGAGAGTAGCTACGGCATACTTCCCGACTTGCGCGGCATCTTTTGTGCTGAGTGAAAAGCCTGCGACACCTGCCTCCAATCAATTTGGGATTTTAGATTTGGATTGAACTATCGCCAATTCAAATCTCAAGTTTCAAATCCTGATGACAGCGATTTGATGCAAGGAGGTAGCTGTAATGAATACCGTAGAGCGCGACTTGCGCTTAGATATGCTCAATAGCTTGCTCACCACGCCGCACAGACAGCTAGAGCAAGTCGCTAAACTCCATGAAGAGATGGTACGAAGCGACCCTATCTTCTACGGACATCTGGCAGTCTGGTATCAGCATACTGGAGATGTGCGCGACCATAAGGAAGTGTTCGTGGGAAATTTGCTGACTAGCAATCTCACAGAACACCGCGATGCTGGTTTTGTCCTGTTGCAGGAGTTTCCACCTTATCAAGTCGCCCGGATTGTAGACTTCTTGAAGGTGCATCGAGGGAAGCTGCCGCGTTCGACTCGTACCGCCGTGCGGCGTTATCTGAAGGAACGGGAAAAGAATCCAGCATTCTTCGATCGCGCAGCGCTGCGATCGCGCAAAGCGATGAAACATCTCTATGCCAGCTTACACGTTCGCCCTAGCGATCGCGCCGATGCGGTGCTGTTTAAGGACAATCCGCCTGAAGATAGCCTTGCCTTTGCCAGGAAGCTATTGGCGATCGCTTGCTCACCTCTAGAGCAAGCTCAGCTAATTGTAGAATATAGAATTCCTTATACCGTGGCTGTGGGTGCGATTAAGCAACTGACGCCGACAGTGTTAGTCGCGCTGATTAACTCCATGTCTCCCCAAGAGGTTATCAACAACCTCAAGTCCCTGCAAGCTCGCGGTGTGATGGAAAATCCCCAGGTGAAAGCACTGATTAACGAGAAGTTAGAGCAAGCACGGGGCGATGAGCGCGTTGCAGCACTCAAGGCACGAGTTGTCGCAGATACGGCGGCACTCGATGCGGAGACGGTGGCACGATTGGAACGTGTCATGGACGAGCAGGTGAAAAAGCGAGGCAGTATCACCAAGCCTACTGCTCTATTGATAGACAAGTCTAGCTCGATGGAAAGTGCGATCGAAGTCGGCAAGCGCATTGCTGCTTTGATTTCAGGAATTACTCAGGCAGATTTGTTTGTCTATGCCTTTGATACGTTGCCTTATCCCGTCAAGGCATCGAGTAACAACCTCAGCGACTGGGAGCGAGCATTCCAACATATCAAGGCAGGTGGTGCTACCAGCATTGGTTCTCCGTTGGAAGCCATGCGCTTGAGAAATCAACGGGTTGAGCAGATTGTGCTAGTCACCGATGAAGGGGAAAACACCGCACCTTACTTTGCTGAAGCTTACGAGGCGTACAAGCGCGAACTTCAGACGGCTCCGAGCATCCTTGTCGTTAAGGTTGGTTA
>DATNPT010000020.1:0-34364 GCA_036703075.1 Chroococcales cyanobacterium
TTCGCAGGCAATATATTCCCGATCTTGACGCCCAAGGAGAGGTCAAAGGGTTTTTTGCGATGATTACCGACCTCACCGACCTCAAACTCGCCCAGGAGGCTTTTCGCGCTAGTGAGGAGCGCTTTGGCGCGATCGTGAACCAGGCAACCGTCGGAATTGCACAAATGGATTTAACAGCTCAATTTGTGCTGGTCAACCAAAAATACTGCGAGATTGTGGGTTATCCGATGGCAGAACTGCTACACAAGCGGAAGCAGGATATCACGCATCCCAGCGATTTGCCCCACAATATGGAGCTTTTCCATCGCTTGGTAACAGAAGGGGAGAGCTATGCGATCGAGAAGCGCTATACCCGTAAAGACGGCTCTGAAGTTTGGGTGAGCAACTACGTGGCAGCAATTTGCGATGCCTCTGGTAAGCCGGAGTCTGCAATCTCTGTTGTGGTGGATATCAGCGAACAAAAAGCCGCACAGCGCGAACGCCAGCGAGCCGAAGCTGAGCGGGAACGGTTGCTCCAGGAATTAGCGATCGAACGTGCTCGGTTTGAGGCAGTATTGCGACAGATGCCTGCGGGCGTGATGATTGCAGACGCCGCTTCGGGCAAATTGGTGCTCACGAACAAACAAGCCAAACAAATTGTTGGGTATGACTACGAACAATCGCTCCAACTGGCAGAGTATGACCAGATTGCACCGTTTCAGGGCTTTTATTCAGACGGTCAACCTTACAACGCCGAAGACTATCCCCTAATGCGATCGCTACAAACAGGTGAAACCATCACCAATGAAGAAATCGAGCTACAACGGAGTGATGGTCGTCGCATTTTTATGAATGCAAACTCATCTCCTATTTTGGACAGCGAAGAACAAATTGTGGCGGCAGTGGTAGTGTTTCAGGATGTCACCGATCGCAAACAAGCTGAGGTAGCCCTACGCCAAAGTGAAGAACGCTTTCAAGCGTTTATGAATAATAGCCCAGCCGCTTCTTGGATTACGGATGCAGACGGGCATATAATCTACCTCAGTCAAACCTATTTCACCATCTTTGAGTTTCCCAAGGATGGTGTCATCGGCAAAAGCGTCTTCGAGCTATATCCGTCTGAAGTCGCCGAGCAATTTCTCCATAACATCAAAACGGTTGCCCAGAGCAATCAGGTGATTGAAGCGATTGAAACTGCCCCTCGCTCGGATGGTACGCTCGGTGATTTTCTGGTGTACAAATTTCCCATTGAAGATGTCTCTGGGCAACGCCTGGTAGGAGGAGTTGCCGTTGATATCACCGATCGCAAACGAGCTGAAGAAGCCTTGCGTCAGAGCGAAGAACGCTATCGGTATTTAGCCGAATCGATTCCCCAATTGGTGTGGACTGCCAACGCACAAGGAGCGCTACTCGATGTCAATCAACGCTGGTTAGACTTTACTGGTCTAACGTGGACACAAGTACACAGTGAAGGCTGGGAAGCGGTGGTTCATCCCGATGACATACCGATTCTCAGCGAGTACTGGATAGCTGCCCAAAAAGATGGCAGCCTCTATCAAGCCGAAGGTCGAATGCGACGGGCGGATGGGGTGTATCGCTGGTATTTGCACCAAGCCGTACCCCTGAAAAATGAATCGGGTCAGGTGATTAAATGGTTTGGTACAGCAACGGATATTGAAGAGCAAAAACGACTGGAACAGCAGCGCGAGCTTCTCCTCCAACAGGAACAAGCGGCCCGCGAAGAAGCCGAACGAGCGAACCGGATTAAAGATGAGTTTCTAGCCGTACTCTCCCATGAATTGCGATCGCCTCTCAATCCAATTCTCGGCTGGTCAAGATTACTTCAAACCCGAAAGTTTAACCCGGCCAAAACCAGTGAAGCCCTGGCAACTATCGAACGCAATGCTAAGTTGCAGGCTGAACTGATTGAGGATTTGCTCGATGTCTCCCGAATTCTGCAAGGCAAGCTTAGCCTGAATATTGCTCCAGTTACTCTGACATCGATTATTGAGGCGGCAATGGAAACGGTGCGTCTAGCGGCCCAAGCTAAATCCATTCATATCCATACCCAGCTTGGCTCCCAAGTGGGGAAAGTTTCGGGGGATGCCAGCCGCTTGCAGCAAATCGTTTGGAACCTGCTGTCCAACGCAATCAAGTTCACTCCCCAAGGAGGGCGAGTCGATATCCGACTAGAGCGCATCGGTTCTCACGCCCAAATCACGGTGAGTGATACGGGTAAGGGAATTCCTACAGACTTCCTGCCCTATGTCTTTGACTACTTCCGTCAAGCCGATGCCACCACCACCCGCAAGTTTGGTGGATTGGGGTTAGGGCTGGCCATCGTCCGTCACTTAGTTGAACTGCATGGGGGAACTGTCCAGGCCGATAGTCCCGGCGAAGGGCAAGGAGCAACCTTTACTGTCAGACTCCCACTCCTTCTGTCTCAAACCGAAAGCGATCGCGGCAACGAATCACCTGAACTATCCTTAGATTTGCAGGGCATAGAGATTTTAGTCGTTGATGATGATGTCGATACACGAGAGTTTGTCGCCTTTTTGCTGGAACAGTATGGAGCGCAGGTAACTGCTGTTGGCTCAGCGAAGGAGGCACTCGTCGCTTTAACTCAATCGCTACCCGACGTGCTGTTGAGCGATATTGGCATGCCAGAGATGGATGGATACATGCTGATGCAACAAGTGAGAACCCTACCTACAGAGCAAGGAGGACAGATTCCCGCGATCGCGCTGACTGCTTATGCTGGAGAAATGAACTATCAGCAGGCGCTCTCAGCAGGCTTCCAACGTCATATGTCCAAACCTGTAGAGCCAGCCGAGTTAGTGGATGCGATCGCTAGCCTCGCTCAATGCAGGCGAAAGGCTTAATAGTTACATTACACCGATTTTTGTAGGTATTGCTCAGCCAATAATTACTAACTTTTGGCTCATAGCGGATTGAGCGATCGCATAACTTCCCTGTAACAGACGTACCAAAAATAAAATGCAATATTAATCTCACTGAACAACTTAGGTAAACCCTCTAACAGGCTGGAAATTGCGCCACTCCCTAGGTGTAGTGAGTCTACTGTAATGCCCAGAAACAATAAGCCCAACCCTATCAGTAAGATTAAGTAGGGAGTTGATTGGATTCGTCGCTTGAAAACGAATGCGTATGCAAGGAGAATAATGGCGTATACCGCAATAGTGGCAAGCTTAGGAACACCTGCGATCGCAAGCACGACGTGGAGCCGATAAATTTCGTTAAACAGAAAACCTCCTGTTAAAAAGGCCGAACACAGAATAAACAAGTTCTCTTGGCTGCGAGGACGAATTGTTGTATTTAAACCAAAAGTGAAGGCGCAAACTACAGGTGGGACAGCACAAAGGATTTGGAATGTATTGGTTAAAAAACCGACATCCAAAGATGAAGCAAAAGGAGGATGGCGGAATAATTCTTCTACAGATGAGCCAAAAAACTTGGTATAGACAATCAGACCAACAACCAGAAATAAAGAGAAACTATTGAGCCAAACAACAGAGCGGTAAGCTTTCATCAGATAAGGTATATCAGTGACCATTGGGAAATGAAGCGAGCAACTGAAATGCCCATTAGCTTAGCCACCCTGCTTTGGTATCAGTACATAAGTCGCGACCTATTCTATTTCTGCTGCTTTGCCGCTTCTAGCGCCACTTCAATTGCTCGCTCTTTTTGCGGGTCTGCTCCCTGAGCATATTCCAAGGTAAATGGAACCACGATATCTGGTGTGACACCTGCCCCCTCTAGTCGGTGTTCTCCGTCAACGAATACATTGGCGACGGCTAAGTAAAGCAAGCTACCATCCTGCATCAGGAACGGAGAACCAGCAACCACCGCTCCAGCAGTTTTAGCACCGACAACTGGCCCAATGCGGTACTGCTGAAAGCCAAATGCTAGGATTTCCTTGGCGCTTCGACTTCCCTCATTTACCAGCATGACTACGGGTTTTTTCCAATGAGAGTTGTAGATGTATCGCTGACCATTGCGGGGAATATTCGTTATGCTTGGCCCTTGACCTGTGTAGATGTTCAGAGCGGTAAGAGGCGCACCACCCCATCCTTCTCTTAGATCCAAAACTAATGCATCTGCTTCGTTCAGGCGACCATAAATGAGTTCGTCTTCAAGCTGCTGCTGGTATTGGTCGCCTGCATAAGACCAGATGTGGACGTAGCCAATTTTTTTACCCTCCCGTTGGAACGTTTGGATACTGGACTCTAGAGCATCCATAAACATGGTGGTTGCATCTAGCATCTTCGGTTTAACTACGATTTTTTGCTGATTAGCTGGGTTTTGCGATCGCTGAACTAGCAGCGAAACTTCCTTACCGGCTTTACCCGCAAAGGACTGAATGGGGCGGAACGGTTGACCATCGACACTAAGTAAGCGATCGCCGACTTTCAACCCCGATTGAGCGGCTGGACTTCCATCCAAAATCCCACTGACAAAGGGTTGACCGTTGATGTCTTTGCTAAAAATGCCAATGCCACTGTATTCAATCTTGCCACTAGGAAAAAACTTCTGTAGCTGCTTTTGTAAGTCAGGATTTCTGGGCTGAAAAATCCCCAAAATCTGATAATACGCTGGCTCATCGGCAGTATAGAAGCGGGTATGAGAAGTCTTTAGCTCCAAGAGCATTTGATTGATAACAGCCGCTACCTCTTCGTTAGACTGGGCTTGCATGACCTGAGGCTGATACTTAGATCGCACGACTTGCCAATTGACCCCATTCATGTTTGGGTCATAGAACTTGTCCTGTGCCGTTTTCCAAACTTCATCAAAAACTTTAGCTTGCGGTTGTTCCCTTGTTGGGAGTGCTAGCGAAATGAGGCTGCATAGGAGGATTGTTGAGATTGCGATCGCGGCTGTTACCGCTAGACGGCTTAATTGAGGAATCTTAAATCTTTTCATCTTAAAGGAGGTCTTTGAAAATAAGTTTTCAATTTAAATGATTGTTAAGCCGAGATACCCGACTTCCCTAAGAAGCCGGGTATCTCAACCACTAAGATCTTAATTATGACTAGCAACTCTCAAATGAGAATGTATCTTGCCAGTAAGGGTTGGCGTGGTATTGATAAATTAGACAAAATCTGCAAGATGCGATCGCTTTCCCCTAGAAACTCGTTAAGCATTGGCTGAAAGGAACGGAATACTTTGAGCAACAGGGTCTTTCACCGTAATATCTTGTTTTCTCGCCCAATATTCACTCAAAAAGTGAATTTGTCGCAAACCCACGATTAAATTCAAACCCGGTACAAAAATCCACCAGACGACGAGCGGCTTTTTTAACCCTTCTCGACAATATAGCTCGTTAACCGTCTTGTACAGCCTGAACTGAACGATGTAAATCCAGACGACACCGAGTAGGGAAAACCAACCAAACCAGCCAGGAACATCAGGGTCTAGCACCCATAACGCTTGGGGTACTACTACACCTAAGACAAATGGCAGTAAACATCGCGTTCCTGACCAACCATATCCGTTATAGCGTCGTAGCTCCTCTTGAATAATCCACTTGTACCAGCCGTAGTAGAGCATGAGTGTGGCGATAGATAGCAAAATGACTCGCCAGAGAGGACGCGGTTTACCTAATAGTCGCTCGGACATAGTTGTTTAAATTGGGATTCGAGAGCACTCTAATTTTTGTAACATTTCTTAATTTAGTAAGCAACTGTGCTTCAACGCGAACAGTTCGATGTGCAATTGCACTTACACAAAACTTAGTGCAACGTGACAGAAATAACTATCCAGTTGCAAAAGGGTAAAAGCTTAGGGTGCAAAGTTTCTTGCCTTGGAGCCTCCTGCCTACTCCGACGGAGAACGCTGACGCTCCTAACGTCGCGATCGCGAACGGTCTTCTTGCACTAGAAACCAAAACTGCACAAAAATCCAATCTGCCGTTAGGCAGATTGACGTGACCGCTCGTAAAGCGCTGAAATCTGTCTAGGGACTTATGAATTCTTTTTGCAGAAAACATCAGACTCTTAGACAGGTGGCTAGCTGTGGCGTATCTCGCTAGCTCTCTAGACAAGGTGCATCCGCAATCTCATAGCCATACAACCAAAAATGAAATGGTGACAGCGACACGCTCCCATATGCAGTGCTATGGCATTGCTGTATTAGCCGTTGTGTTAGCAATGCTATTAATGCTGCTCGTTAACCCTTGGGTGACCATGTCCCAGTCTCCTTTTTTGATGTTTTTTGGTGCAGTTATGGTGAGCGCCTGGTATGGGGGAATGGCAGCAGGATTGCTATCTACTTTTTCCTCAGCTCTACTGAGTACATACTTCTTGATCGAGCCAACCTATTCATTGAAGTTCGATTTCAGCGATGGTGTCCGCCTCAGCCTGTTCGTGCTGGAGGGAATACTCATTAGCGCTCTGTGTGAAGCATTACACATGACTAATCGACGGCTGGACATGAACGTGCAGAAACGTCAGGCCAGTGAGGAGGCGTTACGCAAACGCGAACAACAGTTTCGCATAGCGATGGAGCATTTTCCCGATCCATTTGCGATCTATGATGCCAATCGACGCATCCAGTTCGTCAATACTCAAGCCCTTAAACTTACGAGGAAATCTTTAGAGGAATTTCTCGGACATACGGATGAGGAAATCTGGCCGAATGAGATGACACAGGGGTATCTGCCTCTATTACGGCATGCTGTCGAGACACGCACCCTACAAACCCAAGAATGCACGATCGCGCTGCCCGATATTGGCAACTTGACGATGATTGTAAAGTATGTGCCAGTACTGGATGAGAGGGGAGAAATTGATGCGATTCTTGGCATTACCTATGACATCACGGCTCGCAAGCAAATAGAAGAAGCGCTCAAAGCAAGTGAAGTTCGGTTCCGCAGCGTGGTTGAGTCGAACATGCTTGGGATTGGGTTTTGGGAGGGCGATGGCAAAATTACAGATGCCAATGAGGCATTGCTGGAGATGATCGGATACACGCGAGAGGAATTTTTATCAGGAAACATTTGCTGGCAAGACCTGACTCCGCCTGAATACTACCCGCTAGACGAGCAAGCGTTTGCACAAACGATCGCATCTGGGTATTGCACGCCCTACGAAAAAGAATACATTCGTAAAGATGGTAGCCGCTTCCCCATCGTGCTGGGTGGGGGACATTTTGAGGGATGCACCAACAAAGGAGCATTCTTCGTTCTAGACATTACTGAGCGTAAGCGAGCAGAAGAAGCCTTGAGGGAGAGCCAACAGTTGTTCCAGAGCTTCATGAACAATACTCCCATGACCGCCTTCATCAAAGATGAGGCAGGACGCTACATCTACGTCAATCAACGGGCAGAGTATCTGTTTAATCAGCAATTGACTGATTGGATAGGCAAGACAGACTTCGACCTCTTCTCGGCTGAAGCCGCCAAACAGTGGCGCGAGCACGATCTGACTGTTCTGAAGACAGGCAAAACTGTCAAAGTGCTGGAAACAGCTCCACTGGAGGATGGCGAACATCATTACATGTCTTACAAGTTTCGCATCCAAAGCACTTCCGGGCAGGAGTTTGTTGCAGGTATGTCATTAGATATCACCGATCGCAAACGCTTAGAAGATGAGTTGCGCCAAAGCGAAGCACGGTTTAGGCGTTTGGTTGAGTCGAATATTATCGGTGTCTTTTTCCCCAACTTAGAGGGCAATATCTCCGATGCCAATGATGCATTTCTCAACATGGTGGGATACGAGCGAGAAGACCTCCATCAGGGTAAAGTGGACTGGAAAGCCATGTCACCACCTGACTATCGGGAGCTAGACAAGTGTAAGGTTGAGGAGTTGAAAGTCTCAGGCGTTTGTATTCCATTTGAGAAAGAGTACGTTCGTAAAGATGGCAGACGTATACCTATCCTGATTGGAGCGGCCCTGTTGGAAGGCTCCGAGCAAAATACAATCGCCTTTGCAGTCGATCTGAGCGATCGCGATCGAGCGCTGGAAGCTCTCAAGGAAAGCGAAGAACGCTTTCGTCATATGGCAGATACCGCTCCTGTATTGATTTGGATGTCTGGTACTGACAAGCTGTGCAATTACTTCAATCAGCCTTGGCTAGATTTCACGGGCAGGACAATGGAACAGGAACTCGGTAATGGTTGGGCCGAAGGGGTTCATCCCGATGACTTGCCGTATTGCCTAGACACCTATGTTAATGCGTTTGAAGCCCGCCGAGACTTTCAGAGGGAATATCGCCTCAGACGATGTGATGGCGAGTATCGTTGGGTTTTCGGTACAGGGATTCCCCGGTTCACACCAGAAGGTAGCTTTCTCGGCTATATCGGCTCGTGTATTGATATTAGCGATCGTTATCAGGCAGAAGCAGAAATTCGCCAACTCAACGAGAGCCTCGAACAACGCGTCAAACAGCGCACGGCCGAACTGGAGTTCGCTAATCGAGAGCTTGAATCCTTCTCCTATTCTGTCTCCCACGATCTACGTGCGCCGCTGCGCCATATCAGTGGTTTTGTAAACTTGCTCCAAAAACGGGCGACTTCAAGTCTCGATGAAACCAGTCAGCGTTATCTCAATATCATTACCCAGTCTACGAAACAAGCTGAAAAACTCGTCGATGACTTGCTGGCATTTTCCCGCATGGGGCGCACCCAAATGTGCTACAAGACCATTGATATGCTACAACTCGTTAAAGAAGTGCAACGCGACTTAGAACAGGAGACAAAGGGACGCACGATTCACTGGCAGGTTGGGGAATTACCCTCAGTGCAGGGCGATCCGTCCCTGTTGCGTCAGGTGCTACGGAACCTGATGGAAAATGCAGTCAAGTATACGGCAAAGCGAGTCGAAGCAGAGATTGAAATCGGTAGTAGAGAAAGCGATCGCGATGTCGTATTCTTTGTGCGAGATAATGGCGTAGGATTCGATATGCGGTACGCTCACAAACTTTTTGGCGTGTTTCAACGCTTGCACAGTCCTCAAGATTTTGAAGGAACAGGTATTGGATTGGCTAACGTTCAACGCGTTATCCAGCGCCATGGGGGCAAAACTTGGGCAGAAGGTGTAGTCGATGGCGGAGCTACGTTTTACTTGTCACTGCCAAAACTTCCGCAAGAAGGGTTAACAGTTGAATGTTCAATCATGAAGTGTAAATTCTAACTTATAAAATCAGTTATATCGGCATCATTCATAAGTTAGAATTGCAGTATTTTTTATGCTTTATGCCCTGTTAAACTGCTAAACTTTAACCTTCAACTACCAGGGAAAATAATGCATGGAATTAAAACGAATCTTGCTAGTTGAAGACAGTCCAAACGATATCGAGCTAATCTTAGCTGCACTGTCTGAATACCGTTTAGCCAATGAAGTAGTCGTAGTACGCGATGGAGAGGAAGCTCTAGACTATCTTTATCGCCGAGGAGTTTTTAAGCTCCGGATGGAGGGGAGTCCAGTCGTCGTGCTGTTGGATTTGAAGTTACCTAAAGTAGATGGGCTAGAAGTTTTAGCTCAATTGAAATCTGACCCAGACTTAAGGAAGCTTCCCGTCGTTGTCCTGACCTCATCCCGCGAGGAGCAGGATTTGATCGACAGCTACGAGTTAGGCACGAATGCGTATGTCGTCAAACCAGTAGATTTCCATGAATTTGTTGACTCGATTAAAAGCTTGGGACTGTTCTGGGCGGTGGTCAATCAGCCGCCTCCCGGTTCCCTGTCCTCCCTGCACAGCATTTAGGAGATAGAATTCTGTGGCGATCTTGCGTATCCTCCTGCTTGAAGACAGCTTGCTTGATGCAGAACTCATCCAAGCTACTTTGACCAGTGGTGGGATTCAGGGCGAGTTGGTGCGAGTAGAGACTCACAGTGACTTTCAGACAGCACTGGAAACAAACTCGTTTGACCTGATTCTCTCAGATTATTCACTGCCTTGCTTTGATGGTATCTCGGCTTTAGAACTCGCACAGGCACTTTGCCCGGAAGTGCCGTTTATCTTTGTCTCCGCGACGTTGGGGGAGGAACTCGCCATTGAAACTCTCAAAAGCGGTGCCACCGACTACGTATTAAAACAAAGACTAGAGCGGCTCGTTCCTGCCGTGCAGCGGGCGCTGCGCGAACAGCAGGAACGAAGCCAGCGCAAGCGGGCTCAGGCCCAACTCCGCAAGCTGGCAGTTGAGCTAGAACGACGAGTTGAGGAACGAACAGCCGAGTTAGCCCAAGCCAATGAAGCGTTAAGAGCGGAAATTACCGAACGCCAGCGAGTGGAAGAATCGTTACGACAAAGCGAATCCACTCTCCGCAGTTATTTTGAACTTCCCCTAATCGGGATTGCTATCAGTTCGCCGGAAAAAGGCTGGCTCAACGTCAATGACAAGCTATGCGACATTGTCGGGTATCACCGGGATGAGTTGATTCAAATGACCTGGGTTGATATTACTCACCCGGAGGACGTAGAGGCGGACGTGCAGCAGTTTCATCGGGTGTTAAGGGGCGAGACTGACGGCTATTTACTCGACAAGCGGTTTATTCGTAAAAACGGTGAAGCGATCTATGCGAGTATCTCGGTGCGCTGCGTGCGTCGGACGGATGGATCGATTGATTACTTCGTGGCTCTGGTTCAGGATATCACCGATCGCAAACAAGCGGAGGAAGAAAGAGTCAAGCTGATTCAAGAGCAGACGGCGCGTCGGGAAGCGGAAGCGCAGGCAATAAAATCGAATTTCTTAGCCCGAGCCAGTCAGGAACTGGCGTCCTCGCTCGACTATGAAACGACTTTGGCGAAGGTGGCGAAGCTGGCTGTCCCCTTCCTCGCCGATTGGTGCGCTGTGGACATTCTAGACGAAAACCGAACAATTCGTCGGGTAGCGATCGCTCATCTCAATCCGGCAAAAGTCGAGTTAGCGTGGGAGCTTTGGCGGCAATATCCAGAAGATATCAATACTCCTAGAGGAGTAGCGCAAGCCTTATGTACGGGTGAATCCGTCCTTGCTACCGAGATTACGGATGCGAATTTAAGGTCGTTTGCCCGAGATGCCCAGCATCTAGAACTGCTGCGCGAGATTGGATTGAAGTCGTATATCGCCGTACCGATGCGAGTACGCGGACGGATACTGGGGTGTATTACGTTTTTGACAGCTGAGTCAGAACGACGGTATAGTTCAATCGATCCGCCTCTAGTCGAAGATTTGGCGCATCGTGCGGCTTTAGCGATCGATAATGCGCGACTCTATCAGGAAACTCAAGAAGCACGAGGCGTGGCGGAAAAGACAGCGGAACGCAATGCCAGCTTGCAAGCACTGACAGCCGCGCTGGGTGAAGCCTTATCCTATGCCCAAGTGGGTGAAGTGGTGGTTAATGAAGGATTAACCGCGTTAAAGGCTAGCGCTGGCTTTATTGCCCTAATCACTGATAACAACGACTCTCTAGAGGTAGTCCGGGCTCTCGGCTATCCGCCAGAGGTACTCGCTACGGGAACCCTTTACCCCTTGACCGCTTCTGTACCCGTGACAGATGCTGTTCGGCATGGCAAACTCCAGATAATTGAATCCCGCGAAGCCTGGGCAGAGCGCTATCCTCACCTGCCGACCAAGTACAATCATCATGCCTGGGTCGATATGCCCCTGATTGTAGAGGGACGGACGCTGGGCGGGATGGGCTTTAGCTTTCCTACCCCTCAAACCTTTAGCGAAAACGATCGCGCTTTCATCCTAGCAATGGCACAACAGTGCGCTCAAGCGATCGAACGCACGCGTGCTTATGCCGCCCAAAAACAGGCACGAGCGGAAGCAGAAGCAGCCAATCGCACCAAAGATGAATTTCTCGCCACCCTCTCCCATGAATTGCGTACCCCGCTCAATGCCATGCTGGGCTGGACTCAGTTGCTGCAAACCCGCAAGTTGGATGAGGCAAAGATGGAGCGTGCGTTGGAAACGATCGATCGCAATACGAGGTCTTTATCCACGCTGATCGAAGATATTCTCGATGTTTCAGGTATTATGACGGGTAAGCTACGCATCTCGCCGCGAGCTTGCGAATTGGTAGGGGCAATTGAAGCTGCGATCGAGGCTGTGCGTCCTGCGGCCCAAGCCAAGTCCATTCAAATCGAGTATTGGCTCGATTCAGCAGCCGAACCCGTTTGGGGTGATGTTAATCGTCTCCAGCAAGTCGTATGGAATCTACTCTCCAACGCGATTAAGTTTACCCCAGCAGGCGGACAAGTTATCGTCAACCTCGAACGGGTTGACAACTTGGCAGATGGTCAACCGTTGCAGGATGAACGGTCTAATCCACCGGCTAAGGGCTACGCTCAGATTAAAGTGAGTGACACGGGTAAAGGCATTTCCGCCAAATTTTTGCCCTATGTCTTCGATCGCTTTCGCCAAGAAAATGGCTCTATTACTAGAGCATACGGTGGACTGGGACTCGGTCTTGCGATCGTCCGCTATCTGGTAGAACTGCATGGTGGCACTGTCCAAGCGTTTAGTCCCGGTGAAGGTCTAGGGGCAACCTTTACCGTACAGTTACCGCTCTTGCCAGAGAGTCGGGAGTTGGGAATCAGCAATAGGAATACTACTAACCACTCCCCACTCCCGACTGCCCACTGCCCACTCCAAGGCTTACAAGTGCTAGTTGTTGATGATGAAGCGGACGCCAGAGAGTTACTCGTGACGATTCTGGAAGACTCGGGCGCACAAGTGGCGGCAGTCGCATCTGCTAGCGAAGCATTAAACTGGCTTTCCACGTCGAAAGCCGATATTCTGGTCAGCGATATCGGCATGCCCCAAGTTGACGGCTACACTCTCATGCGCCAAATTAGGCAACTCGCAGTAGAACGAGAAGAATATATCCCAGCCGTAGCGCTAACCGCTTATGCTAGAGAATCAGAGCGCAACGCAGCTCTAGCCGCAGGTTTTCAAGTCCATTTAGCCAAGCCATTTGACCCGGATGAGTTGGTTAGAGTGGTGGCAAAACTGGCTAACTATGGAGGGAAAAGCTTCAACGGGTAGCTTAAAGTTATGTGTAGGGGCAGGGCATGCCTTGCCCTACAGTGTAGTTTATGTCACTCACAAATTGTCCAAAATCCACTCAGTGCAGAATCACTACAGTAATCCTTCCAACTCGATCGTCTCAATCAACTGAAGTCCGCGAGGATCGCCCACTTTCAACAGTGCAGCTTTGGCATCTTCCTGAACGCCTAAATCTTCATCCTCAGCAAACGCTTCAATCAACGCATCAATCGCACCTGCATAGACGGCATTCGAGGGGAGTTCCCGGCACAACTGCCCGATTGACCAAGCACAGTTACTCCGCACTGCTGCCATGGGGTCTTGCTTGAGCGCCGCAATCAAGGGCGGAATTGACGCTACCATGTCCTCATACTGCAACTCAGCCATTTGTGCCAGCGCACTAGCTGCCCACAAGCGCACGGCCGAAATGTCGTTTTTCAGGGCATCGGTTAGCGTTGGTAAAGCACCGCGATCGCGACAGTTGCCCAAAGCCCAAACCACACCCTTACGCACGTACCCGTTCCAGTCCGAGTTGTACTGCTCGATCAACGGTTCTACCGCCGCCGAACTCGGATTACGCCCCAATGCATAGGCCGCACTCACCCGAACTAAGGGACAAACATCGCTTAACAGGTGAATGAGCTGAGGAATCGCTCGTTCATCCTGAATTTCACAAAATGCCCGCGCTGCCAGCATCCGTTGAGGCGTCTCAGGTGCCTTTAACAGTGCCAGCATTGCTTCGGGATCGGGCTTTTGTGCTTCTGACTCGGCATCAATCGGCTCTATGTCATCTAGAGGGCTTTCTAGATCGGCCGTAGCATCGAGTACGCTTAGATCGTCATCACTATACATAATTGATAAAGTATCGCATCCCACCCGATTCCACCAGTCTCTTTCTAAGACACATCGCTACAGAAAGTAGCAAAACGTTAAGAAAACTAACGTTCGCTCGCTCGTAGCGCAAATTCAAAACTTGAATTTGGTATATTACACAACATTAAGCGACGCTTATATATTTGAGTTTTCTAATGTACTTAAACGAAAAAGGGGGGGCAATGTGACCGACCACCTAGAGCCTTATCGCCGGATGGCTCGTTCCATTCGATTTATTCCCCCATTAGCCTTAAACCAACCTTCTCAAAAATCGGCATCTCAGCCAGAGACGCCAGCGCCAGTAGGACAATCTTCCTCCTGGTCAACAACGTCTTGGTCTGCTGCCAAACCAGTAGAAGGACCACCGATTGACCTATCCGAACACGCCGCAGCTTTAGTACAAGAAGCCGTCTCGAAGCCAACTGTACTTCCTGTAACTTATAGCATTCAGGAAAATATTGGCGATCGCATCAGCCGATTAGTACCGGCCAAGCCTGTAGAATCCACGGTCATCCAGTTCAAAATTCCCCAGCCCGATCCAAATTGGACGCCTGCCAATGGGAATTCAGCAACCGAATCAGGGATTGACCCGTCAGAACATGTGGCCGCCTTAGTACAGGAGGCAGTCTCCCAGCCAACAGTTCTTCCCAAAAGTTATACGATTCCAGAGAACATTGGCGATCGCATTAGCCGATTGGGTACTTCCCAGCCAGAAGCACCAACCGCAGAGAATCCATCTGAACCTGAGGTCAAGGAGACTCAAACACAACAGCAGAGAAAGGAAACTCCAGCCTCAGCCCCAGCGGTGGTAGCACCTGAAACGCCAGATGTGGAAGAAACACCTGAACCTGAGATTAGTAAGACCGAGCTAAAAAAGTCATTGGACGACACCCACTTAGAAGTCTCAGATTCAGTCGTTTCAGAATCGCCAGCCGTCGAAGAGGTGTCCAGCGGCGACACAGTAGGAGGTGTCGTCGAGTCCTCGCAAATCGTAGAAAGAGCCAACGACGAAGCGGCTTCAGCACTAGTTGCCGAACCCACTGTCGAAGAGACGGCTAACGTTGAAGCTACGGCGGTAGTCGAGGAATCGGTGGAAGACTCCCACACCCCCAACCTGGTAGAGCGAGTTTCCTTGGCAGTTGAGGCAGCAGTAACGGCGTTTCAACACCCAAACAGCGATCGCGCAGGCTCAGAGGCTAACCAAGAACCAGTCAAACCGCAAGCATCTGCTGCCAATACAGTTGAGTCGTCGGTAACGGAAAGTTCAGTAGAGCATCCCAAACAGACTCACTCCCCAACGCTTGTCGAGAGAGTTTCTGCGGCTGTTGAAGCGGCAACAACAGCTTTTCAAGACCCGGAACCTGACGAGAACAGTTCGGAGCCCCAACAAGAGCTAGCTCGCTCAGAGGGAACACTAGAACCGACACGAGCGGAGCTAGAAAAAGCCACAGACGCAGAAACGGATAAGCCACAGCAGACAGCCAACTCTCCCGTTGAGGCGTCAAAAGTCAAATCCTCCGAAGTCAGTACTGTGTCCAGTACCAGCACTTCTGAATCGTCCAAACGTCGCGGTAAGAAGAAGACCAAAGCCAAAGGATTCGGTGGTTCCAAAGGGAAGTAGGACTTCAACAGTGAGCAGTGACCAGTACAGAAAAAAACATCCCTGAGTAGTAGAGCGCCAGCGAGTTGGGACGCCCACACTTACCGCTACGCAGTAAGTGTGGGATGATGTCACTCTGACTGCTTGGGTTGTGCCACACGAGCTTCAATCTCGTCTAACGTTTGCAGCAGCAGACGCTTGGCCTGCAATTCCCAGCCCCATTTCTGAATGCGGAACGCTGCAACAGCTCCAGCAACAGCTACAATGTAGCCTACCCATTGCGTTAGAGAGATTGCTCCGAGTAAACCCAATCCAGCAATTCCCCAGAAGGGTAGGGCAATGGCTTGACGCTGTTCCTCAACGAGTTTGGGCAAACCGTCCGATGCCATCTGTGCGGCTAAGGCTTCGCGGCAACGTCGCTGCTGTTCCATGGGGACAGATAGACCAATCTTACGGCGAAGCTTTTCCATTTTGCGGGCATCAGTGCTGTACTCCGTTAGCTCGTCCTCTGCCATTTTGATCAAGCGTTCCAGTTGATCCATGATGCAACTCCTGCGGCGGTAATTTTCAGTTCTTCATTTACTTTGTCATAGGTCGTAGCGCCGACGCGGAGGGATACCAGCCAAAGCACTGATGAACTTCGCGTTAGATGTTATCTGGATCGATATTCAATTCGCGCAATTTCGCCGCTAATCGTTCCGCACGTTGGGCTGCTTGTTCCGCACGTTGGGCCTCTTGTTCCGCACGTTGGGCTGCTTGTTCTCGCTGTTCCTCCAATTCCAAATAGGAGAGAAACCTTTGTCCATCAGGTCGATATAACTCTAGCCCTTCGTCTGCCAATTCAAACCGCACTCCTAAGCGAGGACTTACCCAGTCTGGTATGGGTTCGATTACTTCTAAGAGTCCCTCGATTCGTTGCCAACCACTTAATTCTCTATCGTCTGGATCGTAGAGGTAATATTCTTCTACTCCGTAGCGATTATAGAAGGCTAGTTTTTTATTCATCTTTGTCTGGCTGTCGCTGTAGGAGCGGATTTCAAAGACAACTTGTGGAGGAATATTATTCTCTCGCCATTGGAGATAGGATCGCCTATCTCCTTTTGGTCTGCCAAAGACTACCATCACATCCGGTGCTTGGCAAATGGTGTTACTACCTTCAACGGGATACCAAAGTAAGTCACCCGCAACAAAGACATTCGGGTCATCTTTAAACAGAGCATCACAACCGCCTTGGATTTTAGTAATCCATTGATACTGAATTGTGCTGTCTGCCATGGGTTGCCCGTCACTTGAGGGATATATTACTTCTTCTGTAGTGAGTTTCATCGCATTTAAACACAAGACCTGTCTGTTTCTGAAATTAGCCAATTGACGGGTTAGTGACCAAGACTTTTGCGATCGCTGACTTGACCCTAATAAGATCTACTCTAAAGGTGCCAAGATTAGCCCACAAGGGAGATTTCCTGCAAACTTGTCCTGAAGGGATTACGTTGTGGACGCTTTTTTCATGGCCGTCTAAAGGGAATCAGTACGATATTTTTTTGTAGCGGGTTCGTGAAAGAAGATTTTAGTGTCAGTATATTGAGGCGTCCAACCGCCTACGGTTGTGAAATATCGTACTGCTTTCAATTGAAGCGATGTTGTTGGACAGAACCAATGCTCGGTACCTGCTGGCACGCGAATATACTCTTGTTCTTGTACAATCAGTTCAACTTGAGTCCGATTGGGCTGCACGAAACCGAAAATGCACTCTCCAGACAGTACATAGAGTGCTTCGTCATCTGCATGAGTGTGGCAGCGATCGAAGTGAGCGATCAATGCGTAAAGACAAGGCGAACCAGGGTGCAGCACTGTCAAGTCACGCCACTGATAACCAGCAGTACGTTTTAGTTCTATAAAGTAGTGGTCAACCGCCGCTAATACCTTTTCCTTCTGTCGGGCATTGAAAATGTCCTGTTCCAGCAATTGGTGGTAGGAAGCCAGCTTTTCCCCTAGTGGCAAGCGTTTGAGCTGAATATGTAAAGGCGCAAGTTTTGAGACAATCTCGTTGAAATTTGTGTACTGAGTACCGTCTTCTAAGCGTAGGATAGCCATTCTCGACTCCAGTGAGGTTGAACAGATTGGATAATTCAGGCTTGGCAATGCCAAAGATATTCAATTCAATAAAACGCTAAATCCCGATAGAAAAACAGTAGTTTTTAATTTATATCATATTGTACTTGTCAATGATTATTGGTGAGAAGCCGCATTCCAAGAGTCGGTGCAGCCGTTCACCTATCCTAGTGGAAGTACTGGCAAATTACCTTTGATGGAGCAGATAGAACCAATGCAGTACAAGCAACTGGGCGAAAGTGACCTGAAGGTGTCCGAAATCTGCCTTGGCACTATGACCTTTGGGCAACAGAATACGATCGCAGAAGCTTACGAACAACTAGACTATGCAGTATTTCAGGGAGTTAACTTTATCGATACAGCCGAAATGTATCCGGTACCTCCTCGGGCCCAGACGCAGGGACGGACAGAGGCTTACATCGGTGAATGGTTGAAAATGCAGCAGCGCGATCGACTGATTATTGCGACCAAGATAGCTGGCCCTGGCCGTGGCATGAAATGGATGCGTGGAGGAGCCAATGCGATCGATCGCGATAATATCAAGCAAGCCGTAGACGATAGTCTGAAACGATTACAAACTGACTATATCGATCTCTATCAAATTCATTGGCCCGATCGCTACGTCCCTCTTTTTGGTCAAAGTGTATATAACCCCGAACAAGAACGACAAACTATTCCTGTCGCCGAACAGCTAGCCGTGTTTGCTGACCTAATTCAGGCCGGAAAAATTCGCTATGTGGGTTTGAGTAATGAAACGCCTTGGGGAATTTGTGAATTTAGTCACGTCGCTAAGCAATTGGGGTTGCCTAAAATAGTTTCGATCCAAAATGCATATAACTTGCTCAATCGAGTGTTTGATTGGGCGTTAGCAGAAGTTTGTTATCGCGAAACTATTGGCTTACTGGCTTATAGCCCTTTGGGCTTTGGTTCCTTGTCAGGCAAGTACCTGCATGACAAACAGGTACAGGCAAGAATTACTTTGTTTCAAGGGTTTGGTCAGCGCTACCTGAAGCCGAATGTCAATGAAGCCGTAGCCGCTTATGTAGAGATTGCCCAGCGATATCATCTGAAACCAGCGCAACTCGCCTTAGCCTTTGTCAGAAGTCGTTGGTTTGTGACCAGTACAATTATCGGTGCGACAACGATAGAACAACTCAAAGAAAATTTAGAGAGTTTGAATACCGTTTTAAACGCAGAGATTCTAGCAGACATAGATGCCGTGCATACTCGCTATCCCAATCCAGCCCCTTAACGTCAATGATTTTCAATCAGTTTGAGTTGGATCTGCGCTGTGAATGGGGAGAGCAGGGTGTTACAAAACTCCCCCCAATTAGTGATGTAGTAATCATCAATGAATTAAGTTTTAATCTGTTATTCTCGTTTTTTCTAGCTGACCGTCCTTCGCTTTAATATGGACGGAAACTGACTTTTGAATTTTCTTCACTCCACTCAGTGTAATCAGTGTCCCGGTCGCGCCAATTAAACTCATTTGCCACAGACCGCAACCAATAGCGGCTCCTAATCCTGCGGCAACCCAGATAGTGGCGGCAGTTGTTAACCCCTTAACTTCTAACTGACCGAAACCTTTACGGGATTGTTGCAAAATCATCCCTGCTCCGATAAAGCCCACACCTGTAGCAACACCTTGAATGGTTCGACTCAGGGCATTCGTAGCTGCATAAGGACTATCCCCCTCAGCTTGCAACGGAATCATCACGAACAAAGCGGCTCCCATGCTGACCAACATGAACGTTCTGATTCCCGCTGGCCTACCTCCCTGCTGACGGTTCATTCCAATCAAGCAACCAACCAGTAGCGCTAATGTCACTCTAAACAGCAGAGTCGCCCAATCGTTGGAATTGATCAACATAGAACCCATCGTCAGCACTCCTATCTAGACAAACAACATTCCCTCAACCCGCCAGCCAGCTAGTCAAACACGGGACGAGGACAGCCAATCGTCGATGGCTAGCTACCATCTTTACCTAAAGTTAATCTGTTTTTAACCTAATCTTAACCAAAAGAGCCTTTTGTACTTCAACTAAGGTTCTACAAGCGATCGCCAAACTCACTGAAAGGCGATTGGAGTTAGGGCGCTAAACTGAGCGATCGCTCAATGCCAAATCCTATCGGTGCTAGACTTTGGCTAACAATTTCCTTAAACTACGGTAAATTACAGGATTTATTGTACTAATTATGCTAAACGATAAAAAAGTCGGTATCTCCAGCAATTTTGGCTCGACGCTAGATAGGCGCTATCGCACAGAGTTTCAAACAGAGCTAATTAAAGCCTGAAAAACTTTGGTCTCTAGTTTCTAGACATGTGTTTTCAAACCCTTTGAATCGAGAGTTTCTGTATCCAACTCCGGCCATGCTAGTCTTTCCGGTTCATATTCGCGATGGCTGGCGAGCAAGCTCTGGCAGAATAATTCATTATGACCTGGCGAGCCGATTTTGATGGGATTGCTCATGCGGCGACCATACAAAAATATTTTTTCAGTCGGAGGAAAATGAAGGTTTTTGTACGTAGCGAGTTTAGCAGAGTTACGCCAAGGAGCTGCAACTGATGGCAATTCGAGCATTCATGACGGGGGGAACGGGTTTCATCGGTGCTAATTTAGTGAGGTTGCTACTGTCTCAAGGGTATGCAGTAAGCGCGCTGGTTCGTCCCACCAGTAGCCTGACCAACTTGCGCGATCTAGATGTGGAGATTGTCAAGGGCGATCTAAACGATCCTGATTTGTCGCAGAAGATGAGCGGGTGCCAAGTACTCTTTCACGTCGCCGCCCACTATTCGCTGTGGCAAGCTGACCGAGACGCACTCTACCGCAGTAATGTATTGGGAACGCGCAATGTTTTGGCGGCGGCTCGTCAAGCAGGTATCGATCGCACAGTTTACACAAGTTCTGTCGCTGCGATTGGAGTGGGCAAACTCGGCACAACGGTCGATGAAACTCATCAAAGTCCCCTAGACAAACTCGTCGGTCATTACAAAAAGTCCAAATTCCTTGCCGAACAGGAAGCCAAGCAAGCGGTTGAAGCGGGTCAAGATATTGTCATCGTCAACCCTAGCACGCCAATTGGGCCTTGGGACGTCAAACCCACTCCAACGGGTGATATTATTTTGCGTTTCTTGCGACGGCAAATGCCAGCTTACCTGAATACGGGTTTGAATTTTATTGACGTGCGCGACGTGGCGCGGGGACACTTGCTGGCGTTAGAGCGAGGAAAAACAGGCGATCGATACATTTTGGGCAACCAAAACCTGACCCTCAAAGCCTTGCTGGATCGACTGTCCGACATTACGAATTTGAGCGCGCCTCAACAAACCGTTCCAGCTTGGTTGCCTCTCGGTTTAGCTTGGTTCGATGAGCGAGTGCTTGCGCCCTTGGGTAAACCGCCCTCGATTCCTCTGGATGGAGTACGCATGTCGCTGCAACCTATGTATTACAATGCCTTGAAAGCGGTACAAGAATTAGGTCTACCTCAGACTCCAATCGAGATCGCTTTGACAGATGCCGTAAACTGGTTTTTGAGTGAGGGATACGTCGATATAGAGTCGTGATGTTAGCTTTTTGGCATTTTGCGAACAGTAATAGTACTAAATTTAGCTAAAACTCACTGGATAGACTTGTTGCATAAGTGGCACAACCCCAGAAGTAAGTACTATTAGTACATTATTAGAATTAACTTTTGCAAAGGGTCTAACGATCGCGCGATCGCTGCTTAAGGTGCCTACATTAAGGTGAGGGGAGAGAAATGTCGATTCAATTACAACAAGCGATAGAAGTTGGAAAGTACTTGCTGACTCAACGTCTCAAGGGTCGTAAGCGTTTCCCTCTGGTTTTAATGTTGGAACCGTTGTTCCGGTGTAATTTAGCCTGTTCCGGTTGTGGCAAAATCCAACATCCAGCAGAAATCCTCAAACAAAACTTAAGCCCAGAAGAGTGCTTTGCTGCTGTAGAGGAGTGTGGTGCGCCAATTGTTTCCATTCCTGGAGGAGAACCTCTACTACACCCACAAATTGATGCAATTGTCAAAGGATTGGTAGAGCGTCGGAAATTCGTCTACCTGTGTACCAATGGGTTGTTGTTGGAAAAAAGCCTGGATAAGTTTCAGCCGTCTCCCTATCTAACGTTCAGCGTCCATTTGGATGGTTTACAAGAGTTGCACGATAAGTGTGTCGATCGCAAAGGAGTCTTCGACATCGCGGTTAAAGCGATTCGTGCTGCTAAAGCCAGAGGATTTCGCGTCACCACAAACACTACGATTTTTGAGGGTACCGACCCCAAACAAATGCAGGAATTCTTTGACTTCCTGGCTACGCTGAATATCGATGGCATGATGATTTCCCCAGGCTATAGCTACGAGTGGGCTCCCGATCAAGAGCATTTCCTCAAGCGCGAACAAACGAAAGCCCTCTTCAGGGAAATCTTAGCC
Organism: Chroococcales cyanobacterium; assembly: GCA_036703075.1. Classification (GTDB taxonomy): domain Bacteria; phylum Cyanobacteriota; class Cyanobacteriia; order Cyanobacteriales; family Coleofasciculaceae; genus DATNPC01. The sequence continues at coordinate 21,996 of DATNPT010000020.1, forward strand.
CCCTATAAAGCCGGAAAGAAAAACTGGAACTTCAACCACAATCCCCTATTTTTAGATTTTCTCACTGGAGAGAAAGACTACGAATGCAGCCCTTGGGGTAGTCCCAGCTACAGCGTTCTCGGTTGGCAAAAGCCCTGCTATCTTCTGAATGAAGGGTATTACGCCACGTTCAAAGAATTGCTAGCAAACACCGACTGGAGCCAATACGGTCGAGCAAGTGGGAATCCGAAATGTGCAGATTGTATGGTGCATTGCGGTTATGAACCAACAGCAGCTCTGGATGCGATGCAACCGGATAATATTGCTCGTTCCGTTAGCACTGTTTTGGGTGTAGGTAAATAGGAAAAATGTGTGGCTACACACCATAGTAGTGAGAAGATGCGATCGCATCTTTCCTTGTATGAGCCAAACTTCAGTCGGGGAATGAGTTAAGCGATCGCATACCAACACCCTGAGAAGCGATGCGATCGCACCAAACCATTGAATAAGATCACTGAGAACTTGTGAGCTGAATAGACACATCCCAACACTACCCAAGAATAGTATAGGGATGCTGCACGAACTTAACCGCCCGCTAACCCCAGCGGGTTTTTTTTAGAGTATCTTTACCCCGCCGCATCGATCAACTAGCTACTGATAATTGAGGAGGCTGGGAACTAGTTGAAGAAATCGTGGAATTAGACCTAGGCTAGAAGTGGATAGTAGCAACCCTAGAGATTCTACTGAGTGCAACGTGGCAGAAATAACTATCCGGTTTAAAAAGGTTAAAAAGCTTACTATAGAAGCTTTCTTACCTTCTGCATAAGAGCCTCCTGCCTTCTTGCACTGAGTTCGTCTCTTTCTCAAGACTGCTGTACTGTCTACACTGTTGCTCACTCTCTACAGTTGCGTCTACTTAAACGGAGAAGCCTTTCAGGCGTTTGAAGAATGAAATAGAAAAGTTCTCTCAGTTGAGGATGTCATGCGCCAGTTAGTGTCTCATGTTTGGGCAGCGTTCACCCGTCTGCTTTATAAACGGACAATCCTCGTTCTGACGCTTTTATTCTGTTCTGGAATAGCGGCAGCGTTGTGGAATATGTCTCGCCTATCGATAGAGGTGGTGAGAGCGCAAGCCTTGCAGAATGCCGCCTTGTATGCTCAAGCAATACAGGAGGCACGCACGCTCTATAGCTCCGATGCTATCGATCGCATAAAATCCGGACACGGAATTATCCTGACTGACGACTACCGGGATAAAGAGGGAGCAATTCCCGTACCAGCTACATTCCTGATCGAACTTGGCCATCGCATCAGTAAGGAAAATCCTGGAATGTCAGTCCGACTGTATAGCGATTTTCCCTTTCCCTCACGGCAGTCTGAAGGTGGCGCTAGAGATGATTTTGAGCGAAAAGCACTCCGCCATTTAAGACAAAAGCCGAAGCAGCCATTTGTGCGCGTTGAGAACTTCCAAGGTCGTCTGGCACTACGATATGCACAGGCAGATATCATGAAACCGAGCTGCATCGGTTGTCACAATCAAACGTCGTCTAATAGCCCCAAGAAAGATTGGAAAGTAGGGGATGTGCGAGGCGTTCTTGAGATTACTACTCCCCTCGATCGCTTTTTGGGTCGAAGTCAAGCAGCCGTGCAGGGAACGTTTGCTATGTTAACGGGATTCTCTGTATTGGGACTTATCGGTATCGCTCTGGTTATCGGCAGATTGCGTCAAACATCTAAAGAGTTGGAGCTGCGCGTGATCGAACGCACAGTACAACTCCAGACGATGAATGAAGAACTGGCCAAGGAACAAGAAAAGTCGGAACGCCTGTTGCGTAATATTTTGCCCGAACCGATCGCCCAACAATTAAAAGAGAGAACTAGCCATATTGCAGATGGCTTTGCAGACGTAACGATTCTATTTGCCGACATTGTTGGCTTTACTGAGCTTTCCGAACAGCTTTCTCCCGCACAACTCGTTAGCATACTCAACGAGATCTTTTCTACGTTCGATCGCCTCAGCGAACAGTATGGGTTAGAGAAAATCAAGACGATCGGCGATGCTTATATGGTGGTGGGTGGTATTCCAACGCCTCGAAGCGACCATGCGGATGCGATCGCGCAAATGGCTCTAGATATGCGAAAGGAAGTAGCCAGATTCAATCTCAAACACAGCATCAGCATCAACATCCGCATTGGTATCAACACAGGACCTGTGGTTGCAGGAGTCATCGGTACTAAAAAGTTCATTTACGACCTCTGGGGTGATGCAGTCAATACTGCCAGTCGTATGGAATCTCATGGTTTGGCAGGATGCATTCAAGTCACCCAAGCAACCTACGAACTCTTGCAGAATCAGTATCTGTTTCAAGAGCGGGGCCGCATCCAAATCAAAGGCAAAGGGGAAATGACGACCTATCTTCTCATCGGTAAAAAAGAAGTTACTCTGCTAGTTTGAGCTAAGCTAACGCGCGTAAAACATTGCGTATAGCGGTTCTCGAACTCATGAGGCACAGATGTAAAGCTGGAAAGTTTAATAGTAGAGGGCTTTACTGTATCTCACTGCTGTAAGAACCGCTATATTCATATCAAAACTTTTTGTCGTGGTTAGTAGCAACGGAATACTGACTACTGATCGGTAACAGAATACACATTTGTTTGAGTAATGCATGTCTTACAGATTACACAAGAGAACCTCGCGCTCAACTCGCGATCATTGCTTTAAAGATGAAACACGTAAATAGCAATTAATATCATTTTAAATACATAAATAGCTTAAATATACGGCTAATGTGGTTTTAGCCATTCAGAGATTCAATTATTTGTCTTTATGGCTTCTTATTTTACAGCAATATAGAGTTTCTTTAAAGCTAATCAAAATCTACTATCGCAGAATAAAAGACTTGATAAAGCCAAATATATTTATAGAGACACAAGCCCTTAAAGATGCAAATAATTAAATAGATTGATAGATTTTAAGTAGTTAGGACAAATGGTTCTTACAGGCCTAGGAAAAAATCAACCGCCCTCATCCCGTCAGCAATTATTGAATGTCTCATACAGCTCTATTCAAGAATTAACTGCAAAATCACTGCAACAGCGTCAGGTATCCCATAATGTACAATGGCGATCTCTGTCAGAACCAACCTTCTACTACTTTGCTTATGGTTCCTGTATGTGTCCGGTGGATTTGAAGCGAACGCTGGGCGAGAGCGCTCATCCTTTTGTCATTGGCCCGGCAACCCTCAAAGGGTATCGTTTGGGCTTTAATTGGCGATACGAGCGTCGGAATTGTGGGGTACTAGATATAGTCCCAGATCCAACAGAAAGTGTTGAAGGAGTCTTATATCGCTTGCCTTTGCGATTGAGTGACGCCCTTGATGAGCGAGAACAAGTTCCCTATGATGGCTATCGACACGAAACAGTTGAAGTGATTTCTAAGGGACATGTATTTAAGGATGTACGCACCTATGTTGTAGTTCATAAGTTAGCCGAAGAACTTGCCCCCAACGATTGGTATTTCGATGTCGTTCTCCGGGGTGCTATAACTTGTGGATTGCCGGAAGAGTACTGCTGGAAATTGTTTGATCATATGCACAAGCTACAACAACAGCAATATCAAGCTCCATCATTACTTGCCGCTTAAAAACTTCATTCAACCGTCGAGTGCCTACAGAATGAATTTGGCACTGTATCGATTTAAACAGCAATTGTCCTTGGTTCAGACTCACCTCCTTAGTCGATGCATTACAAAAGTATTCTTGGGGAAGACTAAAGGAGTCGTTAGGACAATAAGCTCGACCGACATTCAATTAAACTTCCATCAGTCATTGCTCCATTTCAATCCTTATGTTTGCAAACTGGTTTAGGGTTTGCAAACTATTTTATTGGATAGATGTTCAATTTATTCTTATCTGGCACCACGTTCAACAATCTTGCTTAGGTCGGGTGGGCATTGCCCACCCTACGATTATTGAGAAAGGTGCAAGATGTCAGTTTAGAAACTGTTTACTCCTTAAGACATCCATGCGGGGCAACCACGGGGAAGATTACCCCTATTATCACTGAACCGGCGTTCTAGAAGTCCAGGTAATGGGTAATGGGTAATGAGCAATTCTTACCCATTACCCATTACCCATTCTGCATTAACCGACAGCGGATATCACTCTGCTGTTGCTAACGCCTTATCGATGCAAGCACCTAGAGTTTCAGCAAGTTCCCGGACGTGAGGTTCTTTCAACATGCTCAAGTGGTTGCCGTGGACTTCATGGATTTCTATCCCTTCAGTCGCCAACCCACCCCAACCTAATTCAGGGTCGATGTAAGCACTGACGCTGACGTCTATGGCTTTATCATGAGCCCGGATCAGAGTTACGCGACCGGGGTAGACCTTCGGTATATACCGATCCGATGCCTCTGTGTTTAACTCGCGATACGTAAATTCTTGGAGTTCCTGAGGCAAGGGACGCCCGATCCTTTGATAAAATTTGCAACAAATCCGTTTGTGGTTACTATCAAAGTTCTGGAGCTGAGCCTCTATTTTGGGCTGAAATTTCTCCCAAATGTAAACTGGCCCGCGTTTTAACAGGTTGCTCCAATGAGCAGAAACGCGATCGCTTGTTGCTACCTGTTTGATGGCATTTTCTTTGATGGTGTCTAATAAAGCCAGCAGAGCAACCTTCTCTCCTTGTGCCATTAGTATTTGAGCCATCTCAAAAGCCACTTCACCCCCAAAGGAGGTACCGACTAGAAGATAAGGACCTTGAGGCTGGAGAGTTCGCATTTCTTTAACGTAGAACGCGGCTAAATCTTCAACCCGGTTGGGAGGAGCCTCTTTTTGGTCGAGAGTGGATATCTCAGTTGTGAGTCCGTACATGGGTTGCTCTGGGTCGAAATAACGTGCCATAGGTCGGTAAAATTCCAGACCTCGACCCAAAACGTGGATGCAAAACAGCGGTGTTTTTTTCGGACTGCCTGGTTGAATTACCATGAGCGAGGAACACGAGGGCGACCATCCTTCGTCGCGCAGAGCGTTTGCCAATTGCTCGATGGTTGGTGCTTGAAACAGAGTGGCTAAGGGGAGCTTTTTCTCTGTAACTTTCTCAATTTGAGTCCATAAATTGGCAGCCAGCAGCGAGTGTCCTCCCAACTCAAAGAAATTGTCCTTTACACCAATCGGTTGGACGCCTAAAGTTGATTCCCAAATTTGAGCTAGTTGAGATTCTAAGCGATCGCGCGGAGCAACAAACGTTTTTGACGTTTCTTGGCTATTTTGTTCGGGTATGGGTAGGGCGCGGCGATCGATTTTTCCATTGGGAGTCAGAGGCAGAGCATCTAGGAGTGCAACGGCTGGCACCATGTACTCCGGTAGCGTTTGCTTGACGAAACTCCGTAGTTCGCTGGTGATTGGGGTTTTTCCTGGATGAGGCACAACATAGGCGGCTAAGTACTTATCACCCGGACGATCTTCTCGGGCAATTACCAGCACTTCTCGTACCTGAGGATGCTGAGTGAGAACGGATTCAATTTCCCCCAATTCAATGCGGAAGCCACGAATCTTGACTTGATGGTCGAGACGACCGAGAAATTCGATATTGCCGTCCGGTAGGTACCGACCTAAATCCCCAGTTTTATAAAGACGAGCGTCGGGTTCAGGACTAAAGGGGTCGGGAATGAATTTCTGCTCGGTTAACTCCGGACGGTTGAAGTAGCTACGGGCAACACCAATACCGCCGATGTGCAACTCTCCAGCTACCCCAATTGGCATGGGTTGCAATCGAGAGTCTAGGACGTAAAACTGTTGATTACCTAATGGACGACCGTAGGGAATGCTTTTCCAGGTCGGCTCGACAGCTTCAATCGGATAGTAAATCGACCAAATCGATGCCTCAGTCGCACCGCCCAAACTCATCACCCGAACATTCTGGGCAACCGATTTAATCTGCTCGGGCAGCGTTATGGGAATCCAGTCTCCGCTCAACATGGCTAAACGTAGGGCAGGCAGTGAAACTTCAGATTGCCCAGCCACATAACTCATGAACAACTGCATGACCGGTGGTGCTGAGTTCCACACCGTGATTTCCTCGCGCTGCATGAGTTCCAGCCAACGAGCGGGATTTGGTGCAATCGACGCTTCGGGTATAACGATCGCACCTCCAGTCGCCAAGAGTCCAAAAACATCATAGACCGATAGATCGAAGTTGAGCGAGCAAACGTTTAAAACTCGATCGGTGCTACCGATGCCAAAACGCTCGTTGATATCGATAATCGTGTTGACCGCACCGCGATGCTCAATTGTAACGCCCTTGGGCTTTCCGGTAGAGCCAGAGGTATAGATGATGTAAGCCAAGTGCTGGGGTGCAACATCGCTTTCCGGTTTCTGTGCGCTTTCCTGTTCGATCCGTTTCCAGTCCGTATCTAAGCAGACTACCCGTGCATTATGTTCGGGAAGCCGAGTCACCAATGGCTGTTGAGTCAACAGTACTGGCGCTTGCGAATCAGATAGAAGGTCTGCTAATCGCTCTTTCGGATACTTCGGATCTAAGGGAACATAAGCACCACCCGCTTTGAGGATGCCCAGAAGTCCGACTACCATTTCTAAGGAGCGCTCTACACAAATACCCACCAAGACTTCAGGCCCTACCCCCAAAGTTCGTAAGTGGTGAGCTAATTTGTTGGCCTTGATATTCAACTCCTGGTAGGTCAACTGCTGGTCTTGATACACCACCGCTACTGCATCAGGAGTTTGTTCGGCTTGGATTTCAAACAACTCATGGATACAAGCTTCCTTAGGGTAACCACGGGTATCATTCCATTCGACTAAAAGCTGATGTCGTTCGGCTTGTGTAACAAACGGTAAATCCCAGAGGCAGCGATTGGGGTTAGCGACAATGCTTTCGAGTAGGGTTGTCAGGTGTCCCAGTAGGCGAGAAATGGTATGTTCGTCGAATCGACGAGCATCGTAGTGAAGGGTGAATAATAGGTCTGAGGTGGCATTAGCGCACAACGCCAACGGGTAGTCGATTTGTTCTTTCAGCTCGAATTCTCGGCGTTCCCAGTTTCCTCCTTGCGATCGCAATTCGGCATTCATCTCGCCATTCTCGAACATCAAGAGGCTCTCAAACAGCGCTGTTCCCCTCGGTACTTCGCTCCACTCCTGAATTTTCACTAGGGAGGTATGCTCGTAGTCTCGCATTGCCATCCACTGCGCCCGTAGTTCCTTTAACCAAGGCAGCAATGGTAAGTCAGGTTCTACTTTCGCCCGCACTGGAACAGTGTTGATGAAAATGCCCACCATGGACTTGATGTCTTCCAATTCCTTGAGGGCCGAACCTCGACCCGCTCGAATCGCACCAAAGACTACATCATCCTGTCCGCTATAGCGACCGAGCAGTAACGCCCAAGCACCTTGAACGATGGTATTGAGCGTGAGTTGATGGTCTTCTGCTAAAGCCTGTAATGCTGAGGTTGTCTCTTCAGATAGCCGGACGGATTGCTCTCCACTGGAGGTTGTCCGTACCTTTGCATCCATTGCCGCAGACATAGAGGCATTAGACCCCGGCAATAGGGTAGTGGTGGTGAACCCCTGCAATAACTGCCGCCAAAATTCTTCAGCGTTGGGTGGGGAGTACTGCTGTAGCCAAGTAGTAAAGTCTTTGTACGGACGAGGTTCTGCTAATTGATAGTCTTGGTTTTGGCAGATTGCCTCATAAATTGTAAAAACTTCTTTTAAGACCAGCGAAAACGAGCGACCATCCAGTAAGGCGTGGTGAAACGTCCAAACGAGTTTGTAGTCTGCGTCAGCCAACTGAAACAGCGCTAAACGCATTAGGGGTGCTTCTTGGATGTCGAAACCCAATTTGCGATCGCGCTGTAGATAAGCGTCGAGTTGCTCTTGTTGTTCAAATCGAGACAAGTCGCGCAAATCTGACTCTTTCCATGGCAGTTGCACACCAGCTGATACAGACTGCATGAGCTGATTTGATTGTTGATAATGAAAGCTGGTTCTCAAAATGCAGTGCCGTTCGAGCACTCGTTCCCAACTTTGTCTCAGCGCTGAGACGTTCAAGTCTTCATGCAGGCTACAAATTATTTGCTCAATGTAAATCCCGGACTGCTGCTCATACAAACTAGGCAGCAGCAATCCTTGCTGCATTGGTGCAACTGGATAGAAATCTTTCATTTTCGTGTGCCTACTAAACTTAGCTGTTGGTCGAAATTTTTCAGTTTTGCTTTCAAAAAAAATTAGTCGATTAAGTAACTAATTTTCTCTCCAACCAGAAAGCAAACCATTTATTTGGGGTAGAAAATCCAAACGGTAGACTGCTGAAAATTAATCGGCTCGGTCGCCGATCTATCTGAGTAATTTGCTACTCATTGCTTCTTAGATTCTTACCTAGGACAGATTCACTCTAACTCAATTGACGATTTAAGCAAACAATCATTTATTGAATTTATCGAATCTTTTTCCTTCCATCAAAATGTTTTCATAGTTACATTTCCTTCGATAAAATTGTTCGGTTATTCTTCGGTTCCTACGTATTAATAATGTCACGCAACCCTTAGTGAGCTTGAATCTCAGTACATTTACTGAATTGATTTACATTTATTTAAGTTTACTTAAGCTTTAAAAATGCTCATTATTGTTGAAGTTTCGTTGAAGAATAACTTAGCAAATTATTTTTTATTCAACTATTAATTAAGTTGTAATCATCAAGCTCTGTTCGATACATCAGCTCAATAGATTTGTCATATAAATCATAGTCAGTAATCACCGCTTGTATTTCGTACCAGCTTTTTGTTTGCACTCTGGCGGTAGCGATTAACTGTAAAACAAGGATTTTACCTACCTAGCACAATGTTGAACTTCCGATTGAACCGCTTCAATCCCAGTTTCAGTGAGGGTTACGCCAGCCAAATCTCAAGCGTCCCGCTCGGAAATCACCACTTGCGATCGCAAGTTTCACAGATCGATGTACAAGAACTCAAGCAACTGCTCGATACACAAGCTTCTAACCTCGTAGCGATCGATGTCCGCTATGAAAGCGAATACAACATCGCTCGCCTTCCGGGATGGACTCTGATTCCCTATCCAGAGATTCAACAGGGACAAGGCATCGCCAAAATTAAACAACTGCTAGAGGAAAAGCGTCAGCTTAATCCCGGCAGAGAACCTCACTTGATCGTTATGTGTAAAGCTGGTGTGCGATCGGCGAAAGCCTTAGCACTCCTGCAAAAAGTAGGCATCACTGGCACCAATGTTACAGGTGGTATTGATGCCTGGAGCCAAGAAATCGACCCCTCTATCCCTCAGTACTCAATGAAAGACATCGCAGAAGCTAAAACAAGCTCGGTTAAGTCGCCTAAATCACCCTCTCAGATCAAACGGTGGTTGTACGGTGGTGGTATAGTCCTGGCATTAGGAACCATTGGTGCTGTCTTGGCTGTGCGTCAGCATCCGGATCGGATTAGACCCCTGATTCAAGCTGGGGTACCTTTACAGTGGGCATCCGATTTACCTGTTATTGGCTATACAATTCAGCAAGCTTCTTATCCTCAAATTACCGTCCAGCAACTGAAGCAGTTAATCGATCGCAAGACAACAAATTACCTACTGGTTGATGTTCGCAGTCCGGAAGAGTACCAGCATTCTCATATTCCTGGCGCAGTTCTCGTACCCATCAAAGACATCGAACAGGGAAGTGGCATCACCAAAATTAGGTCTTCACTCAAGGGCCGTCGCTTGATTGCCTATTGTACCTCTGGTGCACGTTCCGATCGTGCTTTAGTACTGCTTCGGGAAGCTGGCATTGTCGGCACCCAAGTCAAGGGTGGGATTAAGGCCTGGAGCGAACAAATTGATCCTTCCGTTTCATATCACTAATTAGCTTGAGAAATTTGAGTAATTGCTACCAGCTTTGTTAGAGCTAGATTTTTGCCCTGACTACAATTCCACTACTCTAGGTTGCTTCTATCAGAAATGATAGTTTCTGAACAAACTTAGGATTTTCAATGAATTGGAAGTTAATTATAATTCTCAACGGTCTGTTTCTCTTCGGCATTTTTGAACAATTATTTCCATTTTTCATCTATAAGCAGAAATGGACTAGTCGCGTTACGGCTAACTTTACAGTTGGCATCTTAAATTCAATTCTGACCAACCTATTTCTCGCTTCACTCTTAGGATGGGTTTGGCACCAAAAACTTTGGTTAGGTTTATTTCACGCAATCCAACCGACCTGGCTCGTTGGGATTTTGTCGATTCTTATTCTGGATTTCTACCGATATCGCTGGCACGTCTTAATGCATAAACTTCCTTTAGCGTGGAAATTTCATCGAGTGCATCATTCAGATCAGACATTGAATATTTCAACGGCTTATCGGTTGCACCCGTTTGAAGTCATGCTTTCCTATATACCATTGGTGTTTTTGATTTTGCTATTTGGCATGAATCCCGTTTATATCGGAATTTATGAAATTGTATTTTCCCTTGAATTAATTTTTCACCACAGCAACTATGCCCTGCCTTTAAAACTCGATCGCTTTCTCAGCTATTTCATTATCACGCCTAATATGCACCGATTTCACCACTCTCAAATAGTCGAAGAAACAGACTCAAACTTTGGCAGTTTATTCAGTATCTGGGATAGGCTCTTTGGCACGATTTGCTATCGTCGAAATTCCCACTCGATTAAACTCGGTTTAATTGAGGAACGCAGGCAACTCAATATTTTAGATTTATTAACTTTACCCTTTGGAGGTTAAATAGTTTAATCCTCTAGTTAGTTTATGTGATTTGCATTTTCAAAGCTCTTTAGTTTTGTAAGATAGATATTGACAATCATGATTATCCCTAAATATCAAAATTTATCACTCAGTTTAAAATCTAAAATAAGACAAAAACTAGGAGGAGTGTTAATATTTCTTTTCGTGGCTATTTTAACTAGTAGCATTGTTATTATCTCTAACGGAGCTTTTTCAAAGGCAACAGATAACATTCGGGTTCTATTTGTTGGAAATAGTCAAACAGATTATTGGAACTTACCTGCCACAGTTGAAGCATTGTCTAAATCAGCACCGGGAGATAGACCTCGAATTACTGTAGAAAAAGCAATAATTAATAATACTGGACTGGAGGGTTTTTGGAATTCGGGCTATAGCTTACGTACCCCTAGAACAAAGATTCAATTGGGGAATTGGGATTATGTAGTATTACAAGAAGCTTTTGCAGCAAACGAAGAAGATTTTAGAAAGTATGCACGATTGTTTCATGAATCAATAAAGCATAAAAAAGCTAAAACTATTTTATTTGCTACAGCTAGTATCAATGAATTATATCCTGATGGATTTAAACGAATCCATAACATGAATTTAGCTTTAAGTAAAGAACTAGGTGTACCTCTAGCCTCTGGTGGTTATGCTTGGCTCAAATATTGGGGAAGCAATCCAACTCTAGAAGACAGACTGTATCTTTATGCATCCGATCGCATGCATCCTGGTGAAAGAGGTTCCTATATTTATGCTTGTATACTCTATGCTGCAATCACGGGTTTCAGCCCAATCGGATTGACCCATGAGATTCCCCATTTCACTCAAGGAACAGTAACTCAGGAAAAAGCCTATGCTTTCCAACGAGCTGCCTGGAACCAGTATCTTGAGGACAATCCTAGTTAACTAAAGGCTGAAGCCATGCTCAATTCAAAACCTTGTAGCAATTACTAGTGCAAGAAGGCAGAAGGCAGGAGGCAGGAGGCAGGAGGCAGGAGGCAGAAGGCAAGAAAGGCTGTACAGTAAGCTTTTTACCCTTTTTCAGATGGACAGTTATTTCTGCCGAACTGCACTAGTTCGCTTAACTGAATACTGACCATTTTTAGGAAGCAGCCGTTCTATAGATACGGCTGCTGATTTTTCTTAATGCGATCGCTAATCGCTACTCTTCAAGAATTTGCAAATTTCTCCAAGGTAGGGGCGCTCTTGGTTTCATCGGTGTCAATTCTAATGGCAAAGGAGAATTTATCGCCGAAATTGAGCTTATGGTGGCAATGCCAAATCAGACAAGTTAGTCCGATCTAAATTTGCTCCCTCTAAACCACCACTGACAGCGCGGCTATCGTTCATTGAGCGATCGCGTTTCGCTCAATAAAACCCATGACAACCGATTTTCTCCCTAACTGCGCTAACCCTTGTCCCGCTTTCTTTTCGTTCGATGTCGTAGTGTCTGGGCCAGGATTGCGGCTTCTCGTTCGGCTTTAAATAAATCTATCGTTCGCGATGTCAGGACAAATGAGCCAGAGGGTTTTTGTTGGATGGTTGGAACGTTTACTGTCTGGTACTGACAAATTTCTGCGATCGCATTTCTTGGTTCCCGCACTGATTGAAAGGCTTTCCAGTCGT
>DATNPT010000033.1:0-18567 GCA_036703075.1 Chroococcales cyanobacterium
CATCGTTTCCAACAATTGACCTGTAATCTGCCCCATGAGTTGATGCTGGGGTTCATCTTCAATCTGGGGATCGCCCCGCAGCGTACAGATTAGCAGCAGTGGAATCCGAAAGATATAAGCAAGGGAGGTTAGCGGATTAACAGCATTACCCAAACCGGAGTTTTGCATCATCACCACAGCTCGCTTGCCACCAATTGCTGCGCCCGCTGCTGTCGCTAACGCATCTCCTTCATTAGCCGAGGAGATATAGGTGAGTTGAGTGTCGTTGATGACGTAGTTGATAAATGGGGTGATAAAGGAACAAGGTACGCCAGCGTACCACCCAAATCCTAGATGGCGGGCAGCTTCTACAAATTCTTCTGCCTGGATCATTGCTCAAAATGCTTTAGTTTTAAATACCCGATCTCAAAATAAGTTGGACGGTTGAGGGACAACCCACAAGTGGTTGCCCCTACCATTAATGAACCGATGCTCTCGCCATCTGCTCAGATTGGGCGTGGGCAGCAGTTTGCTGGATACGGCGCTCTCTCAAATACGAGAAGAACTCCCCACCTTCGCGCAGACGGCGCACCAGCATTTGGCGATCGCTTAACATTTCGCGGACAATGGGCAGGATAGCCTTGGGGCGGAAGTAGAACTTGCGATACATCTGCTCGACAGCATCCTCGATCTCGTCGCTTGAAAGGTGCGGGTATTGTAGCGTCGAGGCCTGAATGCCAGAGCTAGCAACCAGGGAATTGTCGGTGAACCAGCCGTTCACTCTAGCCTGTTCGTAGAGTTCGGTACCCGGATAAGGCGCGGCAATCGAAACCTGAATCGTATGCGGACTGAGTTCGCAGGCGAAGCGGATGGTTTCTTCAATCGTCTCGCGAGTTTCGACGGGCAAACCGATAATGAACGTGCCATGGACGGTAATGCCGAGTTTGTGGCAGTTTTTCATAAACTCGCGTGCCACTTCGAGTTTGATGCCTTTCTTAATCCGGTTAAGAATCTCTTGGTTGCCGGACTCAAAGCCAACTAACAGCAGGCGCAACCCGTTGTCGCGGAGTTGTTTGAGCGTGTCGTAGTCTAAGTTGGCGCGGGCATTGCAACTCCAAGTGAGTTTGAGCCGCTTCATGTGTTCGCTAATCGCGATCGCACGATGTTTATCGATCGTAAATGTATCATCATCGAACATATACTCGCGCACGCGATCGCCAAAGATAGCTTTAGCTTCTTCCATCTCGCGTCCAACCGCCTCTGGACTTTTCGTGCGGTACAGGTGGCCGCCAATTGTCTGGGGCCATAGGCAAAACGTACATTTAGCAGGACAGCCGCGTCCGGTATAAAAAGAGACGTAAGGGTGCAGCAAATAGCCAATGAAGTATTTTGTAATATCTAAGTCGCGAGCGTAGACGGGCAGAACGCTGGGCATGGCATCCCAGTTGTGAATGAGTTCGCGGTCTTCGGTATGGCAAATCTTACCATTCTTGTCGCGGTAGCTCAGACCTTTAATTTGCTCCCAAGGTTGACCTTCTGCTAATTCCTTACAGGTGTAGTCGAATTCATGCCGACACACGAAGTCAATAATCGGGTTCTCGCGCAGCGTCTGTTCTGGCAGGATAGCCACATGAGCACCGATAAAGCCAACTTGCACGTCCGGGTTTTGAGCCTTAATCGCTTCGGCACACTTCACGTCATTCGCTAGGGACGGCGTGCTGGTGTGCATAATTACCAGTTCGTAATCTTTGGCAATTTTTAGCACGTCTTCGACCGTTTGACTGTGCGGTGGAGCATCCACTAGCTTGCTACCGGGTACGAGTGCAGCAGGCTGTGCCAGCCAAGTCGGGTACCAAAAGGACGTAATTTCTCGTTTTGCCTGATATCGAGAGCCTGCACCACCATCAAACCCATCGAAGGAAGGAGGGCTGAGGAACAGAGTTTTTTTCACTGAATGTAGTCTCCTTCTACTTATTGTTCGGAAACGCTGATTTGGGTTCTAGCAGGGGTTGGACGCCGGGGTAATAGCCTGAGCGTGCGTAGGGCAATCGCAGATAGTCTAGGCATCAGGAGCGGCTGGAGCAACCTCTCATCAAAAGCGCTCATCCGTCGGGCGTTCTCTTCAAGAGAGGTTGAGAAAACGATTTCCGGTGTCAAATCATCCATGAAGGTGCTGGCACCAGTGGCTGTAAAGCCTTCACCACTGCCATCAGCCGCACTACCAAAAGCTTTAACTAGATGAAGGAGTGCTCTACCGTAATGCCAAATAGCATGGGCTGCTCGTAATCCGGCTGCTCCTCTACCTTGCTGAATTTGCAGGTAGCTCACCCAATTTACGAAGAAGACGATGTGACGCGCTTCTTCGTCCAGAATTGGCTCAAACATCGAGAACAGGGGTTCGGGGAAGTAGCGGGCTTGACGGGCAATTCCAAACAGCCCGAAGGCAAAGAAGGAGTCGAGGCATTCTCCAAAACCGAAGTCGATGAAAGCCGTTTCGATGTTGTCAGGAACCTTAGGAGCAGGACGTTCTGAAATCTTGATATCGTAGTGGTTAATCAGGAACTCCAGCAATCGACCGTGACGAGTTTCCTCTACCCCTTGAAGCGCGATTGCTTCTCGTATCATCGGATCGCTGACTGTCTGTGCGAAGGCACTCACCATCACTCCCGCCTCTCGCTCGGTGTTGAGCGCTTCTTCCCAAAAAGGGATACTCCGCAGGCGTTCCAGGCTGACACTATCAAGCTGGGGCCACGGCATTTGCTCGGGTTCGTACTTCAGGTGACTTTCCATGAAGGTTCGACAGAACAACTCTTTATGAGCCTCAGATCCGATTTTCATTGCTTAATTCCGTGTTTGTTAAAGTTTGTCCAACTATATCAGGTGCGAATCTTGCCCTTTCAACCCCAACATTGAACGACGTGAGTTCGAGCCATCGATCGCTCGGTAACGTACCGATGAGCAGCAGCAGAATCTGGAAGGAACAGAGTACACCAACATACATTGAAAGTCTAGAGGGCAGGTAGCTACTACCAATCCCTCTAACTTGAAAATAGGGCAGACGGCAGAAGGCAGACGGCAGAAGGGGTAAGAATTTTCATTCCAAGGTTCGTGTCCTCGCCTTCATGGGCGTCTGACTTGAAAGTGCGACTTTCATGATTGGTGGTGAACGAAGCGATTGCTCATGAGGACTGCCTGGAGCGTGACTCAAATAGCCTCTACTGTTTCAATTGGAACGCCAGATCGAGGTCGTCTAAGGAGTTAACGTCTAGCCAGTGACCGCGAATATAGAGAACCTTAATTGGTTTCCCTTGCTCGATTAAATAATTACACAACTCTGGCATACCCATACGGTTAAAGTCCGGTCGTGTTTGTAACTCCTGGAGAGCTTCATCCAGCCACTGCCTGCCTTGGCTGCGTAAGCGTAGCATCCCAATCCACCGTCCGTTGGCTTGTCCCCGTGCGGTTTGCGTTGCTTTGGAGACGTGCAAAAGATCGACATTCTGACCAAACAGGGAAAAATCATCGGGTGTTGAGCAGTAGGCATAGTCCGGAGAACCGCTAACCGATCGGCTGTTTGTCGCGGAATCGACAACAGTGACAATTTCTCCGGGAGATTCTAGTAAATCTCGCAAGATGTAGCTTCTAAAGAGTAGATCGCCGTAAAGCACCAGCATATCGTCGCTAAAACTGGGGATAGCACAGGCTAAGGAGGCTAATTCTCCAGTCGTTTCATACTCGAGGTTGCGGATAACTTTAGTTCCCGGAACCTCGATCGCTTCTGGTTTGTAACCGGCAACAACGGTGATATCATCGATCGCCAATTTCTTGAATTTGTCTACCAAATGCCTCAGCAGTGGTTTCCCCCCAATGGGTAACATCACTTTGGGTTTATTTTGAGTCAACCCTTGCAGTTCTTGACCTCTGGTAGCCGCGAGAACGATCGCCTGGGTGTGCTGGCGTGCGTTGGTAAAGTAGCGTTTTTCCGCCTCTAACAGTTCATCTGCCCCTTGTAGCCGGAAAATTTCTTTGATCGGTGCAATATCGTCTTCTACATCAATCAGAGTTTCGCTGGCTTGAACTTCTCGGGCGATCGCTTGCATACTGGCAATAGAAGCTCGAATCAAATGGTTTGCCCAGATGACTAAACTGATTCCAGCTTTGCGGAAGACATCGGTCGGGGTGCTGTAATATTTGGTTGGCACGATTACCAAGGGAGAGCGGTCTGCCCATTCTTTGGCAAAGGCTAGCACTTGGTCGGGACGGGATAGTTTACTGTGAATGAGAATCGCGTCAGCCCCAGCCGCGTGATAAGCTTGTGCTCGACGCAAAGCTTCCGATAAATCCCAACCCGCAATTAAGGCTTCGACACGAGCGACAAGGCAAAAATCAGGATCGATTTGGCTGTCCTTACCGGCCTTGATTTTGCCGCAGAATTCATCAATATCAGCTAGAGGTTGGCGATCGCCGTTGATGAAACTATTGGTTTTTGGAAACAGCTTATCTTCAATACAGACTCCTGCAATCCCTCGCTGTTCTAGCTTCTTCACCAAACGGCGCATATTATTGAAGTTGCCATAACCCGTATCCCCGTCCAACAAAATGGGAATTTGCGTCGCGTCGGACATGAACTCTAGCATTTCAACGACTTGAGTCCAACTGGCTTCATTATTGTCGCGCACGCCATATTGAGCAGAAAGAGATAGTCCGCTTGCCCAAATCCCTTTAAATCCCGCCTCTTCTACAATCCGGGCGCTAATTCCATTGTGGGCTTCCATGATGAATTCGAGTTGGGGCGATGTGAGTAATCCCCGCAACTGGGCGCACTTACTTGGTTTTGAACTGATGGCAATAGGTGTAGATATTTGATTCATGCTCCTAATTGAGGCAGAATTTCGTTCTGAGCGCGTTTAATATCTTGCGGAAAGTCGATTTCGATCCAAGCTAAACCCGTGATGTCTTCATATCCAAAGGCTTGTGGAGTCTCCAAAAGCAAATCTCGAATAGCCTCTTCATAAGGCTCTTCATGCCGTCCGTCTGCAACACAGCGTTCCGTGCAAGTGGCAAGACGACGAGCGATCGCACGTTCAAAGCGAAAGAATCCAACAGATTCGCCAGAAAAATCATAAGTTAGCTCCGGAGCAACTTGTTTGCGAAACTCTACCAGATATCCATCTCGAACACAAAGCTTGACCGGTTCATCTCCCGGTTCAAAATCTCGATCGAGTAAGAAGCAGTTGAGGGTATTCGTCTTCACCAGTCGCTCGATGATGCGGCGATCGTACAAAACATCTGCATCCATCAATAACAGCTCATCGCTAGCCACCAGGTATTCTCGTAATGTCCAAAGGCTAATCAGACTGCCTTGGGTGTAGTCAGGATTGTAAACAGTCGTGACCCAATTTTCGGCTCCGATTGCCTTAATTTCATCCTGAATCATTTCGGCTTGGTAACCAACAGCGATCGCTACTTCTTCAATCTGGTAATGACGCAGGTAGTCTAAATGCCTTTCCAGTAGAGATTTGCCGCCAAATTTCAACAAGCATTTGGGTTGGATTTGCCCATCATGACCTAGGCGTCTTCCCACGCCCGCGGCTAATATGATTGCCTTCATTTTTCAATTATTAATTGCTCTGTGCCAGTAGGAAATCTGGATGGTTTTGGGATGTTCCGATCGCTCATACCATTTCACTTTTAATCCGCTATACTTATACCCCCCTAACCCGAATGGCACTGACTTAAGCATTAATCAACCCTTGCGCGGGGGGTTAGGGGGAGACGCTTGTCCCCCAATGGGGGTTTGGGCGAAACCCCCAAGTTCGGGTTTTTTTCTAATACCTGCAACTTTCGCCTTAAGTCAGTGCCATTCCCCCTAACCTCCAAGATATCGGGGTTAGGGGTAATTATCTGTAGCAAGCATTTAGTGAATTGGTATCAAGAGGAAGGTTTGAGCATCCGCTGAAGTCGCCACCACGTCACCACTGCCACCACCGTTGCACTAATCGTGGTTCCGACGAGGAAGGGGAGAAGCCAGCCCAACCACGCAACGGGACCGAAAAGGTAAAATACGTCATCCGCATCGAAGTCGCCAACGCCGGAAAATGCCTTTTCCCCCGAACCGTCGCGTTTTTCAAGTTCCTCGGCGAGAATTGATGTTGCCGCAACAGCAGCGCAGGAAACCAATCCCATCGGAATGGCCCACCAGCCAAGTGAGCTATCCCGCAAGCCGATGCCAATCGCTACGAAGAACAGTGCGTTACTCGAAACATCAGACCAGTAATCATAGAGGTGTCCCCAATCGCTAGTCTGACCGCCGATGCGAGCAAGTTCCCCGTCAGCGCGATCGAGAAAGGCGGAAAGAACCCAGATTGCCCCACCCCAAATCTCTCCAGAACGATTGCCGCTTGCCAAAGCGATGCAGGCTGCCAGAGCGGTGAGTACTCGCAATGTAGTGATATGATTCGGCTTTACTGCTGTACCGACTAGAGGTCGTATCAAAGGACGGGCGAGACGGTGCGTCCACGAGCCAGCGAGCGCTACATTATCCCCGATGCTTTCAGGCGACTGTCTAGTTTCCATCGCGATTAATTTCCCTACTCAGTAGGAATATTAGAAACATAGGTATCTCCAATAATGATTGGTCTGAATCGTTAGCCTTGCAGTTTACCATCTGTACAAACGAAAAGCACTGTTACTAAGAATCCCCCAGCCGCAATGCCCAACCTCTCAATTGTTCTCAGGAGGCGTCCGCAGAAATTTCTTTCCCCTAGCGATCGGGTTAACGTCAGGGTGTGTAGTTGAACAACGTGGTCTAGTTAGCTTGTTGCGCCAGTCCTACTTATGGGATAAAGGTCAATATTTCTGTAACAGCGGAACCACAATTTAATGAAATATGCAAAGTTTCTGTGCTTAGCTTTAGGGGTTGCCTTACTCGCTCTTTTGGTTCACCAGACAGACACAAAAGAAGTGTGGCATCAGGTGACGCGCATTGGCTGGGGCGGGATGGTCGTGGTGGTGGGTATTTATTTTATCTCCTGCCTCAGCGATGTCTACACCTGGCAACTCACTTTTAAGAGCATACCGCTGAACCTGCAATGGTTGTACCGTCTGTATTTAGTCCGAATAGTGGGCGAGGCATTCAATCATATAACTCCACTCGCTTCGATGGGTGGAGAGAGCGTTAAGGCCGTTATCCTCAAGAATTATTACCGCATCGAATACCGTGAAGCCGGAGCGTCCTTAGTACTGGCAAAGACACTGGACTTGTTTGCGCTCATTATATTTCTAGCGATCGGTTTTTGCCTTTTGTTGACCTCCAGTAAAGTACCCAGCACGCTCAAAACAGTGGCTGGTATAGGCTTAGCCGCCTTCATCTTTGCGATCGCAATGTTTTTCCTGGTACAGCGATTTCGCTTGATGTCACGGGTTAGTCGTCGGCTAGCTGGTTCTCGGTTTGGCGGCCGGCTGTCAGGTTTACTGCAATTGCTGCATGATACCGATGAAATGATCGTCAAATTTTACACCGAGCGTCAGAGACGTTGCACAACAGCGATTGGAGTGGCTTTCATCAATTGGCCGCTGGGCACTTTGGAAATTTACTGCATCATGGGTTTCCTCGGGCATCTCCCTTCGTTTGCCGATGCCTGGATTATCGAGACTGTAGTACAGTTAGTGAGTGCTGGAACTTTTTTCATCCCTGCCACTATCGGTACTCAGGAAGGGGCTTTTATTGTAATCTGCTCAGCCATTACTGGAAATTCTTCATTAGGCTTAGCGGTATCCCTCGTTCGGCGTTTCAGAGAAATTCTCTGGATTCTCACTGGGTTAGCCATTGGGTGGCTCTTTTCAATCAAACCCACCTCGCCTAATCGCACTATTTCCTGAGTTTTCAGAAAAATAGTCATTTTATACTGTGTTGATACTTTTAGAGCGCCACAGATGTTACAACTTTTTTCCGAACGCGAACTAGAAACTTTTCATCAACAAGGATTTGTAGTTGTTAGAAGTCTGTATGAAGGGGCACAACTAGAGAAGCTCAAAACCTGGACGGACGAAGTTCAGTCTTGGCCTGAGGTTCCAGGAAAATACATGATGTATTTTGAGGACAGCTTGCTCGATTCAGGCAAGCGAGTGCTGTCACGTATTGAAAATTTCTGTCCCTATCATGAGGGTTTGAATGACCTCACCAATGGGGAGAAAATGATACAGCGGATTTCAGAACTGTTTGGCGAACCATCTGTTTTATTTAAGGAAAAGATTAACTTCAAAATGCCTGGAGGCAATGGCTTTACACCTCATCAGGATGCCCAAGCTGGATGGAATGATTATGCTAGTCTCTTTATCACGGTTCTGATCGCCATTGATGAGTCTACGGTAGAAAATGGCTGTCTCGAATTAGCTGCTGGTCATCATCAACGCGGTTTAATTGGAGAACTCTGGAAACCGCTAACCGAGGAAAATATGAACGGTATGGACT
Source organism: Chroococcales cyanobacterium (assembly GCA_036703075.1). Taxonomy (GTDB): domain Bacteria; phylum Cyanobacteriota; class Cyanobacteriia; order Cyanobacteriales; family Coleofasciculaceae; genus DATNPC01. The sequence continues at coordinate 8,453 of DATNPT010000033.1, forward strand.
TTATTTCTGTGCCGACAAAACCGGGTGATGCTGTATTCTTTGACTCCTACGTACCTCATCGTTCGGGTCCAAATTTGACCGATTGTCCGCGTCGAGTACTTTATCTCACCTACAATCGTCGTTCTGAAGGAGATAGTCGAATCCAGTACTATGCGGATAAGCGCCGAAGCTACCCGCCAGATATTGAGCGAGAACCCGATCGAAACTATATATTTAAGGTTTAGACAGAGCCTTAAGACAAACCGTAAATGCGATCGCTTTTATACTATTCCCTACGATATCGAGCATCGCAAAGTGGCGGCGAGCAGTACTCGACTTTGAGGTTATTCGAGCGCTAATCCAAGACAGTTAGATTTGAAACATAGCCCCCTAAATAGGGGGCGAGTTCTACAACATATATCGCTTTATGGGTAAAAGTCGGTAAAAAGCTCTTCTTTACCTAACCTTTTTAACGCTTAGGTGCGCTAGCCGACTGCTGCTGATAAGCCTTCAGCACATTCTGGACATAGGTAGCTGTTGCACCGCTAGAACAGCCATCGTACTTACCAGTCATCCACCAACAGGCGGCACCGCGAACGGCTGCTGTTTCATTGTTGCCTGTGGCTTTCATTTGATTGTTCAGTTCTCGTCTCGCAATACAACTTACGGTGCGGCGGGCTGCATCCGTGTTGGCATCAAACTGTGCAGGCGTCAATGACGTTCCGGTGCATCGTTTTGTCCAGTCCGGAATAATACCTGGTAAAACTTGCCATGAACTGTACATTCCATCGTTTGGACGCTGGGGGGGAGCTGCACTCTTGAGTGCTTCCACGAAAGCGTTAAGTTGATTATCTTTTACCTGTGCTGCTCCTGGCAGAGCCCACAGTCCAAGACTCACTACTAGTCCAGTCAGTAGTAGATGTTTGCTTTTCTCGATCGACTTGATACTCATAATATGTATCCAAGGTATTGAGTAATCGTTTCTCAGCGAGATTTTCCCAGCACCCACCCTATCGAATAAAAACTTTTTTATTCCTGAGGTTGGAGGGGTTCCAAATTTGGCACTGAATCCGTTTGCATGGTACCAGACTATTAGATCGAATGCGATCGCTCTTTGGGTGGGTGCGCTCTTTCGGATTGTGTCGGTACTCTAGAACCTCAACAGCGAGCAACTACGCACTGCTGACTGGTCACTGTTTGAAGTCCCCCAGATATAACCAGGTAACAACAACAAAGGCACCCACAAGGAGTGCCTTTGCCGTTAATTAATGGCTAGCCATCGCTCTCCAAGCTTCAGCCACCTGCTGCTACTGCTTCGGGTTCAGCCGCAACTTGTGCATCAATTGGGTAAACGCTGACTTTCTTACGGGTTTTCCCCTTTCTCTCGAACGTAACAACACCATCCACTAGAGAAAATAGAGTGTCGTCACTGCCAATGCCTACGTTTTTGCCAGGGTGAAACTTGGTGCCACGCTGACGAACCAAGATATTGCCAGCTTTCACAACTTGACCCCCAAAGCGTTTAACGCCTAAGCGTTGAGCATTCGAGTCACGACCGTTACGAGTACTACCAGTTCCTTTCTTATGAGCCATAGCCTGTTCTTGTATTTTTAGTTAGTTACTACTCTTATTCTGAAGCTGTTCCAGCAGTTTGTTGGAGTACTTATGCTTCAGTTGGAGCTGTCTCTTCTGCGGCCGGGGCTTCTGCTGCTGCGCTTTGGGCAGAAACGGAGGCAAGAACAGAACCGTCTAGGTTGATGGAGTCAATCATCAGGCGAGTAATTTCCTGTCTGTGTCCGCGCTTCTTACGCGTTTTCTTCTTGGGCTTCATCTTGTAGACGATAACTTTGCGACCGCGAAAGTGCCGCAACACCGTCCCTTGAACGGTTGCCCCTTCCACAAAAGGTTGACCGATTCTGACTTCACCGTCGTGCTGAACGAACAATACACTCTCAATAGTGACACTCCCGTCGGCTTCGACTGGCAGCAGTTCAATATCATAGAAGCGACCGGGTTCGACGCGCACTTGCTTGCCGCCGGTTGCAATAATTGCGTAACTCATGAAATTGTCCTTAAGGGTTGCCGTACAGGTAGCTAGCTGATAGAGGCGCGATTTTCCCCGCTGCACTAGCTTTTGGATGTCTCAACCTGATCCGAGCAGGAATAGACACGCAATTTTTTATTATCCAAAATAATCTTGTCTTGTGTCAAGTCAGGAGAACGACTAGTTATCTAAGGGAGAGCGGCATGCCATATTCCCCTACATCAACCTAGATTTGTCCCACTGGGCGCAAGGCTTGCGCCCAAAATACACGTCAGTGCGTCCGTCGTCAGGAATGCGATCGCTGTTTTGGCGATCGACTTAAAATGAATGGCACTGACTTAAGGTGAAAGTTGCAGGTATTAGAGAAAACCCGGACTTGGGGGTTTCCCCAAACCCCCAATGGGGGACAAGCGTCTCCCCCAACCCCCCCGCGCAAGGGTTGATTAATGCTTAAGTCAGTGACATTCGACTTAAAATGGTGTTGCGATCGCCGAAACTTCTCCCAATTGTATGCCTCTGCTTGACCCCAATCGTACTTATACATTTAGAGAAATCGGCAAACTGAAGGTTCCCACCGATGAACTATTGGTGGAATATGACTATTCACTGGAACGTACCCTAATCGATTTACCTCAATATCAAAATCAATATTGGTGGAGCAACAACCCGATAGAGTTGGAGCTGTTTCAACGAGTACAATTTGGCAGTTTGGGGTTCTGCATCGTTAACACAAATTAGTCACACAAGAATTGACCCTTTATCGCGTACCAACTGATTTAGAACTGTTGATGAGGATGCTCGTCGCAGCGCTGTGAAGTATAGGCAGGTGAATTACTAATTGCGATGTCTCAAATAAATTTGAGACACATCAAAGCTACTGAATTGTCGGTCTTCGACCAAACCACTGATAAATTGGAAGAAGGAGTTGACACTCCTGTGCCTAAAGGCGAGAGGATTCTTCGTTCATAGACCCAACTTGCCTTGGCAGGATTGCTCCAACCAGGGTAGAGGTCGAATCTCCCGAAGCGTTCGGGTCGATGACCCAAGTTCCCACATGCCCTGTGGTACTCAAGGCTAACTTCAGGATATTGATTGCAGCATTCCAATCTCTATCTAGCACAAACCCACATTTGCAGACATGGGTTCTCATAGATAGGGATTTTTTGACTAGAGTGCCGCAACTAGAACATTCCTGGGAGGTGTAAGCAGGGTTAACAGCGATAGTTATCCTGCCAAACTTCTCTCCAAAATGCTCTAGCCATTTCCTGAACTGATACCAACCAGCATCATTAATAGACTTAGCGAGACAGTGATTTTTTACTAAGTTCTTAATCCTCAAATCTTCGTAGGCGACCAAATCGTTAGATTGGATTACGCAACGTGCCACTCTCTTGGCATGTTCTTCACGTTGCCTACTTATTTTGAGGTGTACTCGTCCTAGTCTATTAATGGCTTTCTTGCAGTTGGCAGAGCCTTTTTTCTTACGAGAAACACGCCGTTGCCTAAACTTCAGCCGTTTCTCACCTGTTCGATAAAACTTAGGTGATGGTTCACCATGACCATTGCTGTCGGTGTAGAACTCTTTAATCCCCACGTCCAAGCCAATCATGTTTCCTGTTAGCTCTACATCTACTTTGTTCTCAATACTTATCAAGAACTGAACGTAGTAACCATCAGCACAACGCACTAGCCTAACTCGTTTTATCTGGTCTAGTTGGTAGAAGTGTAAATCCCACGTCCCCTTAAGCTTAAGCTTGCCAATCCCTTTCTTATCAATGAAATCAATCTTCTTCCGGTTAGAAGAGAGCTTCCAGCCTGATGTTTTATACTCAACTGAGCGACAGTTTTTCTGAAACTTTGGATAGCTTTTCTTTCCTGGAATTGATTTCTTGCAGTTGCTGTAGAACCGAGCAATTGCGCTATAAGCTCTTTCAACCGCAGCTTGACAAGCATGAGAGTTCAAGGCGTTGACAAAGGGAAACTCAGCTCTCAGTGCTGTATTGTAGCGATACAAATCTTTCTGTCCTACACCTTGGTTGTCCATCCAATATCGGATGCACTTGTTGCGGACAAATTGAGTTGTTCTAATCGCCTCATCAATGGCAGCGTATTGAGTCGTTTTTCCTTTAACCTTGAACTCTAAAACTATCATCTGACGTGGAAAAACCTACGTAAATAACTCTACCATTAAAAAGTCCCCTGGAAGGGGGAGGCTTGAATCTCGTTATTTTCGGTCAACACATGGAGTGGCTATGGCGAAGCGAAAAAAGCATAATCTCCAATGGCTCAAGGAAACCCTAGAGCTAAAAGAAGACCACAACTGGCAATCAAAGCCAGGAACTAAAATCTTTGTAGCAGGGCGAGGAGCGTTGCGCTTTGATGTCCCTGACGATTGGCATTTTGAACCGGATGAAAAGTCATTCCGGTTTCTAGACAAAAAACCGCCAAACGATGACTGCCGCTTAGAAGCGTCGTTTAATCTACTACCTCCTGGCAACTGGGCAGAGTTTCCCCTAGTTAGGCTATTAAAGCAAGTGCTTCGAGATGAGAAGCGCGATGTAATCGAGCAAGGGGAAATTATTCAACTGAAGCGTCAAACTGCTCGTATCGTTTGGACTCAAATCAAATTTATTGACCCTCAAGAAAGCCGCGAAGCCTATTCCCGAATCTGTATTGGGCTAGGCTCTGGAGTTCAGTGCCTGATTACGTTTGACTACTGGGCGGATGAGGCAGAGCGTCTAATGCCTGTATGGGACACAGTCATGGAATCGTTAGTTCTAGGACTTTATATCCGCGATCCTCGCACAGGGTTCGCATTGCCCGACTAGTCGTTGGGTTCCTACCGTTGCAAGCGATTTGTTCATTCCATCGCTCCATGAATCGCAGGGGGTTTCCTCGCATGAGGTGAGCATCCTGCCCGCCCCTGACTCAACAGACAGCCACATGTCATCTCTACAAGCGATCGCGTTATTGTATGTTGAGTTATTAGACCCGCTTGGTAGAAAGAACTCACCAGTAAAAATTCTCCCCCTACATTCGGAACTAGCGAGAAACTTTCGCTGCCAAGCTCTAGCCCGGACTCAGCGCTGATTGAGGCAGAGCATTACCTTGCAACCAAACCTATCAGCCCAATCAAGACGAACATGACACCCAAGCCAAATAGAATAATACGCATAATGCCATCATCCTCAATCAGCCGAAACCAACCCAAAAAGCGAATGACTTGGTAAAGGCTTTCAGGCGTCTTCCCGGCTGCTGCTAAAAAAACTAACCCACACAACAGAAAAATTAGGCATCGACCATTGAGTTGAAAATACTGCTCTCCTAGAATTGCTAGCGTCACAGTGCCAAATAGCAGCCCAAAGTAGACCAGAAAAAATTGCTTTGCTTTAGGAGGACAGGACATTGCTTAGATTGCAGTTCCTGTGTCAAGAAATAGTATCTCTACTATGAACGGTTTGGGAATGATTAGCTTAGGTTGGTTAGACTGTACCCTACTGTGATTATCTTTCCACACTTGGCGGTTAAACCCTGAAGGAGTAGAGAATGGCTGAAAAATCGGAGAGAAAGGAAGACCAGCCCAAAAGAGTATTTTCATATTATTGCTTTCTTGTGGAGCATGTTTTTGTTGAGAATTCTATTTATGTAGAAACAAAGGTATGGATTAATACTAAATTTCACTCTTATTGCCACTTGTTTACCTAAGTGTTAAAGGCTTTGAGTCCAAGGAAATTCTAGGTTCTCTATCGTTAATCCAGCCTATGACAAGGTATGCGATCGCACTTGACTAATCGAGTATTTTCAAAGTGACAGAACGCAGCTAGACTCTGCCAAAATGGCAACACGCCCTACCCTTTCTTGTCTAAAATCCATCATTGAGCGATCGTAATAAGCTCGCTCGGCATTTTAAGTTGCCGTGTGAAGTAGAAACCAGAATTCAAGAGGCTGCTGCATTCTGGTTTCTCTGTCCTCGCTGTCAGGGATGGCAAATTCAATGCACATTAGCTGACTCGCTACTGATACCCATCAGATACAATCCATAATTGAGATGTAAAGTCCCTGTCTAGCAAAAAGTTTATCTGTGCAGCCTTACATGGTTCTGGTATCAACCAGTCTGAGAGATATGCAAATTGATGTAATTGATAATCTTGAAACGTTCCAGGTAATAAGAGGCAATTGGGATTTAGTATATGCAACCGATCCCCAAGCTCAGTTCTTTTTATCGTGGATTTGGCTGTTGGGAAAACTGAAAAGGCATGAAGCATATAATGAGACGTGGTTTATATTAGCCGCGAAATCGAGTACTAAGGCTTCGGACTATGTTGCATTTTTCCCATTAAAAATTCTGGTCAAAGAACATAAAGATGGAGGTAGTTTTTATAATGAACTCTCTATGGCAGGAGTAACAGAGTCAGACTATATAGGGTTTATCTGTCTACCAGAGTATGAAAAAAAGGTAGCTTCTGCTTTTGCTATATCCATTCAACAGCAGAAAGGATGGTCTGCATTTCTCATAGAAAATATTCAAAAGACAGAAGCACGTATAAATTTATTTTTGGATAGTTTTGTTAGAGAAGATTTTGAGGTTCACGAACATCACTATATAAACAACTTCGATAATATTGACAATAATATTGTTCCTTATGTCCCCTTGCCAGATGACTGGGAGCAATACCTGCAAAATGTTGTTAGCTCAAATACTCGCCAAAAAATTCGGCGATTTTTAAGAAAGATTGAAGACTCTAACGAGTTTCATTTGACTCAAGTTAATGAAGATAACTTTGAGTTTCATATTGAGATACTACTCAGGTTATGGAAAACCAATTGGGAAGGTAGAAAAGGTTTGGATCTATGCCGGAGACTTCTAGATCAAACCAACTATACTTTACGCCATTGCTTCGAGCATAAGTGTTTATATCTCCCGGTTCTGTGGCAAGGAGACAAGCCTCTGGGTGCAATAGCAAACTTGATGGATTTTCGTAAAAAATCTATCCTATTTTTTATAGGAAGTCGCGATGATACAGTTAAAGAGCTGCCACCGGGGATTGTCCTCCATGCTTATGGTATCCAATATGCCATTCAACATGGATTTAAAGTCTATGACTTTATGATGGGTAATGAGGCGTATAAGTATTCTTTTGGAGCTAAAGAACGCCATATTAGAGCTGTTGTAGTCCGGCGTAAGGACTGGCTCGGACAGAACAGAAAGCTGGATGTAAGGACTATTCCTAAAGCACTCCAAATTACTGCAAATTATCATCGAGCTAATCAGCTTGTCGAAGCGGAGCAAGGATACCGCAAGATTTTGGACGTACAAGCCGAACACCCGGACGCACTTTATGGATTGGGTGTAATTATGCAACGGAAAGGAGAGTACCAAACTGCCGAATATTTGCTAAAAAGCCTTGTTCAAGTCCAGCCGAACAATATTAAGGCTTGGTTTAGCTTAGGGGTTTTACATCAAATCCAAGATCAGTTGTCAGAAGCCCAAAAGGCTTATCAGCAAGCTTTAACTCTACAACCTCAATCATCAACCATCTCTTTAGCCATATACCATAATCTTGGCTATAGCCTACAGAAGCAGGGCAAATGGACAGAAGCGATCGCTTATTATCAAAAAGCACGAGAACTGCAACCGGATAGCATTGAAGCTGAGGTGGGTTTGGCGAATGCGCTGCATGCTCAGGGCAAGCTATCCCCAGAAGAACAAGCCCGTTATGCAGCCATCAATCTCGATTTAGGCAACAAACGCAGACAGGCAGATGATTTACAAGTTGCGATCGAATACTATCAGCAAGCGATCGCGATGCAGCCTGACTGGGCAGAGGCTCATTACAATTTGGGACTGACGCTGAAAAAACAGGGCAAATGGACAGAAGCGATCGCTTGTTATCAAAAAGCGCAAGAACTGCAACCGGATAACATTGAAGCTGAGGTAGGATTTGCGAATGCGCTTCATGCTCAGGGCAAGCTACCTTCAGAACTAAAAACTGGTTATGCAGCCATCAACCTCGATTTGGGCAACAAATGCAGGCAGGCAGATGATTTACAAGTTGCGATCGAATATTATCAGCAAGCGCTCGCGATGCAGCCTGATTCGGCAGAGGCTCACTATAATTTGGGGCTAGCCCTGCAAAAACAGGGCAAATGGATAGAAGCGATCGCTTGTTATCAAAAAGCGCGAGAACTGCAACCGGATAGCATTGAAGCCGAGGTGGGTTTGGCGCATGCACTGCATGTTCAGGGAAAGCTACCCTCAGAAGAACAAGCTCGTTATGCAACGCTGAACCTTGATTTAGGCAACAAGCACCGACAAGCAGGCGATCTGAAGGTTGCCATCCAATACTATCAGCAAGCGCTCGCGATGCAGCCTGATTCGGCAGATGCTCGCGAGCATCTAAGACTGGCATTACAAGAACAGGACAATATTAAAATCAAGGTCAGTTGTGCAAAGCGGTAGAAGCTAATTATCCTGGCAAGGCTGTTGATTCTCAAAATGTCTTTCATGCCAACAGCCGCACAGCTTTTCGTACAATCGAGTCTAGAGGAATTGCAAAAGTAAATCAATGTACATCGATTCTTCAGATTCCATTAGATGCGATGAATGAAGCAACGTACATTGACCTTTCAATCTAGTATCTATTCTCTAGTTGCTAAAAGCATCCTTGATGCTATCAACAGTGCGTTCAACAGCATTCTTTGTGTTGTCTACTGCTTTCTTGGTTCGAGCCGCATCTTCATCGGCTCTTTGCTCAATCCGATCTCTATCTCTCTTTGCTTTGCGCTCAACGAAACTACCATTGTCATCCGTTGCTTGCCCAACGCGATCGGCATTTTTATTGGCAGTTTGCTTAACCTTAGCTTTCGTATCTTCGATGAAATTTTTGGCTCGTCCAGCATCTTCACTGGCTTTCCCTTTAACCTGATTGCCCGCGTCTGCCGATGCGATCGACTTAGCAGCAGGAGCAGCTATTGCTGCGGTGTTCGATAAAAACGAACCTTGCCAAACGAAGGCGAGCGCTGACACGCAAAACAGAGTTGTGGCTATCCAGCGTCCTGCGATCGAAAGCCGTTTCGTAATATTATTCAGTTTCATTGAATACAATCTCTATTAGATTTAGCTTTCTATTTCTACTTCATCTGGCTCATCGAGCAAATCGTTCGCCAGATAGAGGTTCTGCTGCCATAAGTTGTCGAACGAATTCACTATTTTGATAGATTGAATGCGGCGGTTGCCGTACTCGTCCTACTTGTCCTCGCACATCAATTCCATTTTCATTCGCTAAAAGAGGGTATGGTTTGTGATTGCGTAGAGGGAAACTAGGTGATGCAGGTAGTTCTGCTGGGGCGGATGACTTAGCTATTGATGCTGGTGTTCGTAGCGAATAATGAGATGTTGGGTTGACGTTAGCGTAGCGACTGCGTGGGAGTTAGGAAACCCAGCCTACGACGAATAGCGATCGCACTCCTTTTTCTTCTAAGTGATGGCGTTCTTCGCTTGCTTCCATCTCCTAATTGGTTTATTCTCGCCTTGCCCGCTGAGTTTCTCTAATGTACCATTTGGCAAATATTTGACTAATCCAACCCATAGACAAACCAAAAATGGGATCAATGAAGATGGACACGTAGTCAAGCCATCTATAAGAACTATCGCCAAACAGGTTGCTAGCCACCGCGAGAGTAAAATGCGTTGCAACAATTCCAATGGCAGCAGTGATGATTCTAAGACACCAGAGGTAGAGCTGAATATTCCGAAGCGGGGAGAAAAAATTGATGGTTATTGCACCAATCAACAATCCATTGAGAAGTCCCACAACAAGTCCTACTGGTATTCCAACGATTGCTGTCCCTCCAAACCCTCCAAGTATTGAGAGTGATAATTCACTAGCACTTGAGGTATTGGATGAAAATAGCATTCCCAGCATTGCCAGTATTATGTACCCTAACGCACAAACCGCACTGATAATTGCTCCGAAAAGAAATCCCAAACTACTGATTCGATACAGTGAATTCCAGAATATTCGCACTGCGGTCATTTCAGAATTGGAAGAAGTAGTTATGTCGGTCATAAGCGACATCATCCCTGCTTGAT
>DATNPT010000036.1:0-3932 GCA_036703075.1 Chroococcales cyanobacterium
GAAAAGCGACTATCTTTGGGTGGGGCGAAGCAATTACGTTATTTGTTTATAGTTGCCAATCTACATCGTCCAGCAATTGCTTCGCCCCTATACGTGACTTTCAGGGATAAGGGGTATTAACCCCCCATCAATTGACCGACAGCCCCTCTTCAGACCAGCATTAAGCTGTTACGGCTGTAATTGCTCGTTCCAGGGCTTGGGCAGCTTGCTCGACTTCTTCTGCCGAAACGATGAGCGGAGGAACGAAGCGAAGCACTTTTGGCCCTGCTGGCACCAGTAGTAGTCCTTCTTGAATCGCGGCTTTGACGATATTGGCTGAAGTCAGTTCTATATCAGCGTTGAGTTCCATGCCATTAATCAGACCCCAGCCGCGTACTTCGGTGAAAAGCGTGGGATACTTGGATGCGATCGCTCTCAACCGAGATCGCAACTGCTCGCCGCGTTCCTGTACGTTTTGCAGGATATTTTCACTCTCCAAAGTCTGAGCTACAGCCAGCGCTGCTGCACAGGCAAAGGGATTACCACCAAACGTGCTGGCATGGTCGCCGGGTTGGAAAACGTCGCAGAACTTCTTGCACATCATCGCGCCAATGGGGATACCACCCGCCAATCCCTTGGCACTGGTAAAGATATCCGGCTCGATTCCCACATTCTCATATCCCCAGTACTTGCCGCTGCGACCCATACCGACTTGCACTTCATCCATAATCAGCAGGATGCCAGTGTCGTCGCAGATTTTACGCACCCGCAAGAAATAATCTAAATCGCCAGGACGCACTCCGCCTTCTCCCTGCAAGGGTTCGAGCATAATGGCGGCGACTCGTTGGTCGCCCTCATCGATATCGCCAACTGCATTCTCTAATGCCTTGATATCGTTGAATGGGACATAGCGGAATCCCGGCATCAAGGGGTCAAAGTTCTTCTGGTACTTAGGCTGGCCTGTTGCGGTAATCGTCGCCAGCGTCCGCCCGTGGAAGCTGTCTTTTGCCGTCAAAATCACCGGCTTGTCTATCTCTAGGACGGTATGAGCATACTTGCGTGCCAGTTTGATTGCCCCTTCGTTGGCTTCTGCCCCAGAGTTGCAGAAAAATACCCGCTCTGCACAGGAATGGTCGATTAGCCACTTTGCTAATGCGCCCTGTTCTGGGATGTAGAAAAGATTAGAAACATGGTGCAGCTTTTTGATTTGCTGCGTCACGGCTTCGACCAAGGCAGGATGGGCGTGTCCTAGCGTGCAAGTGGCGATTCCAGCTACAAAGTCAAGGTATTCGCGCCCTTGGGTATCCCAAACTCGACACCCTTCTCCCCGTTCCAAAGCAATGGGGAAGCGTGCATAGGTCGTCATCACGCTAGCGTCAAAGTCAGCGGAGTCATAAGGTACTGCTGATGCTGACTCGGCTGGGATTGAGGGATTTTCAACGAGAGTTTCTAAACTCACTAACTTAATCCTTATCGAAGTACTAGATGATAAAGCTTTTGAGGACTGATTGGATAGGTTTGGGTCAAGCTTTGAGCAACTTAACAACAGACGAGGTAATGACATGCCGATAGACTTGTCTTAACCGTCAGCGCCTTTAACAGCCTGAATCATGTAATTTATCTTAGCTAGGGATAAGGCATTCGAGAGGTACTTCCTACCTCAGTTTTTGCCAGCAAATCTTGACAATACCCATCTCGATTTGCAATCGAGATTGGCAGATTCTCAGAAAGTCGGCGGGAAGCCCCCGCATTTTTAGTCGGGGGATGAGCTTAAGCCTGAGTGTTACTACCACCCTCAACAGAGGAGAAGCTATGCTGCGATGGTGTATTGTCGAAGACTTGCACTGATTCATTATTTTTAGGCGATCGCGGACGGTGTATTCAACACTCGAACAAAAATATAAACGCCTCCGCAAGGAACTTATTGCTGGAGCAATTGGTTTATTTTTAGTTGCATTAACTGGAACTTTATGGTATAGATTCGTGGAAGGGTGGTCGTGGTCAGATGCCGTGTATATGACGGTAATTACTCTGGCCACAGTTGGCTATGGAGAAACGAATCCTCTTGGCGGTCGCGGTCGTCTATTTACAATCGCTCTAATCTTGATGGGCGTTGTTAGTATTGGCTATATCGTCAATCGATTTACAGAAGCCATCATTCAAGGCTACTTTCAAGAAGGAATTCGACTGAGGCAAAAACGACGCTTGCTGGATCGTTTAACTGACCACTACATTCTCTGTGGATTTGGCCGCACTGGGCGTCAGATCGCTTATGAATTTCAGGCTGAGGGTATCTCATTTGTCGTCATCGACTTTCAGCTCGATCAGATACAAGAGGCTCAGAGTTTAGGTTATGTTGCCGTGCAGGGGGATGCCACGTTAGATGATACGTTACTCAGAGTGGGCATTGAACGAGCAATTTGTTTAGTTGCAGCACTGCCCTCTGATGCCGAGAACCTCTATACAGTCCTTTCAGCGAAAACTCTCAATCCCCATCTCCGAGCGATCGCTCGTGCTAGTACAGAAGAAGCGTTAAAAAAGCTGCAACGGGCTGGGGCAGATGCGGTTGTCTCTCCTTATATTACGGGAGGCAGACGCATGGCGGCAGCAGCATTGAGGCCTCAAGTCTTGGATTTTATGGATGGTATTCTCACGGGACGCGATCGCTCTTTTTATATCGAAGAGTTCTTGCTTTCGCCCCAAATGAGTCCTGCGATAGGACAAACCCTCAGAGAAGCACGGTTGCGATCGCACTCTGGGGCCTTGGTGCTTGCCATTCGTCGCGCCGATGGGACTCTCATCGCCGGCCCCACTGGCGAAACCTCATTACACGCTGAAGATGTACTCATCTGTATGGGAACGGCAGAGCAACTGCGCCAACTCAATCGCATCCTAAGTCCCCTGAACTCTCGCTGGCCCCGCACGCCTAAGCAGGGCTAACAGTTCTGCGAGTTGGAGAGCTACTATTACTAGATCGGCTCACCGCTGACTTGAGGACTTGCCACACGATACTAGGCTGGAAAAAGGCAGTAGGTGGCTTGAGCAGATGTGCGACTTCAATGAAAACCTTGTATACCTCGGTGCTATCGCTAGCCGCCTGCATCACGCGATCGAGGTACCAATGCATCAATCGGGTGACGAAGCCTGGATGCTTTCCTTCGGTGGTTCGCCAGCGGAAATCTTCGCCAGTTGCCATTACCCAAGGAACGCGGTTAACCTCTGCTAACTGGTGTTGAAAGCGCTGTGCTAAACCCGTTAGATCTACATTGGCTCGACGCTGATTTTGTTGCTTGAGGCATGCGTCTAGGGTTAAGGCACCCAAGGCAGCGACAGTCATTCCCTGCCCATACACGGGATTGAAAGCACATACGGCATCCCCGCTGATCATGAAATTATCTGGAAAGCGAGACAATCGTTCATAGTGACGCCAGCAGTTTTCAGTCTTGCGATAGCCGTAGATAGGGGAAACAGATTTGCCCTCTTTAATCGCTTGATAAATCTCCGGGCTGGATAAGCTCTGAGCAAAGTTGGAAAAACCTGCTTCATCGGTGGGAGGATAGTCTCGCCCTACACCAATCAGACTAACCATCCAACGACCTTCTTCAACTTGATAGAGTACGCCTCCCCGAGGACAATCCGGAGCCTTCGGCATTAGGTAAAATGCCTTGTAATCGGAGGCGCTATTACCAAGAGACTCATAGAGGCGACTGGCATAGCCCAAGAAAGAGTTAACTACAGTCTCCTGCGGCATCTCATAACCTAGACTCTCCAACCACTTCGGTGCTTTAGAATTGCGGCCGCTAGCATCCACGACTAAATGAGCGAGTAGTTCTGCTTCTGTCCCGTTGCCATCTTTGACTCGAACACCTGTAACTACGGTGTTGTCAAGATTAGCTAACAACTCCGTGACGTGAGTAGCCTCTAAAAATTCCACAGCACTGTAAGAGGCTAGA
>DATNPT010000041.1:0-6740 GCA_036703075.1 Chroococcales cyanobacterium
TCTAGATTCACATGAGCAATGCCAACAGCAGCTTGCTCGAACGTGGCACGAAAGCGCTCTTCTAAACGGCTTCGCTCTTTCTCTACTTGCTTGTGTTCAATGGCAATTCCAGCAATGCGGGCTGCTGTTTCAATCAGTTCAAAGTCTTTGAGACTAGGACGCTGAGGTTCGCGGTAGTAGATGCCAACTGAGCCTAGCACCTTGCCTTGCGTTGATAACATTGGTTGGCACCAACAGGCACCTAGCCCATGACTCAGGACTAAATCGCGGAGGTTGAAACCTAGGGGTTCTAAGGCATTGTTAGAAACGAGCGCAGGTCGATCCAAATCAGCCGCCATAGCGCAACAACCGACATCAAGCTCGATACCATTGCGATTAATGCAGGCGTTATAGCTGTCTGGGAGACTGGGTGCTGTGCCATATCTCATGGGTTTTCTATCAGCATCCAGAAGCACGATGGAGCAAAGCATCTGGGGCGATTGTTTCTCAATTGTTTGAATTAAAGCATCCAGAACATCAGCCAGTGATGCGCCAGTAGCTAGCATTTCCAGCACTTGCTTTTGCCCAGACAGCAGTTGGTTAGCGGCTTCAAGTTCAGCCGTTCGCTGCTTCACGCGTTCTTCCAGTTCTGCATTCAATTCGCACAACGCTCTCTCAGCTTGCTTGCGCTGTGTGATGTCGCGACCTTCAGGAATTAGCAGCACCACGCGATCGCTTTCATCTTTGACTGGTTTCAGGGAGAAGTCAATGGTAGCGACGCAATCGTCTGCACCTCGTACATCAACTTCATAACGAACAAATTCACCTGTGTGAGCGACTTGAGCGATCGCTTCTTTCAGGCGTTCCTGGGTTGGCGGGGAAATCGTCCACCAATGTGCTTCCCAAAATGAACGCCCAATAACATCGTTTAGCTCAAGTCCAGCAAAATCTAGCGCCGTCTGGTTAGCTTCCAGTAAAATACCATCTGGCGTTAGTAGCCCAGTAAACTGGTACGTGTTGTTGAAGATAGCGCGAAATCTGCGATCGCTCTCTCGCAGTTTCTCCTCGATGCGCTTGCGCTCGACAATTTCAGCTTCTAGTTTATGATTAGCTGCCTTGAGCTGTGATGGACTTGGTAACTGTAGAGCCTGGGGAATCACTGGCATCAACGCTATAGCGGTATACACCGAGAAAAAAGCGGTTACGGCTTTCAGAAAACTGGACAACCAGTAGGTCGGGTGCCAAAGCGTCCACACATCCATAATATGGGTGGTACCGCAAGAAATAATGAACGCGCTGAATAACAGAAATAACCGTGAATAGGGCAAATCTCGTCGTTTTTTGACAAAGTAGAGCAGCGCGATCGGGATAGAGTAATAGGCGATGGCAATCAGAGAATTTGAAACAATATTGAGCCACACTAATCCGGGTTTCCACAGGTAACAATGTCCGTGTGGGATAAATGAGCCTTCAGTAAAAAAATTAATTAAAAATTCTGGTAACATCGGTTCTCTAATAGACCGTTTAATATTCAATGCCAACGCATCAGCTTTAGGCTATTTAGAGAAAACCATATTTCCAAAAGCCTTTCATCCGTAATTCCAACGATTACCCTCAATGCTTTGTCGCCAATCTTCAGTAAAATCTATCAAGATAGTTTCTGTAGATTAGTGAATCAGCAAGCTTTTGCGCCTTCGATTTGCCTTGTGGTAGTTGCTAATTTGCTACGAGTTATCCATTGCTACTGATGACTGATAACGAACTGTAAAGTCTAACGTTCTGCCGAATATCCCTGGAATGAGAGAGGCAGGGTCACGATAAAGGTAGTACCTACCCCCACAACACTCTCTACTGCAATTTGACCCCCATGTAAGTCCACACTCTTCTTGGCAATGGCGAGTCCGAGTCCTGTTCCGGGAATAGTGCCAACATTTTTGGCTCGGTGGAATGTTTCAAATAGGTGTTTTTGGTCTTCTAACGGAATGCCAATCCCTTGGTCTTTCACTTCAAAGACAACCGCTTTGTCCTGAAATTTGAGTTGAAAATTAACAGTACTAGCAATAGGTGAATACTTAATTGCATTCGAGAGTAAATTAAATAAAATGTGCCGCAGGAGTTTTTCATCCATGCAAGCCGACTGTTCTGTTCCTCGAACGAGATAATTAATGTTGTGCTGACTACTGCTAGAGGCTTGCACCTCTTCGACTAGCTCATTACAAAATTCTTTGAGGTCTAACGGGGCTGGATTGAATGTCAATTTTCCGGATTCAGCTTTACCAATCAATAGCACGTCATCTAACAGTTGAACCATTCGATGAGTCGCAATTTTGATGCGTGTAAAATGCTGTTGTTTCTTCTCGGGCGTAAACTTTTGGTGGTACTTTTCTAAAAGTTCGGTCGAGGACAAAATTGTCGTGAGTGGAGTGCGGAACTCATGGGAGGTCATAGAGATGAAACGAGATTTGAGTTCGCTCAGCTCCTTTTCTTTCTCCAGTGCAGTGCGAGTTTCGGCTTCAGCGTCTTGTGCTTGTTGGCGTTCTCGCAATTCGTGCTGTAATTGTTTGTTGATCGCCAGTAAAGCTTGCTCTTGAGCGACCAGAGTGTTGACGAGCTTGTCGATCGATCGCGAAAGCCGAGCTACCTCGTTGTCGCCTCGCGGCACGGGGATTTTAACCGTTGTATTGCCTCGGCGAATGCGATCGGCAACGGCTGCGATCGCTTTTAGCGGACGAGTAATTCGCTCGATTGTCACCCAACCCAAACTGGCAAAAAGGATGCCAAGGATTAATCCCCAAAGGAAGATTTGTTGTTGAATGTGCCTTGCAGGAGCAAACGCAATGGCGGTAGGCTGTCGGACTAATATGCTCCACCCCAGTCCGGGATACTCACCCAATCCATTGCTGCGAGCAAAGCCAGTGAGATAAGTTTTTCCATCCGGCCACGTCTCGATTTGAGAACCCTGTCGTTGGGTACGAGCAGTCTGGACGCTCTCAAGAGCGAGCTTTTTGAGCAGCAACTTCGGTGGCCCCAGTAAGACAGTGCCATCATTAGAGAGAATTAGCGCTTCTACGAGGGAGTGTTTTTCCACCGGTTCCAACAGGTTTTCTTTCACCTTATTTGCCCAAGACCAACTCAGGTGCGCTCCCAAAACGCCCTGAAACTCGCCTCCTTCGTCAGTCACGGGTGCTGCTACATCGACGAATCTCAACGGTTCTTGAGTTGGATTAAGCAGGAGTTTCGCTAGCAGCACGGCATCGTGAACATCACCGACGAAGGAGCGTGCCTGCGCTCCTTTAAACCACGACCGAGAAGAGACATCTTTACCTTCAAGGATGCCCTTTGTGCTGACAATCACCCGACCTTGAGGGTTGGTTAACCCAATCCAGGCATAGTCGGGATAGGTACTCTGTAACTTTTCTAAGAGCGATCGCTTTTCAGATGCAGGTATGTTGGGATTTTGGATGGTTTCGAGCGCTGTGACAATCTGAATCTCGCGGTAACGCTCGAACATTCCTCGATCTAGCAAGACAGACAAATTATGGGCTAGTTCTGCTAGCGATTGTCCCCTATCCGCCTCGATCTGGACGCTTGTGTTATAACCAATGCTCAGACTGGTCAAGGTCGATAAGAAAAGAGCTAGAATGGCTATCCCTAACCCAAGTTGCGTGGGAAGACGGCGGCGAGGATTGAGGTGAGACGCTTTTCGGCGTAACCACTTGGCAAGTTTGTAGATGCTCAATCGAGTAGGCTGTTTGCTAGATTTGTTAGTCTTTACCATGTATGTTTCTAGCGGTTAGGAATCCGGTCGTTACATCAATTCGTTCACCGGCTTTGTGGTATCTCCTACGTTGGTTGGAAAGTACATATCTAGCAAATTTTTTCGCGATCGGGCAGAGGGCAATGTTACAAACAGCGATCGCCTGCTGTATCAAAGGTTCTGTTCTGCCGATCGGAAATACACTCTGCAACTGGGTATCAAGCCTATTTGCGACAAAGCTCTCCCAATCACTAAATCTCTATTTGTTGATTCAAACTCCAGTCGTAATTCAAATAGGCAATAGGTATATTTGACCCAGTTGGAAGCTCGGTTTTGAGATAAGAGCGAATGTAGTCAGGAATTGAGGGAGCGACTTTCAAAAAATCGCGGCGGTACCACTTGAAGATTTTGCTACAGTAAAGCGTTTGAGTTTGGGTGTCGTAGCGGACTTTGTCAGGATTGTTAATAAAGCGAATTGCATCCTCCTCCAACTGGCCGCGTACTGATTCAGTCCAATAAGCCTCATTCCGCAGCAACGGACAGCCAATGGAGGCACAGACAAGAGCGAAGTGGATGCGAGGTTCGTCAAACTGACGCCGGAGAATTTTATGTTCGATGTGGTTGAGAGAGTAGCGATGACCAGCTAAT
Source organism: Chroococcales cyanobacterium (assembly GCA_036703075.1). Classification (GTDB taxonomy): domain Bacteria; phylum Cyanobacteriota; class Cyanobacteriia; order Cyanobacteriales; family Coleofasciculaceae; genus DATNPC01. The sequence continues at coordinate 4,385 of DATNPT010000041.1, forward strand.
TTATGGGTAGGGCGGGAGAAAAACCACAAGAAGGCAATCCAGTTCGGTACTGCCAGAATTTTGGGTTGAATGGAGGCGATGGGATAGGTTTCCAGAACGGAAGCAATGGTAAAGGCGTTGTATAGGTTAATCCACAACGCCAACTGCTCATCGGGGTGAGCGAGCGGTAAAATATGCGATCGCTCAATGTCACTAAGCCAGCGATCGAGGGTTTGAGATGACTCTCCTTTCCAGGCTTGGTAGTTCACCCGTCCTTGGGCATCAACGTACTGGTGTAAGAGCATATCCCAGAAAGAGAAGTCAATCATCGTTAGCAATCATCTCGAAGAGATTGAAGTTGTTGGTAGAAGGGGCCACAACAGTAAATAATGCGAACAAAACTGACTGTACCAAAACAACCGTAGATGGCTCCCTTGCTCAATCAAAGCAATCAATACCTCTTAACCCGATCTTCGATTTTTCCTAGTTTGAAACTTTGTTAATTCTTGAAGATATATCTTGACAGTTAACGGATAATTAAATTGACAGGTTAAGTTAAGCTGATTTCTTAACAATTAGAAACAAATAATCGAATTGGTCAAAGCGCAGTAGGCTTGATGCCGGATGGGAGGGCAATAAAAATCGGACATTCTTCGGGTGTAATTAACGATAAATCTTTAGTTAGATGGTAATTTATCGTTGATTTTTTGGGATATGGGTTGAAGCTCTGATTTACAAAAAGTACCCTTCTATATGAAGGAGCGATTGACATGAGTAAAAAATTAGGTCATGAACTAGAATCGATGGTGTCCGAAGCTATAGATCAATTGCTAGACAGTTATCCAGACCATCCCTATAAAAAAATCTTTGCTCAGCCTAACTTACGACGAGCTTTAATGGCTAATGTGATCGACCAGTTACCCGTTCCGTCAATGGAGAGTGCACCCAGTCAAGAGAGAGTAAGTAAGCCAATCGCTCTATCGCTTTCTCAAGAGCAGGAAATAGCCCTTAAGACTGTGATTCGCCAAGAAATTGCGTATCTGATTCAGCACAAATCAGAGTGTATTAGCCGCTCTGCACCGGAAGAAGTAGAATCATGCTTTGCTCCTTCTCACTGGTTTGGCTGAGGCTTGGCACGTAACAGAAGTTCAAGGAATCGCTCAACTGTTTTTTGTGGGGGACACGGAGAATACCGTGTCCCTCTAAGCCAACATCCGTGTCTAGCGATTAGAAAGCGTAACGAATCGAGCAATAGGGTAGATGCCGAGTCAGTAACTGACAGAAGGTATCAACCAACTCTCGCTTGAATCCTCGCTTATAGCGCAGGTTCTCACCTCCCGTTCCAGAAATCTTCGTTTCCTGCAAATCCGGTCGCCAGAGAAGTTCTTCTGCTTGGGGATGCCAACCCAAATTAACATCGTGGAGTTGTTCGTTGTGAGTGAGAAAAACCACTTCTGAGTGTAATTGAGCCTTAGCTTGGGGCGAGAGGGTATCATCAATTAATTGGAACAATTCCTCGTAGTCAGCTAGCCAGTTGTCATAGTAAATAACTGGAGCGAAGTTGAGGTTAACCTCATAACCAGCTTCCAAAAAGTCATTCACAGCATGGATGCGATCGCAAATCTTGGAAGTCCGCACGTCTACAATTTTAGAAATGGGTTCAGGCATCAAACTAAACCGGATGCGTGTTTTCCCTTGTGGGTCGTAGTTCAACAGATCGCGGTTGACATATTTAGTAGCAAATGTCGCTTTAGCGTTGGGTAACTTCTGAAATAAAGCAATTAAATCTTTGAGGTTGTCGCAAATGGCAGCATCAACCGAGCAGTCACTGTTAGTCCCTAGTTCGTAAACCCAAAGCGTTGGATCTGCCTGAGTAGCTTTTGGTTTAATCCCCTGACGAGCAGCGTGTCGTTCCAGGTAACCGCAGATTTTCTCGATATTCACAAAGGTTGTAATGGGATTAGCAAAACCCTTGCGACGAGCGACATAGCAGTAGGCGCAAGCCATGGCACAGCCATTAGCCTGCGAAGGCGCGACGAAGTCCGAGCTTCGCTCATAGGGTTTCGCCGTTAACGATTTTTTCACCCCAAGCACCAGAACTGTCCGTTTAATTTTGTTCCAGTCTCCAACCGCATCTTCGTTGCCGTGAAGTTGAGGGATGTTCCAGTGGGAAGCAACCTCGATACGCTCTGCTTCTGGGTATTGTTCTAAAATTTCTCTACCGCGTGGGTACTCCAAAACCGCTGGTTCGTAATAGAGAGTGCTGATATTGAGCAGCCGCGCTGCTTGTTCGCGCTGAGTTGTGGGCGTTGATGTCACAATCAGAGGTATTCTCAATAGTAGTCTCTTCAGAGTACCTCTAGGGAAGAATTAAGGA
>DATNPT010000044.1:0-6466 GCA_036703075.1 Chroococcales cyanobacterium
ATCCCCCTTCAGGATAGACAAGTAGCCATTTTCATAAACCGCTGCTAGACCGCCTTGTTGTGTATGCGATCGCACCAACTCGTTCTCTGGGTTCATCGAGAAATAAGCCACCTGACTTTTCACTCGCTCTGCCATTGCCGCCACCAAGGGATCGTCAGCATTGAGGATGGCGTAACCATTGGGACGTGCTGATTCTGCCACCACACTCTTAAGATTTGCCATCTGTTCGAGCGTGTTGATATCTCCAAGTCCCAGGTGATCCGCTGAGACATTCAAAACCACACCAACATCGCACTTATCAAACGCTAAACCAGAACGCAGAATTCCACCCCGCGCCGTTTCTAGCACGGCGACCTCAACTGTAGGGTCTTTGAGAATAACTTGAGCGCTTTGGGGGCCAGTGGTGTCGCCTTTTTCCACAACATGCTCGTCAATGTAGATGCCATCCGTGGTGGTGTAGCCAACTACCTGCCCAGTTTGCCGATAGATGTGGGCAATCAATCGCGTTGTTGTTGTTTTTCCATTCGTTCCCGTCACGGCAATAATTGGGATGCGACCCGATTTCCCGTTCGGGAACAGCATGTCCATCACGGGGGCTGCTACGTTTCGAGGCAAACCAACACTCGGACAGACGTGCATGCGGAAGCCAGGAGCGGCGTTGACTTCCACGATCACCCCATCGACTTCCCGTAGCGGCTGCGTGATATCGGGTGTAACCACGTCAATGCCAGCGATATCCAGACCAACGATCTTAGCAACCCGTTGCGCGAGCCAGACGTTTTCTGGGTGGATATCATCAGTTCGATCTACAGCAATCCCGCCTGTGCTCAGGTTAGCTGTTGCCCGCAGGTAACACGTTTCCCCTGATTTGAGTACCGTGTCTAAGGTGTATTCCTGACGCTCTAATAAATCAAAGCTTGTGCGATCGACGACAATTTTAGTCAACACGTTGTCATGTCCCTCACCGCGATTGGGATCGCGGTTGGTGAGATCGATCAGTTCCTGAACGGTGGACTTCCCATCCCCAACCACATGAGCTGGAACTCGCTCCGCTACCGCTACAACTTTACCGTTGATGACTAAAACCCGGTGGTCGCGTCCGCGATAATAACGTTCAACAATCGCGGCTCGCGAGACAGTCCTAGCAACGTCATAGGCTTTTTCTGCCTCTTCCCAGTTGCGAATATCAATGGTAATTCCCCGTCCGTGATTGCCATCTAGCGGCTTAATCACAATTGGGTAACCGCCAACATCTTCAATCGCGGCTTCCAACTCGTCCAGGTAATAAACTACGGTGCCAAGCGGAACCGGAACACCAGCATCGCGTAGGATTTGTTTCGTGCCTTCTTTATCGCAGGCTAGTTCAACCCCTAAAATCCCTGAGTAGTTGCTTAAGGTCGCTTGAACTCGCTTTTGGTGGACGCCGTAGCCCAACTGAATCATTGCTCTGGCACTTAACGGCATCCAGGGAATATCTCGCGATTCCGCTTCTTTCACGAGCGATTCTGTACTCGGTCCTAAGGCGGAATCGCGAGCAAGATTTTGTAAATCTTTCAAGTCTTGCTCTAATTCGCTTTGAGAGTAGGTGCCGGTCTCAACAATGCTTTGGCACAGCCGCACGGCAGCCCGAGCCGCATAACGACCGGCTTGTTCATCGATATACTCAATGACAACCTGATAAACTCCCGGTGTCGCTGTCTCCCTGGTGCGACCAAAGCCCACCGTCATGCCTGCTAGTTGTTGCAGTTCTAGCGCTACATGTTCGATGATGTGTCCCATCATCGTCCCCCTGGCAACGCGGCTCAAAAATCCGCCTCGCACTCCAGGAGAACAGAAGTGTTCTTCCAAGCTAGGAAGAGCGGTAACTAACCCTTCGTAGAAGCCAGGAATTTCATGGGAGGGCTTTTCCGCCAGCTCCTCTAAATCAAGACGCATCACGACGAGTTTGTGGCGTCGAATACTCCAATAGTTAGGACCGCGTAACGTCTGGATTTTTAGAATTCTCATAGCAACTTTTGAGGGTGGTGATTCAGTAAGTAGAAGGACAGGACGCTAAAAAAGCAACTACAAACTATGCGCCTTTACTGTATTTACTCAGCATGGTGCGAGCTAAGAAGTTCGTTCAACGATATAGCTAGAATCCGTAAGTATAGGTTAAGGAAGGATAGCTAGCCGTCTCATCCGACCCAAGTTAGCTTTCCAGTATGAGCTTTTTTACACAAGATAACGCTAAGCCTCCTAGAGAGAGGCCCAGACCAAGGAACTAATCTTGAAGACCAGCAATAACAGTAGATGCCTCCATAAAACCAGGATAGAAAAATTTTCGTCTCACTAAATAAAAACCTCGTTGAAATCCTAACAAGCCCTGGCGCTGGCTGGTTACACCGAACACCAATACCAATCTAAACAGATAGATTTCTGTTGTTGGGTCGGGCAATGCTTCATACTAAGGGTACCTTGCTTAATCCTTGAATTCCCAGCCACTCTTTCGTTGGTATCAAATTAGTTTCCTGCTTTAAAAAGAGAGAAAACTGTTCACTACGAACAGTTTTTTTATCGAATGCCATAAATATTGCTAAAGTTAACTCCACCAAGAGATAGAGTTAGTGCATCAACTGTGTTCAGTGACGAGTGAACAGTTGGTCATTGGTTACTTAGGTGTGGGAGTAAGAATCTCATACAATTGAAAACCGCTATGTTGTACCAAGCTGCACGAGGCAAGTTTAGGTTTTGAGCAGGGGAGGCTTGACCGAACAGAAAACTTAACAGTCTGGGGCAATAGGAGGAATGAGGCAACGCTTGTGTAAATGGTAGCGATCGCCATAACTGAGAATGTGTACTCTGAGGTTATGAAGACTGATGGGATCGGAGCTACCAGCCTCCGAGTAGTTCGTGTGAGACAATTCACCGGGATCGATAATCGTCACCGTGCCTTTCCCCATCACCTGCAAGATGCCATCGCGTTCAAACATGGCACAAGTATCTTCATCAATACCGATTCCCAATCGTTCGGGATGAGAAGCTATTGCACTCATCAGACGCGCCATCCGATTGCGATTGTGGAAATGTTGATCCACAACAATTTCAGGAATGATCCCCAGCCCGGTTGCCATATCCACTAACGAGCGGTTGGGTGACTCGCCGCTACCTCCCCCGGCAATCATATGATGACCCATGACCGCTGCCCCTGCACTCGTGCCTGCTAGGGTAATCTCGCCTCGCTGAACTCGCTTGCGGACTTTTTCCATCAATGGGGTGTCGGCTAGGAGTCCGCACAAGCGGAGTTGGTCGCCCCCCGTCATGAATACTCCGGTACATTCTTCGATGTAGTCTTGAAGGTAGGGGTCTTCTGCCTGGACGCGATCGCGGATATCGAGTATCTTGATCTCTTTGGCCCCCATATCTTCAAAAATTCCTTGGTAACGCTCGCCAATAATCGCGGGTTCCCGCGATGCCGAAGGAATAATCGCGATACGAGCATCTAACGACCCAGAACGCCCAAAAAACGTATGCAGGATTTCCCGTCCATGAACCTTGTCTTCAGCGCCACCGATGATCAAAATAGCGCTTTTCGTCGATTGAGGCATTCTAGTTCCGTGGGATTGAGATTCTAACTGCAGCATACTGTCGATTTTGGGCATCAGATGAGTTAAGTAAACTTGGTTTAATACCTGTCGGTTGGGATGCCACTTTATACCGATTTTGACTTTGGCTCAACTCTTGGTGTCGGCTGTGGCTGACAAAAACGCTACAGCAATTTGAGCCGTTAATCTTGCCAGTAACACGCACCGACAACCTCCGCTTGAATCGCTGTAAACACTGTAGACCCTGTGCAGGCGATAAACTCTTAGAGCTACTACAAGAAACGCTAGCTTGCTCCGGCAAGCGTTTCCGTTGCAAATGCTACTCTCTATGCATAATGCCAGATTATTCGGATAATTTTTTTATAATATCTTTCACCTGCTTAATTTGGCTGCCGGTCGATTGCTTTAAACTCCGACACTCTAAGGTCTCCTGTGCGGTTTGACATTGTTACTCTGTTTCCAGATTTCTTTACCTCCCCCTTAAGTTCGGGACTGTTAGGCAAGGCACTAGGCAAGCAAATTGCCAAAGTGCATTTGGTTAATCCCCGCAACTTTGCTACAGACAAACACCGACGAGTTGATGACGAACCCTACGGCGGGGGCGTGGGGATGCTCATGAAACCCGAGCCGATTTTTGCGGCGGTGGAGTCATTGCCGATTTTACCGCGACGCGATGTCATCCTGATGACGCCGCAGGGGCAGCCTATGAATCAACCGTTATTGCGAGAATTAGCTACAGGTTACGACCAATTAATCGTGATTTGTGGACACTACGAAGGTGTTGATGAGCGGGTGTTGAACTTGGTGACGCGTGAAGTCTCGTTAGGCGACTTTATCTTAACTGGTGGTGAAATTCCTGCGTTGACGCTGATCAATGGTGTAGTGCGGTTGTTACCTGGAACAGTGGGGAAAGAGGAGTCCCTAAAAGCAGAAAGCTTTGAAGCTGGGTTACTCGATTATCCTCAATATACTCGACCTTCCGAATTCCGTGGGATGAAGGTTCCCCATATTTTGTTATCAGGAAATCACGCAGAAATTGCTCGTTGGAGAAAAGAACAGCAGATTAAAAGAACGCGCGATCGCCGTCCCGATTTATACACCGATTGGGTGAAGTCCTCCGAATTTACGGATGACTAGAATAGCTGTAGTCGGTAATGAGCATTACGTTTATTCGCATAACTCGACACGCTTGATGCTCAATATCGAATAAGCATCACTCTAGGAGACCCATAAGGTCATATCCAAAATGCTAGGAAAAATCAAATTCAAATTTATCTTTGCCACAGCCCTTGCTTTAGCCTTAGTGAATAGTGTCGAGTTACAAGCGCTAAATAGTAATTGGGTAAGTTGGCTCAATCTTAGCAACGAAGCCTTAGCGAGAAGTAGCGGCGGACGAGGCGGTGGCGGCTCATTTAGACGACCCTCAAATAGCAGACCTTCTAACAGTAATAGAAACTCTCCCAGGCGCTATGACGAACCCGACTCCTACCGCCGTGCTCCTAGCTATGGAGGTTCCAACGTGATAGTAGTTCCAGGGGGTGGCGGTTACTATGGCGGTGGCTATCGCTCAGGTTTTAGTATTTTCCCTATGCTTCTAATCCTGGGTTTATTTGGGCTAATTGCTCTAATTGTTATCTCATCTTGGCTGCGCTCTGCCGGAAATTCTAGCAATGCAAGTGGCTTCTCCGATGGAGTTGCTAGTGGAAATCATGAGCTAGAAAATGACAAGGTCACTGTCAGCAAATTGCAGGTTGCGCTCATGGCTCAAACGACTAAAGGTCTGCAATCTCAACTATCCGATCTGACGCTTAAGGTCGATACGGATACCCCAGAAGGATTATCGGAACTATTGCAAGAATCTGCATTGCTATTGCTACGCAATTCCGAAAACTGGAGCCACGTCTTGGCTAGTTCGCAAAGCGTCAAGATTGGTGAAGCGGAAGCGATGTTCAATCAACTCTCTGTGCAAGAGCGCAGCAAATTTAGTGCTGAAACTCTGACGAATGTTAAAGGGAAAGTTAGCCAAAAAGACGCCGTTATTCCTGGTTTAGAAGAAGACCCAGCCGCTTACATTGTAGTAACGCTGCTAGTCGGTACCGCTGACGATCGGCCCCTGTTTAAGGACGTGCGATCGATAGAGACACTGAAGGATGCGTTACAACGAGTTGCATCAGTACCACCTGAGTACCTCCTAACGTTTGAGCTACTTTGGAGCCCTCAGGTAGAGGAAGATAGCCTGACCTATGATGAATTATTAACCGAGTACACGGATATGGTACAAATTGCGTAAAGGAACTCGGTATGATACAAGCGAACGAACTCGAAAACGATATTGTCACTGTCACTAAGCTACAGGTAGCTCTACATAGTTGGACTCGTTCTCTACAATCAGAACTTTCGGAACTAACCCTCGAAGCGGATACAGAAACGCTAAAAGGATTGAAACAGTTACTCGAAGCATCAGCCTTGGCGTTACTGAGGAATTCCGAAACCTGGACTCATGTTCTAGGGAGTTCGCAGACAATTTCGAGTCGAGAGGAAGCTGAAACAATCTTTAGTCGCCTGTCGATTGAGGAACGCAGCAAATTCAGTACTGAAACTTTAACCAATGTCGATGGTAGAATTCGCCAGCGATCGCTAGTTGAACCCGATCGCGATCAAGGATCAGGAGCTTATATCGTAGTAACGTTACTGATTGGAACGGCTGACGATCGCCCTTTATTTGAGGAAATTAATTCAGTACAAGCGATGCAGGACGCGCTGAAAAAAGTCGCATCGATGAATTCCGATTATTTGATGGTGTTTGAGCTACTGTGGAGTCCCCAAGTAGAAACCGATACACTCACGGAACAAGAACTAGCGACAGAATATGCCGATCTAGT
>DATNPT010000048.1:0-6404 GCA_036703075.1 Chroococcales cyanobacterium
TGGGCGTCTTGTGGCTGTTGCTCCTCTTTCTGCCGGGTGGCAACTCCCAAAACTCGATAACCTCGACTTGCAAATGCATCATTAGCGGCAGTCACCTCTGCCCGTTCTGCTTCTGATAATTTTTTGATATGCCCATCTCTGAGAATCTGTTGGCAGTGTTGCAGCACGTCCAACGGCGATCCCTTAGTAAAAATTAGATAGGGAGCCGTTAGCGTTTTGAGATGGGACGATTGCCCTTCTAACTCAAACCCTAAACCAGAATCATCCGAACTTCTTTGTAGCACGACACTCATCATCCGTCGGCGCGAATCAAACGGAACTTCCTGTGTTCTCTTAAGCTGACGCTGTAGTTCTTCAAGGTTCAGTCCGCTTTTGAGGGCAGCCACCAGGAGAGCAGCTTCCGTGGGATCGCCAATCTCCTGCCACTGACTGGAACCTGCTGGATGGTTCAGGCGGGCATTGGAACACAAAGCCGAACCCGCCAACAGTAGCTTTACCTGTGATTCCATATGCCCAGAAGGAACTCGCACCTCTCCAGTCGGCTCATACCCTACTCCCGTAACTTCAATCTCAGTTGTCGGAATCCAGAGTTGGCGAACCGTCATCTCATTCTTAGTCAGTGTCCCGGTTTTATCCGTACAGATGACTGTTGTTGCACTCAATGTCTCCACTGCCGAGAGGCGACGCACCAGAGCATTGCGCTTTGCCATGCGCTTGACACCAATTGCCAGAGCCAGGGTAACCGTGGGGAGCAGTCCTTCTGGGACAAACGCTACAATAATCCCGATCGCAAAAATAAAGCTTTCCTTGGGTCCCATGCCCACCAAAAGGTTGGTCAGCAGAAACACCAAAACACCCATACCGAGGGCAATAGCTGTGATTATATGCACCACCCGGTTGATTTGAACTTCCAGAGTGCTGGGTTCTCGCTTCACGGTTGCGGTTAGGTGGGCAACCTGACCAAACTCGGTATGAGTTCCTGTGGCGTACACTACGGCTAAACCACGCCCTGCGGAAACGGTAGAACCTGCAAAAATGAGATTACTGGCTTCCGAGGCACGCATCTTTTCAGTAGTGACAGGTTCGGCATTTCGGGAAACCGGAAGCGATTCTCCAGTCAGCACGGAGACATCGACATAACAAGACTGAGCTGAAACCAGTCTGGCATCGGCAGAAATGCGATCGCCTTCTTCCAACTCCATGACATCTCCCGGCACCATCTCCCTGACGGGAATCTCACATAGCGTCCCATCTCGATAGACTTTAGCTTGCGCTGGCAACATTTTATTGAGTGCGGCTAACGCTTGTTCAGCCTGGAATTCTTGCCAAAAACTAAAACCCGCATTAATCCAAATCACGGCCCAGATTGCCCAGCCGAGTTCAGGTGTACCGGAGATAAACGCCAGCGTACCGGCAACCCAGAGCAAGAGTGCCATGAAATGAGTCAACTGATCGGTGAAGCGGAGGAATAGCGATCGCCTTGCGGGTTCAGGTAGTTCATTAAACCCGTAATGCTTGATTCTGATTGCTGTCTCTGCTTCGGAAAGTCCCTGTGCGGAAGTTGACAGCGTTTTGTAGACTTGTTCAGTAGATAGCGTCCAGACAGGTAAATGAGGTGCCATAGAGGATTAACAAGTTGTCTTGCCTCATAATGGGTTTGTAGTTGCACGGTTGACGAATGCGAACAAGATCGATTGGTAATTACAGAGTTTCCAGAAATAGTGAATCAAGCGATGCTCAATTCCTAAGACAAATACGCCAGTCATAGTCATGCATATTCTTAATACCTCGAACTAAAGAAGAACCTTTGGCAACTTAACGATAAAGCTTGTCCCCTTGCCTTGTGCACTTTCAACTTCAATCGTCCCTTGATGCGCCTCAATAATACTCTTTGATAAAAATAATCCTAATCCCCATCCTGTTTGATCCTCAGCAGAGGTGGTTCGACGAAATTGTTGAAACAGGATTGATTGAGCGTCTAGGGCAATCGGATCGCCTTCATTATGAATGGTGAGGCTGATCTGCGTTTCAGTTGGCTGGAGCGTGAGTGTAATCGGCGTGCTAGGAGCACCATATTTCACCGCGTTAATGGCTAAGTTTTCAATCACCCGTCGTATTTCTTTACGGCTGCAATCGCTCCTGCTCTCAGAATCACTGACCACAACAAATCGTTCTCCATAAGCGAAGCTCAAATCCTCCACTACCTCCTGAACTAGCCTGTCTAAATCGCATTCTTCACATTCAATCTTTAAGCCCTGCCCTGCCCTCAGGCGACTCGCATCGAGCAGATTTTGAATCATCGAATCCAGGCGATCGATCGCATTTATCATCCTCACTGCTACATCAACGTGGGTATCGCCTCGTTCCAGCCGACGCAGAGTCAGTTGAGTTCCCATTTTTAGCACATTGAGTGGACCTCTCAGGTCGTGAGTTAGCGTTACGATAAATAGCTCTTGAATATCTCGCAGCGTCTGAGAGAATTGAGTGGCCGCGTCATTAACAGCTTGCTCAATTGAGTCGATAATAATATCTCGCTCCCGCGCTCCTAAAAACGATTCTTCCTCTAAAACTTGAAAGATTACTTGACGGAGGATGTGGTACTCAAAGATGAGTTGAGTCATGGAGTAGTCAGCATAACCAGCCCGCTCGTGTCCATGCAGCTTGCCAATTCGAGTGCTTTCTACTTCGTCAGACGCGATTCGGGTAGATGTCCTGACAATCCTGTTTGAGAGTTCATCTACCAATCGGTTTAAGTACAGAGGTAGGGAATTTTGCAAGACAAGAGAGTCCTGATGCATGGATGCACCGACTTCATCTCGTGCCCGCTCCTCCCACATCCGCATGATTTTTGGAGCATGTTGCTTAAGACAGTCAGAAGCTTGGTTAGACATCGTTTTTGATTCTCTGCCTGAGTGGCTATTGAGAGAAAGGACGTTGAACGGCGTAGGTTGGAGCAGATGTGAATGATGCGAATGTTGTAGACATACGATTCTCCTCAGTATCAAAACTGTTGAGAGCCTGCTCACTGGAAATTGGGGTCTGATGCTCTTACTTCCTGCTGCTCTAGTATTTCTTTTGGAAATAAACCAGCGCCGCGAGTATTGGAGGGCAAAAATACAGACTCCAAAATCAATGCTGTAATGGTTAAGCTCTTTCCTTTTAAGAGTTGGGTCAAATACCCAATCCACGAGGGGAAGGTTGATGGGGCAAACACGGACACAAACTTCGCAGGAAATGCATTTATCAAACTCAAAGTGAATTCGTCCCCGAAACCGCTCAGAGGGAATGAGTTTTTCATAAGGGTACTGCACGGTAATAGGTCGTCGTCCCATGTGGTTGAAGGTAACAGATAGCCCCTGTCCAATGTAATAAGCGGCTTTCACCGTTTCTTTTGCGTAATCACCAACTTGCTTGAGGAACTTGAACATCTTGCATTTTTCTTCCGATCGTTTTAAAGGTCGTCCAAGATAACTTTGCAGTTGGTGCCATTCATCAAAATAGTCACATCTATGTCGTGACAGAATGCACGACTCTCCGACCTGTGGAATACATTCCAGGGCTGATGCAACTTCCGCTTTTTCCCAGTCTCGTTTTCTAGACGGGTATTTCCCGATGGCAATGGCTACAGCGCAAGTAAAGTTCTCCCAAACGCACATGACGGAGTAAAACGTATGAACAGTCAGGGCAAAAATGCTTACTCATCATCCATTGATTTATTGTTGTAGATATAACAGGTTGGCTTCGACTCGTTAATAATGATTTTTTAGACATAACTTTTACCAAACATTGGTTAAATGTTTAATCAATACTAGTATGACATTCTGCCGTTATAAATTATGTATAATTCAATGTTTGGTTAGCGTATAGATTGTATGATTTGTACTAATTCCATTCAAATATTTACAATAACCTGTAAACTTATCACTCAATCTTATTGTTCAGATAGTAAAATAGTAGTATTAGAGCAATTAATTATATATCTCTTGAAAGATGAATAAAATTTTTGAGAAAAATACAATAATTGCAGGTTTATGATCTGAGTTTGTAAAGATATTGAAGTTGTCAAAAAATGGGTGACGACATAGTCGTATGGAACTCTCTATCCCCTGTTATAGAGCCAAATGAGCTTGCATGATTTCACGCAAAATTGGGCAATCTCAAACAATAATAAAAAGGAAAAAAGAAATGCCTAGGCTTATAGGAAAACGCTCTGACAATGGAGCAAACATCACCGTTTTAATTATTTTGGTTGCCATCGTTGGCATACTCCTCGAATATCTTGGCGCGATCGACATCGTTCCTGGTTTTGGTCGAGAGGCATACTACTTTCAGCTAGAAGGTCAGCCAACCAACCAACAGAACACTGGACAAACCCATCAATAAAAATTGCGAGGAATCGAGAAATGCGTAAAGGTAGTGATGTTATCGGTAAAGTGGTTGTCACCTACGACACTGGCAAGAAAATTGAGCGAATTCTAGATTTGATTTTCGATCAGGAACGCAATCAACTTTTGGGTTTCCTGGTTAAAGAGAAGGGACTATTTCGGGACGCAAAAGTGATTCCCTTGAAAGAGGTGCAGGCGATCGGGTTAGATGCGATCGTGGTTCACTCGAAAGACTCTGTGGTCGAAGCACATCATATTCCTGCGATCGCAGAGATTCTCTACCATAACAATGTGCTTACAGGAACAAAAATCCTGACTACTGTGGGACTCAACATCGGTGAACTGGTCGATTTGTTCTTTGACGAGCATAGCGGACTGGTGGAAGGCTACGAAGTCTCCGGAGGTATTTTTGCCGATGCTTATTCGGGGCGATCGTTCGTTCCCGCTCCCGAAACGCTGAAAATTGGTTACGATGTCGCCTTTGTGCCTACAGAAACGGCTCAGATGATGGCAGAACAGGTCGGTGGCATCCGGGGAGCTGTCCAAACAACTGGAGATATGTGGCAAGACTCGGCTGAGACAGCAAACCGCAGACTGCAAGCAGCCGCTCAAAGCGTGAATGAGCAACTGCAAAGCTCGGTAGAGACGGTGAACCGCAGTCTCAAGGAAGCCAGCCATAATGCAGGTGAGCATTTGCAAGCCGCGAACGATGCCACCAGCAGCAAGCTGCAACAGCTCAATCGGGATGCGGCTACTTCGCTGACGAACAAGCTGGTTGACCCGGCCGAGCAAAAAGTATACGTCATAGGTAAGTATGTCGAGCGAGATGTGCTGACTCCCGACGGTAGCGTACTGCTATCTCAGGGACAAGAAGTGACGCTAGCATACGCGGATGCTGCTGAGCGCATGGGCATCCTTGATGAACTCTATCGATCAACAGGTGGCAGCCTGACTGCAAACATCAGCCGTAATCTTCAAGCGGCGACGGCATCTACGAGCGAGCGAATTCAGATCGTGACTCAGAGCAATGCCGCTAACGTAAGTCGCTCGATTGATGAGCTGGCAGCACACGTCGCTATCGAGCAGGCAAAAGGTCGGCGGGTTTTACAAACAGTGCGTACTGACGATGGTTTAATTATTGCGGCATCGGGTCAGATTGTGATGGAACCCGTCATCGATCGCGCCCGGACTTACGGGAAAGAGGCCCAATTGCTGAACGCTGTAGGTCTAACTCTGGCAACCGCAGTCCGTTCTACCGCCAGTAACACATGGTTAGAAACCAAAGTTCAACTGCGCGATCTGCTAAAAGCAGCAGCGCCTCGCTATCGGGCAAGCGTTGCCCAAGAGAACTTCAACACCTTCTGGCACAGCCTGCAAGAGAAGGTAGAAGAGCTACAAGGACGCAGTACGCGGGCAATCAAGCACCAACGGATTGAACAAGCACTGGGGCGTCCAGTCACCCGTGTCATTCTTGACGCCCAGGACAACGTGATTCTCAATGTGGGTGAACTAATTACGCACCGCGCCATCCGTCAGGCAACAGAAAGCGGAGTTCTGAATATTTTATTGAGTTCGGTCTATACCAAGCAGCCAGAAATCTCTCTTCAAGAGCTGCGTGCTTCAGAACAGGGAACGGCTGCCTTGGATTACCAGGGTAACGGGCGAGTTCAAGCTGAATCCCAACCTATCTCTATGAACTAAGCTGTTGCGCGTAAAACATTGCCTATTTCCTGTGAGGTTGGGGAGTCGGGAATCGGGAGTTGGGAGTGCGACGAAACCTTTATTTCAAGACTATTTGAAGATTTTTCCTCGATTCCCCATTCCCCATTTCCGACTCCCATCAGTTATGCATTAAAAATACACGACAGCTTAATACTAAATCCGCTCTTATAGCCCCTTTTCCCTGCGGTGTCGTAGAGACGTTCTGGCGAAACGCCTCTACTATCTAGACTTTCTTAAAAAAGAATATCAGATACGCTCATCCTTTAAATACATTATCACCATGACTTTTTTAAATTC
>DATNPT010000064.1:0-5859 GCA_036703075.1 Chroococcales cyanobacterium
ATTGCTAAAAAGGCTTGGATGCGTGCAAAGTTTTCTGGCGGAGTAACTTCAAAATCACCATGAATTTGCCCGCTAAACGCA
Source organism: Chroococcales cyanobacterium (assembly GCA_036703075.1). Taxonomy (GTDB): domain Bacteria; phylum Cyanobacteriota; class Cyanobacteriia; order Cyanobacteriales; family Coleofasciculaceae; genus DATNPC01. The sequence continues at coordinate 82 of DATNPT010000064.1, forward strand.
CCGGCTTTTGGATAGGTTTGGGCAAATGAGTAAGCCTGCTCCACCCAATTAGGAGCAGGCAGGTTATCATCATCTAAAAAACCGATGAGCAGGCTTTTCGCTTCCCGAACAGCCCGCTGTCGGGCAAACGCCGCCCCTTGCTCTGCTTCAAAGCAATATCTGAGAGGGTAGGTATTCGACCAGTTCGCTTGATACTCCTGGATAACCTTTGCCGTGTTATCCGTGCTGTTGTTGTCAACAATAAGGATTTCCCAAGCGATGTGTTGGGTGTTGATTTGTGCTTGCAGTCGCTCTAAAACCCTGGGTAATCGGCTTTCCCCGTTGTAGGTTGGGATAGCTACGGTGATGTGCATGCCTGGTTGGGGCATTGTTGGTAAAAGGATTGCCCCAATTCTAACAAGCCTATCCTGGTATCGAGAACCCCTGGCGCGATCGCAAAGTTTCCCTAGGAGATAGCTTGGGGTTCCGACGCCTTAAGCGCGGCTTTCGTGTTGAAGATGAGAGAATCCTCCACACAATCAATCACAATCGTGTCCCCTTCCCCAAACGCATTCTCCAAAATTTTAGTCGCCAACGGGTTTTCCAGTTCCCGTTGAATTGCTCGCTTGAGCGGACGCGCTCCGTACACCGGGTCGTAACCGGCATTTGCTACGTAGGTTAGAGCTGCTGCTGACATTTCTAGTTTGATTTTCTGGTCGGATAGCAAGCGCTCAACTCGTTTGAGTTGAATGCTGACAATTTGACGCAGTTCATCACGATTAAGCGTGTGGAAGATGATGATGTCGTCAACGCGATTGAGAAATTCTGGACGGAAGTGATTGCGTAAGGCATCGGTTACGCGTTTTCGCATTTCTTCGTACTGAGAATCATCTCCCGAAACATTCAGAATATGCTCGCTACCAATATTGCTGGTCATCACAATAATCGTATTGCGAAAATCTACCGTTCTCCCTTGAGAATCAGTAATCCGTCCGTCATCGAGCACTTGCAGCAAGATGTTGAAGACATCGGGGTGCGCCTTTTCCACCTCATCGAGTAACACAACCGAGTAAGGACGCCGTCGAACCGCTTCCGACAGTTGTCCCCCTTCTTCGTAACCCACATATCCGGGAGGTGCGCCAATCAACCGCGAAACGGCATGTTTCTCCATGTACTCGGACATATCGATCCGTACCATGGCATCATCGCTGTCAAAGAGAAACGCCGCTAGCGCTCTTGCCAGTTCAGTTTTGCCAACCCCCGTTGGCCCCATGAATAAGAAGGAACCGATAGGGCGTCCGGGGTCTTTCATCCCTGCCCTGGCGCGACGAATGGCAGCGGCAACTGAGGTCACCGCTTCGGTTTGACCGATTACACGTTGATGTAAATGACCTTCTAACTGCAATAACTTTTGACGCTCTGACTCCAGCAATCGGTTAACTGGAATACCCGTCCACTTGGCAACGATTTCCGCGATATCGGCTTCGGTGACTTGTTCTCGCGATAAAGCTTGCCCTTGAGATTGGATTTTCAGGAGCAGGCTTTCTTTTTCTTCCAAAGCGCGTTGTAAATTTTCCAGCTTGCCGTACTTGAGTTGAGCTGCCTTATTCAAGTCGTAATCCCGTTCGGCTTGATCGATTTGCAGTCTTATCTGTTCTTCTTCTTTTTTCTGATTGTTGATGTCTTCTCGCAATTGTTTCTCTGCTGTCCACTGTCCGTCGAGTTCTCCGTGTTTCTCTTCGAGCGATGTGATTTCTTGATCGATTCGATCGAGACGCTCGCGCGAGGAGCGGTAGGCACTGCTGACAGTAGAAGAAAGACCATTCTCTTGGTTTTCAGCTTCTATGGATAGCTTTTCCATCTTGAGCTGCATCAGCCGCCGATCGATCGCTTCCAATTCTGCTGGTTTTGAGGTAATCTCCATCTTGAGCTTGGCCGCTGCCTCGTCTACCAAGTCAATGGCTTTATCTGGTAAAAAGCGATCGGTAATATAACGGTCAGATAAGGTTGCAGCGGCAACCAGGGCCGAGTCGGTAATTTTGACGTTGTGGTGAACCTCGTAGCGTTCCTTGAGTCCGCGCAAAATCGAAATGGTGTTTTCGACCGTCGGCTGATTGACTAATATCTGTTGAAAGCGACGCTCCAGAGCTGCATCTTTTTCAATATGCTTGCGGTACTCATCTAACGTAGTGGCTCCGATACAGCGCAATTCTCCTCTCGCTAGCATCGGTTTGAGCAAGTTGCTCGCATCCATCGCGCCTTGCGTCGCCCCGGCACCAACGACGGTATGCAACTCGTCAATAAATAGGACAATCTGACCTTCTGAGTGAGTGACTTCCCGCAGCACAGCTCGCAGTCGGTCTTCAAATTCTCCCCGATACTTGGCACCGGCAATCAGGCTACCCATATCTAAGGAAATCAACTGACGACCTTTTAACGATTCGGGAACGTCACCATGCACGATGCGCTGAGCGAGTCCTTCGGCAATTGCCGTTTTCCCAACTCCTGGCTCTCCAATCAGCACTGGGTTATTCTTCGAGCGACGAGATAGCACCTGGATAACTCGACGAATTTCTTCATCCCGCCCAATCACCGGATCGAGTTTTCCAGCTTTAGCCTGTTCCGTTAAATCTAGTCCGTACTTCTCTAAGGCGTCGTAACGATTCTCTGGATTTTGGTCGGTAACTTTTTGACTCCCCCGGACGGCTTTAATCGCAGCTTCTAACTTTGGGGTGTCTAGATTATGGGTTTTGAGCAATCGCCGCCCCACCCGGTCATCTTCGACTAAGGCTAGCAGCAAATGCTCGACTGCGATATATTTATCCTGGAACGTGGCTCTAAATTCCTCAGCCTTGTCCAGCATGACATCCAGCCCGCGACCCAAATAAAGTTGGTCAACGGTGCTAACCTTGGGTTGACGATTGGCGAAAGCTTCCAGTTGCTGTTTAAACCGAGGAATGTCAACTGTAACCTTCGTGAGAACTAAATTCGCCAGCCCCTCTTGTTCCAGCAGAGCGACCGCGACATGTTCTACTTCTAGTGTTTGATTTTTAAATTGTTTGGCAACGTCTTGAGATTGAGCGATCGCTTTCCAAGCTGTTTCTGTAAACTTATTCGGGTCAGTGGGCTGCATTTCCTATAAAGAATTCCAATTAAAAAGTATCGTCCCAGTCGCAGTATAACAATCTCCTCTGCCCAACACTGTATCAGTTGACAGGAAAAGGCGAATGGGTCGTGAGAGAGAGCTATCTCTTATTTTGAACTGCTCCAGGCACATAGAGCGCACAGTAGAGAAATGAGGCGTTCATTGTCTGATTCAGGAGCGAAACTGGCTCGAATGCGATCGCGCAACGATTACTGATGTAGCCTGTTTTCCCTATATCGCGCTAGCACCGGAAGGGAAGATTTCGTTGGAATCTTATCCTCATGTTATGAGCTGGATGGAGCGAATTAAGCAGCGCCCAAGTTACATTGTCATACCTGGGTTGTAAGGGTGCCAGTATTTTTTACATTGATGAGGTTATTGAGAGGGTTGATGCTACCTCGCTACGTTGGAGATTTATGGAATCGTCCCCATTCAATCCTTAGAGGAATCCCCAGCTTCCGAGAGGTGAAGCCAGGGAGGATGTGTCAAACCCAAGCAGGCGTTACTTTGAGTTCAAAAATCTTCTCGATCACCTCTTCCACCACTTTATCGGGCGTCGAGGCTCCTGAAGTAATGCCTACAACAATTTCCCCAGGAGGAAGCCAATTCTGAGTTACTTCCAAATCGCGCCCTAAGGGTTTATGTTCCAGCCGATTTCCTGACTCAATGCGTGCGGCGCTATCGATGTGATAGGACGGAATACCCCGCTCGATTGCGATTTGTTGCAACTGAGTGGTATTGGAGGAGTTGAAGCCACCAATCACCATCATTAAGTCTAATTTTTCTTCAACTAGCCCCAACATGGCATCCTGCCGCTCTTGAGTAGCATCACAAATGGTGTTAAAGCTTTGGAAATGCTCGTTGAGATTGACTGGACCATACTTTCTCATCATCGTGCGCTCAAACAGCTTGCCAATCTGCTCGGTTTCGCTCTTGAGCATCGTGGTTTGATTGGCAATACCAACGCGCTCTAAATCCCGATCTGGGTCAAAGCCAGATGAACAAGCACGGCTAAACTTGGTCATAAACTCATCTTTGTCGCCACCGTTGAGAATGTAGTCGGTGACATACTCAGCCTCTTTCATGTTCAGCACCACCAGGTATTTGCCAGCGAAGGAACTCGTGGCAACTGTTTCTTCGTGCTTGTACTTGCCGTGAATAATCGAGGTATAGTCTTTTTTCTTGTGTTTCTCAACGGTATTCCAGACTTTAGACACCCAAGGACAGGTGGTATCCACAATCTTGCAGTTTTTGTCGTTCAAGAGCTGCATTTCTTGAACGCTAGCTCCAAAGGCTGGTAGTATCACGACATCACCGCTATCAACCTGAGAAAAGTCTTTTGTCCCTTGCTCGACTGGGATAAAGCCAACGTTCATGTCCTGCAACCGTCGATTGACAGAAGGGTTGTGAATGATTTCGTTGGTCATCCAGATGCGCTCGGTGGGAAAGTGTTGGCGGGTTTCATAGGCCATGGCAACTGCTCGCTCAACACCCCAGCAAAAGCCAAATGCCTCTGCCAGTCGGATGGTAACATCTCCACGTTTGAGCTGATAGTTATTCGCTCGAATTTCTTGAATTAAGCTGCTTTGATATTCCGACTGTAGCTGAGTAGCGACTTCGGCTTCGTGACCAAATCCCTTGCGGTGGTAGTTTTCTGAACTGTGGAGCGATCGCTTGAACGCTTTTGTATCCATGCCGTTTCCCCTACAAAATGACTCTAATGCTGTTTTTATCCCCTCGATCTTAAAACGCTAGTGACGCATTAGCCGGGGATTGCGGTTAGAGGGTTTTTCTGTCAGTAGTCAGTCGTCCTTCAATCTCCACGATGAAATGTGGATTAAATAACGTCTGGAACTCCGTGGGTTGGGCATCTTACCCGATCCGGACAGTCCAGATGGCTATCCCACAGTATTGAATCCTCGATGCGATGCAACCTGGCCACTGATAACTGATTACTGGTCACTACTTTAAACTTTTCCCAGTAGCAGTTCGTTGAGGACTAACATGGCATTACGCCAAACTAAATAACCTTGAGGACTCAAGTGTAAACCATCAGTACTCAACTCAGTTTTTAGGTTACCGTTGGTGTCGGCAAAAAGAGGGTAGAGATCGAGATAGATAGCGCCTTCTGCTTCTGCGATCGCTTTGAGTTTCCCGTTTAGTTCCTGGATGCGGCTGTTTGGGATCGCCAACAGGCGATCGCGTCCTTCCCAGGTTACTTTATCGGCGCTGTGAGGCAAAATCGATTGAACGACAATCTTGGATTGAGGATGAACTCGCCGCAAGTAGCGAACGATTAGCTCTTGGTTAGCCAAAATCGTCTGGTCTCTCACTCCCCGAATCAAGTCATTAATCCCAATCATCACATAGATGACCTCTGGCTGGGTTTGGTCGATTAACTCCAAGCGATTGAGCAGCCCTGCCGAGGTTTCCCCAGAGATGCCCTGATTGAGCCAGTGGCGATCGGACGGGAGCACTTCAGCGGGAAACCATAGGCTCAAAGAATCGCCCAGAAGTACGGATAAATGTTTAGGCTGTTGTACGGCAGCCACCTCAGCCTCCCGTCCGAGTAAATCGACCCACTGCTGGTAATTGAGATGGAGGCGCGATCCTGGTTCAGACGCGGAGTCAGGTTCTAAGTAAGATGAGTGGGT